>CAITOL010000202.1 GCA_903893975.1 uncultured Rhodospirillales bacterium | reverse complement strand
ATGGTAAGCAAAACGGCCAGGGCACCTACACATCGGCTAATGGTTCCAAATACGTCGGTGAATTCCAGGATGGTAACTTCAACGGCCAGGGCACCTTCACATGGCCCAGCGGCGCGCGATATGTCGGTGAAGTCCGGGATGGTAAGCAAAACGGCCAGGGCACCTTGACTTTGGCCAATGGCAACAAATACGTCGGTGAATTCCGGGATGGTAAGCAAAACGGCCAGGGTACGTCTTATAACCGAGATGGCGTGGTCATTCGGAATGGAATTTGGCAGAACGGCGAATTCATAGCAGCGAATACGAGACCACCGAGCGTTCCTTTAATCCCCCGGATTGCAGGCGCTCCAGGTAGCGTTCTTCTTGTCAAAGAAGGCGGCACCTTCAAGGTACCGGTTCTGATCAACGGCATCATCCCCCTACACTTTACCGTAGATAGCGGCGCCGCAGACGTAAGCATCCCAGCCGACGTTGTGATGACGCTGGCCCGAATGGGAACGATCACCGATAGCGACTTTGTGGGCGAACAGACCTATATCCTCGCCGACGGCAGCAAGGTGAAGTCAAATACATTCCGCATCCGGCAGCTAAAGGTAGGGGAACGAGTGATCGAGAATGTGCTGGGCAGCATCTCGGACGTGAACGGCAGCCTGCTGCTGGGGCAGAGCTTCCTAAGCCGGTTCAAATCCGTGAAGTTCGACTACAGCCAGGGCTTGCTGGTGCTGGAATAAGGTCGCCGCAAGCCGCACCACGGCAACGGGAACTACGGCACCATACCTGCCATATAAGTGCCGGCGACAGGACGTTTTACTTCAACCAGACGCTACATTGTGGTAATATTTTCCACATGAAAACCTTACCCAAACACCCCGGCGGCAGGCCGAGCCTCTATCGCGCAGAATTCGGCGAGCAGATGATCGCCGCCATGGCCGATGGCTTATCTGCTGAGGCTGCTGGGGCGTCGATAGGTATCAGCGTGCGCGCCCTGCACGAATGGCAGCAGAAGCACGAAGAGTTTCAGAGCGCCATTCACGAAGGCCGCACGCGGGCGCTGCTGTGGTGGGAGCGCAAGGCACTAGCGATGGCCGGTGGCAGCCCGGGAAGCGCACAAATTGTCTCCCTGGGGTTGCGTAACCGCAGCCGGTCGGCATCGGGGTGGGTAGACATGCACAAGCTTGAACATGCCGGCGACGGTGGTGGGCCGGTGCAAGTTCAGCAGATAGCGACGATCGACGCCCGGTCTTTGCCAGCAGACGCGCGTGAGGCGTTGAAGGTGGCGTTGCTGGCGGCGAAGGCGGCGGGGTAGAGGTTACGCTTAAAGAGGCAAAGAACGCCGTCTGGTAAGTCAAAAGGCCATGCATCACCAAGCCGACGGGTGACGCGTTACGCATAGCAAGTTTCCGGCAACCCCCCGACGTCTTCGCCCGCAGATACCGACAAACGCGTGTTGGAGAAAAATTGTGAGGTCACCTCTTCCTGGTCTGGCTAAAATCGCCGACGGGACAAAGACGGGACACAACTCTGGTGCCCCAAAAGGGGAGTTGTGTTAAGTTATTGATTTTATGAAGAAAACGTGGCGTCCCGTAGGGGATTCGAACCCCTGTCGCCGCCGTGAAAGGGCAGTGTCCTAGGCCTCTAGACGAACGGGACCGCGTGGCAGGCTGGGTAGCCGACCCAGCCGGCCCGGTCAAGGCGTTATGCTCAGATCAGGGCTGCGTCCTGGATGATAAAATTCGCCGAAATATTGCCGTTCCACTCTTCCACCCGCACATGACCGGCCAAATGCAGCGGTGCGCCGCGGGGTTGCAGCAGTGCCTCGGCCACCGGGCCGTCCTTCGCGCGAAACATAACAGCCTTGATTCTTTGCCCGCCGCCCTCGCCTTCCAGGAACGCACGCACCGTCGCGCCCTCTTTGCCGATTCGGTCCGCCCGCACCACCCGCACCCGCGGCAGCACCAAAGTCGGCTCGTCATTGCCAGCGCCAAACGGCGCCAGCCGCGCCAGTTGCTCGGCAAACGCCACCGTGCATCCCGGCACCGCAACGCTCCCCTCCACCAGCAGATCCGCCGCCGATGGATAGCTCCGCGCCGCCGCCAACCGCTCATCGAGGAAGGCATGAAACTCCGCCAGCCCGCCTTCCGGCAGCGAAAACCCCGCCGCCATCGCATGCCCGCCGCCAGTGGCCAAAATCCCCAGCTGGCGCGCCGCAATCACCGCCGCGCCCAAATCCAACCCGGTGATCGACCGGCCCGACCCTTTGGCCAGCCCGTCGATAATTCCGGCGACGCAGGCCGGGCGGTTGAACTTTTCCTTGATCCGGCCAGCCACAATCCCCACCACGCCCGGATGCCAGGCCGCCCCGGCCACCAGCACCGCCGCATGCCCGGCCGCCAGCTGCGCCTCCGCCTGCTCCAGCGCATCGGCCAGCATATCGGCCTCGACCATCTGCCGCTGCCGGTTCACCGAATCCAGGGTCTGCGCCAGCGCACGCGCCTCCACCTCGTCCTCGGTCAGCAGCAGCCGCAGCCCCATGCCCGAATCGCCGATGCGGCCGCCCGCGTTAATCCGCGGCCCCAAGGCAAAGCCCAGCGTCATCGCGCTCGGCCGCTCCTTCACCCCGGCCGCATCCATCAACGCCGCCAGGCCGGGCCGGCGACGCTGGCCGAGAATTTTCAGCCCCTGATGCACAAACGCCCGGTTCAACCCCACCAGCGGCATCACGTCGCACACGCTCGACAGCGCCACCAGATCCAGCAACGCGAGCAAATCCGGCTCCGCCCGCCCGGCAAAATACCCGGCACGCCGCAGCGCCCGCACCACGGCAATGGCGGTTAAAAACGCAATCGCCCCGGCGCATAAGTGCCCGAGGCCAGACTGGCAATCCAACCGGTTCGGGTTCACCGTCGCCACCACATCCGGCGGCGGGCCTTCGGATTTGTGATGGTCCAGCACCACGATATCCGCCCGCCCAGCCATACCCGCCAGCACCGCCCCTGCCGCCGTGCCGCAATCCACACACACAATCAGGCTGGCACCGTCTGCCGCCAATGCCTGTAACGCCGGCAAATTTGGCCCATAGCCCTCGGTCAGCCGGTCCGGCACATGCGTCAGCACCCGGCAGCCCAGCCCGCGCAGCAGCAGCGTCATCACCGCCGCGCTGCACGCGCCATCCACGTCGTAATCGCCAAACACGGCCACGGTCTCACCACGCCGCACCGCCTGCGCCAGCCGCTCCGCCGCCGCATCCATATCCACCAGCACACTCGGGTCTGGCAGCAGCGCGCGCAGCGTCGGGTTCAGAAAATCCTGCGCCGCCTCCAGCCCCACGCCGCGCGCGGCCAGCATCCGGCCCAGAATCTCTGGCACCCCCAGGCGCTGGGCGATGCCGAGGCCAATCCGCTCCTCCGCCTCCCGCCAGACCCAGCGCCGACCGCTGAGAGAGGTTATGTTGCCGAGCGACGAAGCGCTCAATGGGCCGCCCAGGTCTTGGTGGAGAAGTTGTGATGCGCCTCGATATACCGCACCGTGCCAGACTTGCTGCGCATCACCACCGAATGCGTCATCGCGCCATGGCCGAAGCGGCGCACGCCCTTCAGCATCGCCCCCGTGGTCACCCCGGTGGCGGCGAACATCACGTCGCCCTTGGCCATCTCGTCGACACGGAAAATCTTGTGCGGGTCGATCAACCCCATTTCGCGGGCACGCGCCACCTGGCTGTCATCCTCATACAGCAGCTGCCCCTGCATTTGCCCGCCAATGCAGCGCAGCGCCGCCGCCGCCAGCACCCCTTCCGGCGCCCCGCCAGACCCGAGGTAGATATCCACCCCGCTCTCCGGCTGCGACACCGCCAGCACCCCGGCCACATCGCCGTCGGAAATCAGCATAATCCGCGCCCCAGCCTCGCGGCATTTGGCGATCAGTTCCTTATGCCGGTCCCGGTCGAGAATGCAGGCCACCAGGTCCGACACCGCACACCGTTTCGCCTGCGCCAGGTTGCGCAGATTTTCCAGCACCGGCACGCCCAGCCCGACCACATCCTCGGGCAAGCCGCCGCCCACGGCGATCTTTTCCATGTAAATATCCGGCGCATGCAGGAAGTTGCCCTGCTCGGCCAACGCCACCACCGCCATCGCATTCGGCCCGCCTTTGGCCGTCAGCGTCGTGCCTTCAAGCGGGTCCACGGCAATGTCCATCTGCGGACCGCCAGAGCCCACTTTCTCGCCGATGAACAGCATCGGCGCCTCGTCCATCTCGCCTTCGCCGATTTTCACCGTGCCGGAAATCGCCACCGTATCGAACGCCTTGCGCATGGCCTCCACCGCGGCGCCATCAGCCTCGTTCTTCTTGCCCTTGCCCATCCAGCGGCTCGCGGCCAGCGCCGCCGCCTCGGTCACGCGGACCAGTTCGAGCGCCAAATTGCGATCAACAACTGCTTCAATAACGGCCATTTTCTGATTTTCCTTCAGGCTGCTTCAATACGGATCATCGCCGGCGCTTCCAGCACCGTATTCAACTCCGCAATGCGCGCCAATGCCAGCCGCATCGCCGATTCCCGCGTCTCATGCGTGGTCAGCACCACCGGCACCGCCTCCCCAGGGCTACGGCCCCGGCCACGCTGCAACATCGATTCCATGGAAATCCCGGCATCGCGCAGCGCCGCCGTCACATCCGCGATCACGCCGGGGCGGTCCAGCACCATCAACCGCAGATAATACGCCCCCACATGCGACGACATCGGCACCGACGGCGCGTGCGACAGATCCGCCCGCGCCGCACCCCAAACCGGCGTGTTGCGGCCGCGCGCAATGTCGATAAGATCGGCCACCACGGCGGACGCCGTCGGCCCCGCCCCGGCGCCACGGCCTTGCAGCATCACCCGGCCAACAAAATCGCCCTCCGCCACCACGGCGTTGAACACCCCGTCCACCAGCGCAATCGGCGCGGTCGCCGGCACCATGCACGGATGCACCCGTGCCTCAATCCCGGCATCAGACCGCGCCGCAATCCCCAGCAGCTTGATCCGATAGCCCAGCTCCCCGGCCAGTTCGATATCCAGCGCCGAAATCCGCCGGATACCCTCAACATGCACTTCATCGAACGCCACCGGCCGGCCGAAGGCCAACGCTGCCAGGATGGCCAGCTTATGCGCCGCATCAATGCCGTCCACGTCGAACGCCGGATCGGCCTCGGCATAGCCGAGCCGCTGCGCATCGGCCAGAACCTCGGCGAATTCACGGCCCTGCTCGCGCATCACCGTCAGAATATAGTTGCAGGTGCCGTTCAGAATCCCGGCCACGCGGGAAATCCGATTGGCCGCAAGCCCCTCGCGCAGCGCCTTAATCGCCGGAATCCCCCCGGCCACCGCCGCCTCAAACGCCAGGCTCACCTGCTCGCGCTCCGCCAGCAGCGCCAGCTCCGCGCCATGCACCGCCAGCAACGCCTTATTGGCCGTCACCACCGGCTTGCGCGCACTCAGCGCCGCCGTCACCAACTGCCGGGCCGAGCCTTCAGACCCGCCAATCGCCTCCACCACCACATCCACGCCGCCATCATGCGCCAGCGCCACCGGGTCATCGTACCAGCGGAACCCACCCACGCTGATCCCGCGGTCGCGGGTCCGGTCGCGGGCGGACACGGCGGTCACCACAATCGGGCGGCCGGCGCGGGCGGTGATCAGCTCGGCATTGTCCCGCAACACCGCCAGCACCCCAGCACCAACAGTGCCAAGCCCAGCAAGGCCAACAGAAAGCGGACGGATGGTCATGGGGCGTTTTCCTCTAGGACGACAGGCGATGCATTATCGGTTTGCAGGAAGGTGCGGATGTTACGCAAGGCCTGCCGCAAGCGCTGGGTGTTTTCCACCAGCGCGATGCGCACATGCGTGTCGCCGAATTCGCCAAAGCCAATCCCCGGCGCCACCGCCACCTGCGCCCGTGCCAGCAACAGCTTGGAAAAGCCAACGCTGCCCAGATGGGCGAACCGCTCCGGGATCGGCGCCCACGCGAACATCGAGCCGCGCGGCGACGGCACATCCCACCCCGCCCCCTGCAAGCCCTTGATCAGCACATCGCGCCGTTCCCGATACAGCGTGCGCATCTCCTCCACGCAGTCTTGCGGGCCGTTCAACGCCGCCGTCGCCGCCACCTGAATCGGGGTGAACGCACCATAATCCAGATACGACTTCATCCGCGTCAGCGCGGTAATCAGCTTGCGATTGCCCGCCGCAAACCCCATCCGCCAGCCGGGCATGTTGTAGGTTTTGGACAGGCTGGTGAACTCCACCGCAATATCCATCGCCCCCGGCACCTGCAAAATCGACGGCGGCGGCTCGCCCTCAAAATAAATCTCCGCATAGGCCAGGTCGGACATAATCCAGATATTATGCTTGCGGCAGAACGCCACCACCTCGCGGTAGAAATCCAGATCCGCCAGATACGCCGTCGGGTTGGACGGGAAGTTCACAATCAGCACCGTCGGATGCGGCACCGAATGCCGCACCGCCACATCCAGCGCCCGCAGCATATCCTCGTTCGGCGTCGCCGGGATCGAGCGCACGGATGCCCCGGCGATGATGAAGCCGAACTGATGGATCGGGTAGGACGGATTGGGCACCAGAATCGTATCACCGGGCGAGGTAATCGCCGCCGCCAGATTGGCCAACCCTTCCTTAGACCCCAAGGTCGCCACCACCTCGGTCTCCGGGTCCAGCGTCACCCCGAAGCGCCGCTCGTAATAGCCGGCCAAAGCCCGCCGCAGCCCGGGAATCCCCTTCGAGGTCGAATACCGATGCGTCCGCGGGTCCTGCACCGCTTCCACCAGCTTGGCGACGATATGCGGCGGCGTCGGGCTATCCGGATTGCCCATCCCGAGGTCGATAATATCCTCCCCCACCCCTCGGGCCTGCGCCTTGGCGGCATTCACCTCCGCAAACACATAAGGCGGCAGGCGGCGGATACGGTGAAATTCGTCGTTTTGCATGGCGAGGGTCCAGGTCGGAAGGGCGAAGCGTTAGCGCGTGATAAAGCCAAGCCGGCGTTTGTGCAGTAGCGAAGTTGCGAAGGCTGCTTAGTCCTGAATGCGGGCGATCCCGCCGCCGCCCAGCGCCTGCGCCTCCTGGCGGATCGCCGCCTCTGGCACCCCAGCCTGCGCCAGCCCCAGCGCAATGGCCCGCGCCCGCGCCAAAGCCAGCGCCAGGGCCGCCTCCTGGCTCGCCGCATCCACCCCCGCCGCATCGCCAAATCCGGCCGCCACAATGCTGCGGCGGCCACGCTGCGCCGCCAGCGCCTGCAACGCCTTGGCCGCGCTGGCGGGCAACGCCGCCGATCCGGGGGCGAAGCTCAGCACCACCGGCGCCCCCGCCACCGGCTCGGCCGGCAGCGGCGCCACCACCGGCGGCGCCACTGGCGGCGGGCTGGCCGCCGTGGTTTGCGCCACGCCAGGCAGGCTCGGCGGCGCCGGCGGGGTCGCCGGCATCGCCGGCATCTCCGGCGTGCTCGCCTCCGGTGCCGCCAGCGGCACGGATGCCACCTTGCCGCGCGGCGCCGCGCGCGGTGGCTCCGCCGCCGCCATCGTGGCACTCGATGCGTCCGCCTGCTGCGGCGGATGCTGCACAATCACCGGCCGCGCCGGCTGCAACGGAATCTGGCTGGCGCCATAGGCCGCATTGGCCCGGTCCGCCACCAGCCCCTCGGCAATCTTGGCCCGCACATCCGATGGCGTGGCCGCCGGCCGCGCCGGCACGCTGGCCAGATTGGGATACGGCGCATCCGCATTCGGCGGCGCCGGCCGGTCCTGCGCAATCCGCCCGCCTTCCAGCTGATGCCACCACGCCACCGGGCCATCGCCCGCCTTGCCCGCGCATCCCCCCAGCGCCAGCGCGGCGGCCAGCAGCGCCGGCCCTCCGATGGTATGCACGGCATGCACCCCACGGGCTTGAACCGCCCTGCTCAGCCCTGTAACAACCGATGCGCGGCGCGCTTTCATTTTCGTTGTCTCTCCTGCCGGCCGTGACGGCCGGCACCAGATGTAGCAGCGCCCGCCCGCCGACGGAAAGGACCACAGGAATGGCCGACGCGAAGAAGCCAGCCAACGCAGGCCCCGCCACCCCCAAACCGGCGGCCGGCAAGGCCGAAATGCCGGTCGGGCTCGCCGGCCTCGCCGCCGGCATGCCCGACCTAAGCCAGGTCAAAATGCCCGATCCGGCGGAGCTCAGCCAATCCATGGCCAGCATCGCCGAACGCTCGCAGCGTATCGTGCAGGATTGGCTGAAGCGCCAGTCCGAAGGCGCCCCCGCCAAGCCGGACCCGCTGAACATCGGCCACGCCTTCCTGGAAATGACCGCCAAGCTCATGGCCAACCCGGCCAAGCTGCTGCAAACCCAGCTCGGCTTCTGGCAGGACTATATGTCGCTCTGGCAGTCCACCACCCGCCGCATGATGGGCATCGCCTCGCAGGACATCATCAAGGGCGACCCGAAGGACAAACGCTTCAAGGACGAAGCCTGGAAGGATAACGAAGTCTTCGACTTCATCCGCCAGTCCTACCTGCTCTCCGCCCGCTACGTGAACGACGTGGTGAAAGACGCCGAGGGCCTCGACCCCGCCACCGCGCAAAAGGTGGATTTCTACGCCCGCCAGTTTATCGACGCGATGTCACCGTCCAACTTCCTGTTCACCAACCCCGAAGTGCTGCGCAAAACCGCCGAAACCGGCGGCGAAAACCTCATCAAGGGCCTGAACAACCTGCTCTCCGACCTGGAACGCGGCAAGGGCGACCTGCGAATCAAAATGACCGATACCGACGCCTTCCGCATCGGCGACAACATCGCCGTCACGCCGGGCAAGGTGGTCTACCAAAACGACCTGATGCAGCTCATCCAGTACACCCCGACGACCGAGAAGGTGCTGAAGCGCCCGCTGCTGATCGTGCCGCCCTGGATCAACAAATTCTACATCCTCGACCTGCGGCCGCGGAACAGCTTCGTCAAATGGGCCACAGACCAGGGTCACACCGTGTTCATGGTCAGCTGGGTCAACCCGGATGAGACACTGGCGGAAAAAAACTTCGACGATTACATGCAGGAAGGTATCCTCGCCGCCCTCGACGCGATCGAGGCGGCCACGGGGGAGCGGGAGGTCAACGCCATCGGCTACTGCCTCGGCGGCACCCTGCTCGCCTCCACCCTCGCCTACATGACCGCGCATAACGACGCCCGGATCAAAACCGCCACCTTCTTCGTCTGCCTGATGGATTTCCGCGACAGCGGCGAGCTGAACGTGTTCATCGACGAGGAGCAACTCTCCGCCCTCGAAGATAAAATGAACAAGCGCGGCTACCTCGAAGGCGCCGAAATGGCCACCACCTTCAACATGCTGCGCGCCAACGACCTCATCTGGTCGTTCGTGGTCAACAACTACCTGCTCGGCAATGATCCGTTCCCGTTCGACCTGCTTTACTGGAACAGCGATTCCACCCGCATGCCGGCGAAGATGCACAGCTTCTACCTGCGCAACATGTATCAGGCCAACCTGCTGGCCAAGCCGAACGGCATCACCCTCTCGGGCACCCCGATCGACCTCTCAACGGTGAAAACCCCGGCCTATTTCCTCTCGACCCGCGAGGATCATATCGCCCCCTGGCGTGCCACCTATCGCGGCACTCACCTGCTCGGCGGCGAAAACCGCTTCGTCCTCGCCGCCTCCGGCCACATCGCCGGCGTGGTCAACGCGCCCGATGGCGGCAAATACGGCCATTGGATCAACACCGAACTGCCCGCCGAGCCGGAAGACTGGTTCACCGGCGCCACCGAAATGGCAGGCTCGTGGTGGCCGGACTGGAATCGCTGGATCCGCGAGCACGACAAAAAGCAAGTCAAGGCGCGCACCCCTGGCGAGGGCGGGCTTGCGGTGATTGAGGACGCTCCGGGGAGCTATGTGAAAGTGATCGCCACCTAAGGCCGCATCACATTGGCTGCCGTCGCGAACCACTCTTAGCCTGATGCACGATGATCTGGAGCGGTTTCACCGAGCGTGAAACCGCTCTCGCAGGCCCAATCAGCCGGGCTTGAACCCAGCACGGCGCCGGCGTACACCGCCAAGGCCCGCAAGCCCGGCGCCCAGCAGCGCCAGCGTGGCCGGCTCGGGTGCCGGCGTCGTCTGCGCGTCAGCCGTGAAGTAGATGTTGTCATACGTCGTCCCACCATCCGTGCTGAGGAAGAAATCCAGCGGACGCGTCGGGTCGATCGGCCCTAGCCCGACAGTGCCGATCTGACCGATGGCGAAATGACTTAAAGAATAGAGATTAAGGACGAGATCTTGGGTGCCGTCGGTCATGTTGAAACTGATTTGGGTGTCATACAGGTCGGCGAGCGCAGGATTGCCGGTTCCGTTTTCGGTTTGCACCGCCGAGTAGCCCGTCCCCGAACTCACGGAATAGGTGGTGTTGCCGATGGTGACCGAATCGGCAGCCCCGGCAGCGTTGTTGTAGATCAGAAATTCATAGTAACTCTGCTGGCCGGAATAGCTGACAAGTGTCGGGTCGTAGCTGAAGGTAAAACTGACTGCCTGGCCGGACAAACTTGCCCCGGCGGTGCCAAACGCGCCGATGTTGTCGGTCTGGCCACTTAAAATCGTTCCGGTCAGAGTGTAGCTGAACGGTGCGGCGATAGCCGCCGGCGCACCAAGCGCAGCGAGTCCAAGCCCGACAACTCCCAACCCTACACGTCCAAGCTGGGCCAAAGTTAAACTGCGCCGCACGATTTGCATTGAATACTCCCAGGTTGACGGTCGGAGCGCCAGTAATACGACGTTCAAAGCCTATTAAGCAGGAACTGCGCCAACAAAATTTACATGCCAAAACATCATCTTACGGATAGATATCGCTTCGAATGCGGTTCAACTGTAAACTATCCCGACAGTTCGGGCGCGCCATCTCGCAACCAAGCCGACCAGCCCCAGGATGCCGAACACGCTCGCGCCCGCGGGTTCAGGCACAGGATTTGCGGTGAAATACAGCAACTCCTCCCGCCCGACGCCTTGGTTGCTGGCATAGAATGCCTGTTGCTGCGACGGATCGATCGCCCCCAAGCCGGTGGCGATAAGGTCGCCAAGACTAAAGACGGCCGAGGCATTCAGCCGCAGCGCGATCACATCCACCGCGTCTTCGACGGTAAAGGCGATGGCGGTATCGACGGTGCTAGCCAAGCCCGGGTTGCCGGTCGGATTACTGTCGGTGATCTGTGAAAACCCGGTTGAAGCGGCGGCGATGGTCACCCCGCCGACTGTGACGCGCGCCACCATCCCAGCCGGATCGCCGCCGGTATATTGCAGATAATTATAGGTCAGGTAGCTACCGCCGGCCGTGGCAAGGGAGGTATCGAAACGATAGGTGAAGCTGACCGTCTGGCCGCCGAGATTAGCACCGCCGGCGCCGAAAACCCCGTTGTAGTCAATCTGCCCCGCCGCAATCGTTCCGGTTTCGGTGTAGCTGTAGACCGTCGCGCCGGCCGGGCCGGCCGGGCCGGCAACCAGGCAGGCGGCCAGCAGCACAGCGACCGTCAGGCCAGACACGTGGGGGGATTGCGCGAACATCGACGGCTCCTGGACACTGCAACGGTATCACAACGGAAATCCGATGCCTGCCTGCGCCCATGAAGCTAACGGTCGTTGCGCGTGTGATCTATCTAACCCATCGGCATATTGCCGTGCATTGCCCGCAATTACGCGTCAATTCCCCCGGACCGCACTACGCCGGCAACACCGCCACCGCCCGGGTCCATCCCGCGCTGCCGCGATGCACTTTCACCGGAAAGCAAATCACCTCAAACCCATCCGCCGGCAACGCGGCGAGGTTGCCGAGCTTCTCCAGATGCGAGTAGCCAATCTCCCGCCCGGCCCGATGGCCTTCCCAGATCAACCCGGCATCGCCGGTCTCCGCCACCCGCTTTTTGGTGTGGCTGAACGGCGCGTCCCAACTCCACGCATCCGTGCCCACCAGCCGCACCCCTTGCTCCAGCATCCACAGCGTCGCCGCCTTGCCCATGCCGCAGCCGCTATCCACATAGTCGTCCTGGCCGTATTTCGCCCCGGCGGCGGTGTTCACCACCACAATCTCCAGCGGCGCCAGCGTGTGGCCAATCCGCTTCAACTCTGCCTGCACATCGCCGGGCGTGGCCACATACCCATCCGGCAAATGGCGAAAATCCAGCTTCACCGCCGGCTGGTAGCACCATTCCAGCGGCACCTCATCAATCCGCCACGATGGCTCGCCACCCGGCTTCAGCGCGTGGTTCATGCTGCTAAAGTAATGATACGGCGCATCCAGATGGGTGCCGTTATGGGTGCTGATCTGCACCCGCTCCACGGCCGCATACTCGCCATCCGGCAGCGCGGACACCGGCACCTCGAAAAACGCCGCCATCGCACCGGCAGACTGGTGATGATCCACATACTCGATCTGCGGCAGCATATGCGGCGGATCGCTTTTGATGCCGGCCTGCAACGGGCTGGAAATATCGATCAGACGACGCGGCATGCACGAACCCTCCGGGAATTTTCCCCGATCGTCCACGCCCGCCGCGTCGCCGTCAATGCACGGTTGTTAATGCGCCAGGAAACTCGGCAACGTCATCGCCGCCAGCAGGCTGCGCGTCACCCCGCCAAACGCCATCTCGCGGAACCGGCTATGGCCGTACATCCCACACACCAGCAAATCCGCGCCGACGTCAGACGCATAGGACAGCAGCGCTTCACCCTCGGAAATCCCACCCGCGGTAATCTGCCGCCCCTCCGCCTTAATGCCGTGCCGCGCCAGATGGCGCACCAGATCATCGGCCGGCTTTTCGCCATCGGCGGTAATGCCGCGCTGCGGATTGATCGAAACCACAATCACCCGGCCCGCAGTTTGCAGCAGCGGCAGCGCCTCGGCCACCGCCCGCGCCGCTTCCGGCGTCGCGTTCCAGCCGATCAGCGCCGTCTGCCCCACATGCGGGAAACTCCCGGCATACGGGATCACCAGCAATGGCCGGCCAGACCCCATCAGCAATGCCGGATCAATCACCCCGGCCTGATCGCCATCCGGCGCCGGCTGGCCCACCACCACCAGATCCACGTACCGCCCGTGCAGGCTCAGCACATCGGTCGCAAACCCCTCCACCTGGCGCCACTCACCGGTGATGCCGTGGGCGGCAATCTCCGCCTCGAACACCGCACGGATTTTGCCGCATTCCTCATCCTTGGTCGCGCGCATGCGCTCCAGAATATCGTCCACCTGCTTGGCATCGAAATACATCGGCGGATCGCCGATAAAAATCTCCGAGGTCGGCATGTCGTAACTGTGCAACCCCACCAGCACCGCGCCCTGCTTGGCGGCAATCTCCGCGGCAATCTTCAGCCGCAACGTGCTGCGCGCCGAGGTGTCGAGATGCACGAGAATTTCTTTGAGCGCCATGGCGTCCTCCTGATCAATGCCCCGATCATGCCGATCAGACGGCCCGCGTGCATTGATCGATATCAACCGCGCCGCAACGTTCCCAGCAGGCTGTCATGGCGCCCCACCAGCACCCCCGCCACCCAAACCAGCCCGGCCGCCAGCACAATCGCCGGCCCCGCCGGGATGTCGGCGTAGTACGACACCAGCAACCCGCCATACGACGAAGCCAGCGCCACCCCAACCGCCACCCGAACCTGCCCGGCCAAACTCGCCGCCCAATGCCGCGCCGCCACCGCCGGCAGCATCATCAACCCCACCGACATCAGCGTGCCCAACGCCGCGAACCCGCCCACCACGCACGCCACCACCAGCGCCATGAAGCCGAGATGCCACACCGCGCCACGCCCGCCGAGCGCATCAAGAAACCCGGGATCGAAGCTCTGCAAAATCAACGGCCGCCAGATCACCGCCAGCCCCAGCAGCGCCACGCTCGCCACCCCGGCCATCAGCACCAGCGCCGCATCATCCACCGCCAGCACGCTGCCGAACAGCAGATGCGTCAGATCGATGCCGCGCCCGAGCGAGACCATCGCCACCCCCGCCGCCAACGCGATCAACGTCACCGCCGCCAGCTGGCTATCTTCCCGCCCCGCCGTCACCCGCGCCAGCCACCCGGCCAGCAGCGTCACCGCGAGCCCGGCCACCAACCCGCCCGCCCCCATCGCCAGCAGCGACATGCCGCCGAACACCGCGCCCAAGGCGATGCCGGGCAAAATCCCGTGCTGCAACACATCCGTGGTCAGGCTCATCCGCCGCAGCACCAGAAACACCCCCAGCGGCGGCCCGGCGAGCGACAGCGCAATGCACCCAGCCAACGCCCGGCGCATGAACCCCATGCTGAACGGGTCGAACAACAGGTCGAACATCACGACGCGTCCAACAACGCCGCATCCCACGGGTCCAGTGACAGCCGCGCCCGCTGCCGATTGGCCGCCGACAGCACCTGCCCGGTCTCCCCCCAGGCAATCATCCGCCGCGCCAGCAACAGCGTCTGCGGAAACCGGCGCAGCACCAAATCCAGATCGTGCAGCACCGCAATCACCGTGCGGCCCTCGCGCTGCCACTCGGCCAGCATGTCCTGAAAAATCGCCTCGCTGGCCACATCCACCCCGGCCACCGGCTCGTCCAGCAGTAGCACCGGCGCATCCTGCACCAGCAGCCGCGCCCAAAGCAGCCGCTGAAACTGCCCCACCGACAGCGCCCCCACCAGCCGGTCGCCCACATCCGCCAGCCCCACCCGCGCCAACGCCGCCAGCACCCGCCGCGCATCTCCGGCCTTCAATGCGGCAAACGCGCCCATGCGCGGCCAGGCCCCCAGCGCGACCACATCGGCGCAGCTCAGCGGAAAACTCCGGTCCATCCGGCTCGCCTGCGGCAACAACGCAATCGCGTTCGCCGCCAGCCCGCCCCGGTCAATCCGCCCGGCCGCCACCGGATGCACCCCGGCAATCGCCCGCAGCAACGTGGTCTTGCCCGCCCCGTTCGGCCCCACCACGGCGGTCAGGCTCCCCGGCGCAAACCCACCGCTGACCGCCTCCACCGCCCAAGCCTGGCGGTAACGGCAGCCCACATCCTCCAGCCGGATCACAGCGCCCACAGCACCGCCAGCCAGATCACCGCCAACAGCCCCACCGCCAGCGTCAGGCGCGCAGCCAGGCCAGCGGTCGGGGACAGTGGATCGGAAAAGCGGAACATCATTTGGTTATAATATAACATACCAATCCCCGTCACCAGCCCGCGCCACGCAAACCGCATTTGTGGCGCGCGCGGCGCTATGCCATCGTCTGCCTTTCAGCAACGGTGCGCATGATGACAGCGGATTTGCTCGACCAGCGTTACGGCCCCACCGCCCAATCCGCGCTGCTCTCCGGCAATCAGGCTTTGGTGCGGCTCGCTTTGACCCAACGGCGGCTAGACCAGCAGGCCGGGCTGAACACCGCCGGCTTCGTCTCCGGCTACCGTGGCTCCCCGCTCGGCGGGCTCGACCGTGAATTCACCCGCGCGCAACGCTTTCTCGCCGCCGAGCACGTCGTCTTCCGCCCGGGCATCAACGAAGATCTGGCCGCCACCGCCGTCTGGGGCAGCCAGCAACTCGGCTTCTTCCCCGGCGCGCGCTACGACGGCGTCTTCGCCATGTGGTACGGCAAAGGCCCGGGCGTCGACCGCAGCATGGACGTCATCCGCCACGCCAACGCCGCCGGCACCCAGCCACATGGCGGCGTGCTGCTGCTGGTCGGCGACGACCACGGCGCCTCCTCCTCCACCCTGCCGCATCAGAGCGAGCAAAACCTCATCTCCGCCGGCGTGCCGCTGCTCAGCCCGGCCGGCCTGGCTGAATTCATCCGCTTCGGCCTGCTCGGCTGGGCGATGAGCCGCTATTCCGGCGCCTGGACCGGCTTCAAATGCCAGACCGACATCGTCGAATGCACCGCCACCATCCCGCTCGCCGACACGCTCCCCACCATTATCCACCCCGCGCTTGCCCATGGCGAAAGCCTCTCCGCCCGCTGGCCAGACGGCTCGCACGCCATGGAACGCCGCCTGCTGCAAGATAAGCTGCACGCCGTCACCCGCTTCGCCGCCGCCAACCAGCTCGACCAGCAAACCACTGCCCCGCCGCGCGCCCGCTTCGGCATCGTCGCCTCCGGCAAAGCCTGGCTAGACCTGCAAGGCGCCCTCACCCGCCTCGGCATCGACACCGCCCGGGCCGAGCAACTGAGCTTGCGGCTCTACAAAGTCGGCCTGGTCTGGCCGCTGGAGCCCACCGGCATCGCCACCTTCGCCAACGGCCTCAGCACGGTGCTGGTGGTGGAAGAAAAACGCGGCGTCATCGAAGACCAGATGCGCACCCAGCTCTACAACGCCCCCGCCGACGCCCGCCCGCGCATTTTCGGCAAAACCGGCCCCTCCGGCGATGTGCTGCTGCCCGCCTGGGGCGAAATCGAACCGGTCAGCGTCGCCCGCGCCATCCTCGCCGCCTTCCCAGACCTCGCGGCCGATCTCGCAGACGCCGCGCAACGCCTCGCTGCCAGCACCACCCCCCGCCCGACCAGCATCCCCGGCGTGCAGCGGGAGCCGTATTTCTGCTCCGGCTGCCCGCATTCCATCTCCACCCGCGTGCCCGATGGCAGCCGCGCCAGCACCGGCATCGGCTGCCATATGATGATCATCGGCAACCCCGACCGCGCCACCGCCACCTTCACCCAAATGGGCGGCGAAGGCGTCGCCTGGACCGGCATGGCGCCGTTCACCGATGAAAACCACATCTTCGTCAATATCGGCGACGGAACGTATTTCCACTCCGGCATCCTCGCCATCCGCGCCGCCATCGCCGCCGGCGTCAACGCCACTTACAAAATCCTCTATAACGACGCCGTCGCCATGACCGGCGGGCAAAAGCTGGACGGCACCCTGACCGTGCCGCAGGTCGTGGCCCAGGTTCTGGCCGAAGGTGCCGCCAAAGTCGCCGTGGTCGCCGAAGACCCGTCCCGCCATCGCGGCCACCTCCCCACCCAGGTCCTGCTGCGCGACCGCGACCAGTTGGACGCCGTGCAGCGCGACCTGCGCGCCGTGCCCGGTGTCACCGTGATGGTGTTCGATCAGGTCTGCGCCGCGGAAAAACGCCGCCGCCGCAAGCGCGGCGCCCTGCCCACCCCACCCGCCCGCGCCTTCATCAACGATCTGGTCTGCGAAGGCTGCGGCGACTGCTCGGCCGTCTCCAACTGCATTTCCATCGAACCGGTGGAAACCGATCTCGGCCGCAAGCGCCGGATCAACCAATCCAGTTGCAATATCGATCTCTCCTGCGTCAAAGGCTTCTGCCCCAGCTTCGTCACCGTCACCGGCGGCCTCGCCCGCCCCGCCCGCGCCACCGCGGCAGACCCTGCCGCGCTCGCCGCCCTCCCCACCCCCAGCCGCCCGGCGGCGGATCAGTGCGACATCCTGCTCGCCGGCATCGGCGGCACCGGGGTCATCACCGTGGCCGCCATCATGGCAGAAGCCGCGCAGCAGGATGGCTGGCACGTCTCCCTGCTCGACCAAACCGGGCTGGCGCAGAAAAACGGCGCCGTCGTCTCGCATCTCCGCCTGCGCCCGGCCCACGCCGCCGTCACCCCCACCAAAATCGGCCTCGCCGAAGCCGATCTGCTGCTCGGCTTCGATATGGTGGTCGCCGCGGGCGATACCGCACTCAAAGCCGTCGCCCCCGGCCGCACCCAGGCGCTGGTCAACAGCCACGTCACCCCCACCGCCGCCTTCGTGCGCGATACCGGCATCGACCTGCAGGAAGCCGGCCTGCGCCACAGCCTGCGCACCGCGCTCCGCGACCGTCTGGCGTTGGTGGATGCAACCACCGCCGCCCTGGCACAACTTGGCGACAGTGTCGCCGCCAATATGTGGCTGCTCGGCAATGCCTGGCAGCGCGGTCTGGTGCCGCTCTCGCACGCCGCGCTGATGGAGGCGATCACGCTGAACGGCGCGGCGGTGGAAATGAACCTCATGGCCTTCGCCTGGGGCCGCCTGGCCGCCAACGCCACCCCCGCCCAACCGGCCGCACCCGCCAGCTTCGCCGAACTGGTCGCCACCCGCGCCGCGCATTTGCAGGCCTATCAGAACGCCGCCTACGCGCAACGCTACCGCGACCTCGTCGCCCGCGCCGCCGAAGCCGAGGCCGCCGTCGCCCCCGGCCGCACCGCCCTGGCGCGCGCCGTCGCCAACAGCGCCTTCCGCCTGATGGCCTATAAGGACGAGTACGAATTCGCCCGCCTGCACCTCGATCCACGCTTCCGCAGCGCGCTGGCCCGCCAGTTCAGCCCCGGCGCCCGCTTCCGCTACCACCTCGCCCCGCCGCTGCTATCCTTCCGCCGCGACGCCCGCACCGGCGCCCCGGCCAAAATCAGCGTCGGCCGCTGGATCGAGCCTGCCTTCCGCCTGCTCGCCGGCCTGAAATCGGTGCGCGGCCAGTGGTACGACCCGTTCGGCTGGACCGCCGAACGCCGCGCCGAACGGCAGGCGCCGCACGACTATGAAGCCCTGCTCGCCACCTTGCTGCCCCGGCTCTCCGCCGCCAACCACAGCAAAATCGTCGAAATCGCCGGTCTGGCCGATACCGTGCGCGGCTTCGGCCCGGTCAAACGCCAGGCCGCCGCCCGCGCCGCCGCACAACAAGCCGCCCTGCTGCACGCCTTGGCGGACTAAAACCGGCGGATCTTCAACCCCAGCAGCTTTTCCGAAACCACCACCACCACCAAGGTCAAAATCACGCTGAACGACGACACCGCCGCCGCCTCCGGGGTAAAATTGGTGCGCAGATAATCATAAAGCTGGATCGGCAACGTCGCCGTCCCCACGCTTTTCAGCAGGAACGACATGGTGAACGTGTCGAACGAAATAATAAACGCGAACAGGCAGCCGCCGATCACCCCAGGCTTGATCATCGGCAACATCACCCGCCGAAACCGCGCCCACCGCCCGGCGCCCAGGCTGCGCGCCGCCAGATCCCAATCCGGCTCAAAACTTTCCAGCGATGCCGCCACATTCATGAACACAAACGGCAGCGTCACCAGCAAATGACCGGCCAGCAGCCCCACCATGCCCTTGGTGCCAATGCCCAGCCCGTAGACGAAAAACAGCAGCGCAATCGCCGTCAGCACTTCCGGCAGCAGCAACGGCGCCAGCATGGCCATCCGCACCGCCTCCTTGCCGCGCCCGGCATAGCGCACCTGAAAAATCGCCGCCGCCGTGCCCACCGCGCCCGAAATCACCGTCGCCACCGCCGCCACCCACAGCGAGGTGCGGATCGCGCGCCAGAACACCTCATTGTCGAAAAACACGTAATACCACCGCAACGACAATCCCTGCGGCGGAAAGGTCAGAAACGCCCCGGAATTGAACGACGCCAGCACCACCACGGCAATCGGCGCCAGCAAAAATCCGTACACCACCCAGCAATAGGCGTTGAACACCACGGCGCGCACAGATTTCATCGCCGGCGCACCCACGCCATCCGCGTCGCCCGGGCAAACCCGAGCACGACCCCGCCGCCAATCACCGCCAGGATCAACGCCATCGCCGAGCCAAACGGCCATTGGAAACTGTCAATCAGCGCATCCACCACCGAAACCGCCGCCGTCTTCACCCGCAACCCGCCGATCAGCGCCGGGGTGACATAGGCGCTGATCGCCAGCACAAACACCAGAATGCACCCGGCCTGAATCCCCGGCAGCGACAAAGGCACCACCACACGGCGGAACGCAGTATTCCGCCCCGCCCCCAACGACCGCGCCGCCAGTTCCAACGCCGGGTCTATGCCCTGAATGGCCCCCATAATCGGCAAAATCATGAACGGCAGCAGCACATGGGTCAGCGCGATGATAATGCCCAGCCCGTTATACATCAGCGGCAACGGCGCCTCGATCAGCCCCCACCCCACCAGGCTGCGATTGATCACCCCGTTATTGCCCAGCAAAATCGTCCAGCCATAACTGCGGATCACAATGCCAACCAACAATGGGGTCAGCACAATGCCATAGCGCAACCCCCGCAGCGCCCCCGACCCACGGGCCAGTTGCAGCGCCACTGGATAGCCGATCACCAGGCAGGCCAAGGTGGTCACCGCGCCAATCCACAGCGTATTGCCCAGTTGCTCCAGGTAAAACGGGTCGGCGAAAAACTTGGCGAAATTGCCCAGCGTCCAACCCGGCGCATACGGCACGCCATTGCCGGGCATCCGCACGCTCATCAGCACGATGTTGAAATACGGGATCAGCAAAAACACCGTCAGCACCAGGGCCGCCGGCAAAATCAGCAGCAGCGGCGCGGCCCGGCGCGTCATGCCAACGGCCAAAGCCGCTCGGCGGCCACATCCAGCCGCACCGCATCGCCCACCGCAAAGCGCGGCACCGGAAAGGCCTGCACATCCAACACCCGGCCCTGCGCCGTGCGCACCCGATAATCCACCAGCCCGCCCGAATACGCCGCCGCAATCACCGTCGCATCGCCGCCGGCCGTCAGCCCGATCGCCTCCGGCCGCAACGCCAACGCCAAGGTCTGGCCCGGCTGCGCCGTGCCCGCCAGCCCGAACGCGCCCAACTCGGTCGCCACCTGAAACCCGCCCGCCGCCGCCGCCGTCACGCGCGCGTCGATCACATTCACCCGGCCAACAAAATCCGCCACCGCCCGGCTCGCCGGCCGGTCGTAAATATCCTCCGGCGCGCCAATCTGCGCGATCCGCCCGCCAAACATCACCACCACCTGATCCGACATGGTTAACGCTTCAGACTGATCATGGGTCACATAAATCGTGGTAATACCAACGCGCTTTTGCAGATCACGAATAAAAAACCGCATCTCGTCGCGCAGTTTCGCATCCAGATTGGCCAGCGGTTCGTCCAACAGCAAAATCCGCGGCTCAATTACCAACGCCCGCGCCAGCGCCACACGCTGCTGCTGCCCGCCGGACAACTCCCGCGGATACCGCCCCGCCAGCCCCTGCAACTGCACCATCTCCAGCACCTCGGCGGTGCGCCGGGCAATCTCCTCGCGCGGGCGCTTCCGCATCTCCAGCCCAAACGCCAGATTGCCGCCCACCGTCAGGTGCGGAAACAGCGCGTAGTTCTGAAACACCATGCCAATATCGCGCCGCTCCGCCGGCAGGCGGGCCACATCGGCGCCATCAAACAAAATCGCCCCGCCATCCACCGCCTCAAAGCCGGCAATCAGCTTCAGCGTCGTCGTCTTGCCACAGCCGGACGGGCCGAGCAGGGAGACAAACGCCCCATGCCCGATCTCCAATGAAATCCCATCAACCGCCCGGAACGACCCGAACTGCTTCGTCAGCTGCCGCAGCGATACTTCCGTCATCTCAACTGAACGTCTTCGCCCAGCGCTCACCCAACGCCGCCTGGTTCTGGTTGATAAAATCCCAGTCCCACGACAGAATTTTCGCCATCTCCGCGCCGGAAACCGGCACATCGGCCTGCAAATCCGCCGGCACCACCACCTTCTGATTGGTGGGGGAGACGAAAAACTCCCGCATCAGCAAGGTCTGAATGTCCGGCGAAATCAGGAAGTTCATATATTGATACGCCAACTCCTTATCCGGCCCATGCGCCAGGATGTTGATCGACTGATCGAACATCACCATGCCTTCCTCGGGGATAATGCAATCCACCGGCAGGCCCTGTTTGCGCAGGCGGGAAATCTCGCCAAAATCATACGGGGCGACAACAATTTCCCCCGCTGCCAGTGCGGTGGAAAGGTTGAAATCCACCTGGATCACCCGCCCCAGTTTGCCCAGCGCGGTAAACCCGGCATCCACGTCATACTGGTCCTTGCCGAAAATCTTCGCCGCCAGCAGCAACTCCATCTTCCCCGCGCTATTGGCGAAGTTATAGAGGCCGATTTTGCCCTTGAATTCCGGATTGGTCCAAAGGTCCTTCCACGCTTTCGGCTTGGTCTTGACCAGATCGGTGCGATAGCCAATCCCAATCGGGGACACCGCCCCCAGCGCGCTCCACCCCCCGGTCGCCCGCGCCATCGGATACAAATCGGCGTAGTTCGGCAGCTTGCTCAGATCGAGCTTCTCGAAATACCCCTCCTTGCGCAGGCCAGAGGCAAACACCTCGTTGGTCATGATAATCGAATAGGGCGGCTTCTCAATCCCGGCCGCCCGCATATTGGCGCCGAACACCCGGCCATTGCCCACATCCAACGTCACCTTGGCGCCCGAAGCCTTCTCAAACCGCGGCACAATCTCCTTGCGCCAGAACTGTTCCCACACCCCGCCCAGCGTCGGCACCACCAGGGTCTTGCCCTGCGCTGCCAAGAAAGACGGCAGCAGCATCGCCCCCGCACTGGCGGCCAGCATCTGTCGACGGTCGAGCTTCACCATAACGCAGTCCTTCGTGTTCGGGGTTCAGGTCACGGGCTTGGCAAATGCCTGGCTGGTTTTCAACGCGATGTAGTCACGATAGCTCACCGGCGGATATTTCGCCGGCCGGTCCGGGCCGCAAAACGGCGCCAGGCATTCAATGCGGGTGTCGGCGGACGGATTAACAAAAAACGGGATCGACTGCCGCCGCGCCGTCCCGCGCGCGGTCTGCGGCGGATTGGCCACCCGATGCGGGGTGGAAACCCAGGCATCATTAGTCCAGCGCATGAACGCATCGGCGATGTTGATCACATAGCCCTCATCCACCGCCGGCGCATCCAGCCAAACCCCATCGCGCCGCTGCACCTGCAACCCGCCCGGCACCGCTTCAGACCGCAAAATGGTCATGAAGCCGTAATCCGTATGCGTCCCGGCACGCAGTTGCCCGGGCAACGGGTCCGCGGTCAAAGCCGGGTAATTTATCACCCGCAACGCCGACAGATGGTCCACGAACGCCGGCTCGAAATAATCCGGCGGCAGCCCGATCGCCGCGCAGAAAATCCGCCGCAGCACCTGCGCCAAGGCTTCCATCTCGGCAAAATACGCCGCGAACACCGCCTGCAACTCTGCCGGCGCCTCCGGCCAGGCGCTGCCCGGCAAACGCGGCCCGTAATTCAGGCTTTCCTTGATATCGCCCGGCGTTTGCATCCCCAAGGTTGCCGCCAGCGCCTCATCGCCCATCGGCGCAAAGCCAACCCCGCCCAGCGCCTGCGCGCCCCCCACCATCGCCGCCTTCTGCTGCGGCGGCAGATCGAAGAACTCGCGGGCCGTCTGATACAGCCGCGCCGTCACCTGCCGGTCCACGCCATGCCCGGTGACGATGAAAAACCCGATCTCCCGGCACGCTTGCGCGGTTTCCGCCACCACGGCAGCGGCACCTGGCGCGCCAAGCCGGAACGGCGCGATATCGATAATCGGAAGATCGCTGCTCGCCATGCCCTTGCGCCTCTCCAGAGGTCCGATAAAACGCTAACGCGACAAACAAGTGTTGACAAGACCGTCTGTTGTTTATTTTCTGTCCCCAGCGATATCCGGACCCGTCATGGACGATCTCAGCCCGCAGGAACACGCCGTCTACGCCATGGTCGCGGCCAATCCGTTCGCCGGGCAGGCCGACATCGCCGAAACCCTCGGCCTCGCCCGCTCCACGGTCGCCGCCCACATCGTCAGCCTCATCCGCAAGGGCTACGTGCTCGGCCGCGGCTACGTCCTGCCGCAGCCCAAGCGCATCGTCTGCCTCGGTGCCGCCGCGATCGACCGCAAATACCACGCCGACGCCAAACTGGTCCCCGGCACCTCCAACCCCGCCCGCGGCAGCCGCAGCTTCGGCGGCGTCGCCCGCAATGTGGTGGAAAACCTCGCCCGCCTCGGCGTCACCGCCAGCTTCGTCTCCCTGGTGGGCGACGATGAAAACGGCCGCGAAATCCTTCGCCAACTGCGCGAACTGGGCGTCGATACCTCCCAGGTCGCCACCTCCACCAGCCGCGCCACGGCGGAATACGTCGCCGTGCTGGACCAGGACAACGACCTCGCCCTCGGCATCGCCGACATGGCCATCTTCGACCAGTTCGGCCTGGCGCAGTTCGACCGTGTCTGGCCACACCTCGCCGCCGCCGCCTTCGTCTTCGCGGATTGCAACCTGCCCGCCGACGTGCTGGCCGCCTTGGTGGACCGCGCCCGCACCGCCAGTTGCCGTCTGGCGGTCAACACCGTCTCCGCCCCCAAAGCCGCCCGCCTGCCGGCCGATCTGACGGGCATCGACCTCCTATTCGTCAACCGCGACGAAGCAGCCGTGCTGCTGGCCACCCCGACCGCCACACCGGAAGCCACGGTGGCCCGCCTGCGCGCCCGAGGCGCCGCGCGCGTCGTGCTCACCTTGGGGGGCGATGGCTGCCTGATCGCCGATGCGGACGGAACCCGGCACATCCCCGCCCGCCCCAGCCTGCCGCGCGACGTCACCGGCGCCGGCGATGCCCTGATCGCCGGCGTGCTCTACCGGTTGCTGGCCGGGGAAAAACTCGCCGCCGCCGCCACCACCGGCAGCCTGCTCGCCGGGCTCACGGTGGAAAGCGACGCCACCGTGCTGCCCGCGCTCTCCGCCGAATGGCTCGACCGCGCCACCCCATGAAAGGCCCATCATGATCGCCCCGATTTTATCCCCGGACGTCGCCGCCGCGCTGGCGGACCGCCGGCCCGTGGTGGCGCTGGAATCCACCATCATCTCGCATGGCATGCCCTGGCCGCAGAACGCCGAAACCGCGCTGCTGATTGAGGCCGAGGTCCGCGCCAACGGCGCCACGCCGGCCACCATCGCGGTGATCGACGGCGTGCTGCGCGCCGGCCTCGATGCGCCGATGCTGGAACGGCTGGGCCGCGACCCCGGCGTGGTCAAAGCCTCCAGCCGCGACCTCGCCGCCGCCATGGCCCGCCGCGCCACCGCCGGCACCACCGTCTCCGCCACCATGCTGATCGCCGAGCGCGCCGGCATCCCCATCTTCGCCACCGGCGGCGTCGGCGGCGTGCATCGCGGGGCGGAAACCAGCTTCGACATCTCCGCCGACCTCGTCGAACTCGGCCGCACCCCCACCGCCGTGATCTGCGCCGGGGTCAAATCCATCCTCGATATTCCCAAAACCCTGGAATTCCTGGAAACCCAGCGGGTCCCCGTGCTCGCCTTCGGCACGGATGATTTCCCCGCTTTCTACGCCCGCTCCTCCGGGCTGAAAGTCGATCACCGCTTCGACACGCCGGCCGAACTCGCCGCCGTCATCGCGCATCACCGCGCCCTCGGCGCCGGCTCCGGCCTGCTGATCGCCAACCCCATCCCCGCCGCCCACGCGCTGGATCTGGATGACACCATCGCCAGCGCCATTGCCGAAGCCTCCGCGCGCGGCATCGGCGGCAAGGCGCTGACACCGTTCCTACTCGCCCGCATCAACGACATCTCCGGCGGCCGCAGCCTCGTCGCCAACATCGCGCTGGTGCGCAACAACGCCGCCCTCGCCGCCCAAATCGCCGTCGCCCTGGCCCACCTCCCCCTCTGACGCAGGAACCGCCCTTATGGCCTATGAAACCGTGCTGCTGGAAAAAGACGCCACCGATAAATTCGCCGTGCTCACCATCAACCGGCCGGACAAGCTGAACGCTATGAACAAAACCGTGATCCGCGAAATGGATCACGCCGTCGCCGCCGCGGTCGCCGATCCGGACGTCAACGCCCTGGTCATTCGCGGCGCCGGCCGCGCCTTCTCCGCCGGTTACGACATGCAAGGCGGTGATTTCGATGTCGATGTGGATTTCTGGCGCGAAGACATGGCCGAAAACGTCGCCGCCCTGCTCAACATCTGGCGCGCCCCCATCCCGGTCATCGCCTCCATCCACGGTTACGCGCTGGCCGGCGCGCTGGAACTGGTGCTGAGCTGCGATCTGGCCATCGCCGCCGACACCGCCAAATTCGGCGAGCCAGAAGTGCGGCACAATTCCGGCCCGCCCTCGCTGATGATGCCCTGGTCACTCTCCAACCGCGACACACGCTGGCTGATGTACACCGGCGACCTGGTAGACGCCGCCACCGCGCGCGAAATGCGCCTGGTGAACAAAATCGTGCCGGAAGCGGAATTGGCCGACGCCACCGACAAACTCGCCCGCAAGCTCGCCCGCATGCCGGTGCCGGCGTTGAAATACACCAAAGCCTCGCTCAACAATCAGCAAATGGTCGCCGGCCTGCTCACCTCCAACCAATACAACATCGAAGCCATCGCAGCCCTGCACTCCACCAAAGGCGGGCGGGACTGGATGCGCAACCTGGCCACCATGTCGCTGAAGGAATATCTGCACTTCCGCGACAGCCCCTTCGCCGGCCTCGATTGACCATGCCCGCCATGCGCCGGCTGCTGCAGGCGCGCAGCGTCGCCGTGGTCGGCGCGTCCGAACGGCCGGACGCGCCATCCGGCTTCGTCATCCGCAACCTGCTCGGCTGCGGCTTCACCGGCCGCCTGCTGCCCATCCACCCCAGCGCCGCAACCATCTACGGCCATGCGGCGGTGCCGAAGCTGGCGGACCTCGCCACCACGCCCGATGTCGTCGTGGTCGCCATTCCCGCCGCCCCGGCGGTGGGGGTGGTCGATGAAGCAGCCTCGCTCGGCATCAAGGCCGCCGTGGTGCTCGGCAGCGGCTTTGCCGAAACCGATGCCGCCGGCGCCGCCCGGCAAGGCGCCATGGCCGCCACCGCACGCGCCGCCGGCATGGCGCTGTGCGGCCCCAACTGCCTCGGGCTCTATAATCTGCGCGACAATCTGGCGCTGTTCAGCTCCCGCCTCGCCCCCAACCTGCCGCGCGGCGACGTCGCCATCATCTCCCATTCCGGCGCCGGGGCGGTGACGCTCGCCAATACCGGCCGCTTCGGCCTCAGCGCCATCATCTCCGCCGGCAACGCCGTGGTCACCGATGTGGCGGACTATCTCGGCTATTTCGCCGCCACCGGCAGCGCCCGCGTGGTCGCGCTGATGCTGGAACAAATCGGCGACCCCGCCGCCTTCGCCCATGCCATGCACGCCGCCCATGCCGCCGGCCTGGTCGTGGTCGCACTGCGCTCCGGCCGCTCCGCCCGCGGCGCCGCCGCCACCGCCGCCCATACCGGCGCGCTCGCCGGCTCGAACGATGCCTTCGCCGCCTTCTTCCGCCGCCACGGCGTCATCGAAGCCGCCGACATGGACGCGCTGGTGGAAACCTGCGTGCTGGCATCCGCCCGCCAACCCAAACCACGTGGCCCCGGCCTGGCCGCTCTCGGCGTCAGCGGCGGCGGCCTCGCCCATGTCGCGGACCTGGCCGACGCCGCCGGCCTCACCTGGGCCAACCTGTCCGCCACCACCACCGCCGGCCTCTCGGCCCTGCTGCCCGCCTATGTCCGGCCCAACATGCCGCTAGACCTCACCGGCATCGTCTTCGGCGAACCACAGCGGTATCGCGCCGCCCTGGATCTGCTCGCCGCCGACCCCGGCGTCGGCCAGATCGTCGCCGTGCAAGACGCACCGCCCGGCCTGGATGCCGCCGGCGCCGAAGAATATGCCGGCATCGCCAACGCGGTCGCCGACTACGCCGCCCACGCCCCCGCCCCCATCGCCTTGCTCAGCCTGCTCTCCAGCGGCCCGCATCCGGCCATCCGCGCCCCGCTCACCGCCGCCGGGGTGCCAATCCTGCACGGCGGCACACCAGGCATGGCCGCCCTCGCCGCCGCCTTGCACCCGCCCACCCCCAACGCCGCCGCCGCGCCCCCCATCCTGCCGCCGCAGCCAGACTGGCGCGCCCACCTGTCCAGCGGCCCACCGCTTACCGAGCGCGAGGCCAAAGCCTTCCTCGCCGCCCACGGCATCCGTGTCACCCGCGAAGCCCTGGCGGCGACCGCCGACGACGCTGCGGCCGTAGCCGAAACCCTCGGCTATCCCGTGGTGCTGAAAATCGAATCCCCGGATATCCCGCACAAAACCGAAATCGGCGGCGTGGCGCTGAACATCACCACCGCGCCCGCCGCCCGCGCCGCCCATGCCGCCATCCTCGCCGCCGCCCGCCAGCACGCCCCCAACGCCCGCATCGCCGGCGTTGTGGTGCAGGAAATGGTCACCCGCGGCACCGAAGCCCTCGTCGGCCTCTCCCGCCATCCGCCCTTCGGCCTCGCTCTCACCGTCGGCCCCGGCGGCGTGCTGGTCGAATGGCTCGGCGGCCACGCGCTAAACCTGCTGCCGCTCGATACCGGCGCGGCGGACCGGCTGATCGGCGCCAGCAAACTCGCGGGCCTGCTCGCCGGCCTGCGCGGCCAACCTGCCGCCGACCGTGCCGCGCTGGCCGACCTGCTGGTCCGCCTCGGCCAGATCGCCCACAGCTACGCCGACCAGATCGCCGCCCTCGACCTCAACCCCGTCGCCGTCCTGCCGCGCGGCCAAGGCGTCTGCGTGCTCGATGCCCTGCTGATCCGCAATTGCGACACGGAACCCCGCCCATGACCCGCAAACTCATCGTTGACACCGACCCTGGCCAGGACGATGCGGTCGCCATCCTGCTCGCCCTCGCCTCCCCGGCGGAGCTCGACGTCGCCGCCATCATCACCGTCGCCGGCAACGTGCCGCTCGCCCTCACCCGGGTGAACGCGCGCAAGGTGCTGGAACTGGCCGGACGCACCGACATCCCGGTTTACGCCGGCTGCGACCGCCCGATGCGCCGCCAATCCGTCACCGCCGAACACGTGCACGGCAAAACCGGGCTCGACGGCCCGGACCTGCCCGAACCCAGCATGCC
Source organism: uncultured Rhodospirillales bacterium (assembly GCA_903893975.1). Classification (GTDB taxonomy): domain Bacteria; phylum Pseudomonadota; class Alphaproteobacteria; order Acetobacterales; family Acetobacteraceae; genus CAITOL01. The sequence goes on along the minus strand of CAITOL010000202.1, from coordinate 30,595 downwards.
CCTGCAGCCGCAGCACGGGGTGGATTTCCTGATCGACGCCCTGCGCGCCGCCGCCCCCGGCACCTACACCCTCTGCACCCTCGGCCCGCTGACCAATATCGGCATGGCGCTGATCAAAGCCCCGGATATCGCCTCGCGCATTCGGGAAATCGTCATGATGGGCGGCGCCTATTTCGAAGTCGGCAACATCACCCCGGCGGCGGAGTTCAATATCTACGTCGATCCGGAAGCCGCCGATGTCGTGCTGCGCAGTGGCATTCCCATCACCATGCTGCCGCTCGATGTCACCCACCGCGCTTTGGCCACCCCGGCCCGGCTGCACGCCATCGGCGCGCTCGGCAACCAGGCCGGCCGCGCCATCGCCGCCATGCTCAATTTTTCCGAACGGTTCGATCTGGCGAAATACGGCTGGGACGGCGCCCCGCTGCACGACCCGAACGTGATCGCCTACCTGCTCCAGCCGGATATCTACGAAGGGCGGCAGGTCAATGTCAGCGTCGAACTGGCCAGCGACCTCACCCTCGGCATGACGGTGGTGGATTACTGGCGCATCACCGACCGGCCGAAAAACGTGCACTACATCCGCAACGTCAATGCAGACGCGTTCTACGGGCTGCTCACAACCCGTATCCCGCGCCTGCCATAACCTATCCTACCTCGGCGGTCAGTCGTCGAAGGCCGGAACCTCGTCCGCCTTGTTCACCGGCAGACGATGCGCGATGCCCTTATGGCAGTCGATGCAGCTCTTCTCGCCAGTCAGCAACTGCTCCTTATGAATATTCGCCGCCCGTTCACTTTGCTTGGCGAAGTTCATCGATTGCGGGCTGTGGCAATTCCGGCATTCCTGCGAATGGTTGGCCGACATGCGCGCCCATTCATGCGCCGCCAGCTCCGGCCGCGTATCGAGGAATTTCTCCCGCGTGCCGATAATCCCGAACAAATGGCCCCACACCTCGCGGGAGGCCGCCATTTTGCGGGCGATTTTCAACGTCCATTGATGCGGCACATGGCAATCCGGGCAGGTCGCCCGCACGCCAGACCGGTTGGTCCAATGGATCGTGCCCTGCAATTCCTGATACACATTGTCCTTCATCTCGTGACAGGTGATGCAGAACTGCTCGGTATTCGCCACTTCCAGCGCGGTATTGAACGCCCCCCAGAACGCAACCCCGGCAATAAAGCCGCCAAGCGTCAGGAAGGCCAGACTGTACCGCGTCGATGGCCGCAGCGCGACCCGAAAGAACACGTTATTGCGAATGCGCGCCCACAGGCTGGGGCGTTTGGGTGCGTCGGACATGTGCGTACCTCAACCCGGCCCCGGAGGCCCGGCGGTTAGGAAGTAAATCCAAAAAGCGAAGCCATAGGTGCCGACGAACGCCATCGCCAGAAACGGCCAGATGAAAACCGACAACGTCAGAAACACCATCAGTTCCTGGAGTTTCGACGGGGGGGACGGATCTGCCTGCATGATGTGTCTCATCTCTGCGAAAGCCGGTGATTGCGCGGCAAACGCGACGGCCACGCCTGCCAGTGCCACGACGCTACGCGCTTCATCCCGGGCAATCAACAACGGGTTACAGCCTGTTCATCTGCCCCCGAACGTCGCCAAACCGCGGCTTGACCTGCATCAAAGCGGGCCAATGATTCGCCCCCTACGGTCGGGCGGTTATACCTCTCAGCGGGATGATCGTTGCATATGCCCTCCCAGTCGGCCGACATCACCCCCGCCATTAATTTGCAAGCCGAACACGGCGCCGGCCCCGTCCGCGCCCGCAAACCTGCCTTCGTCGACCTGCTGCCGCCATGCAACCACGCCTGCCCGGCCGGCGAAAACATCCAGGCATGGCTCGCTCTGGCCCAAGCCGGCCATTACCAAGCTGCATGGGAGGTGTTGTTAAATGACAACCCCATGCCCGCCGTACACGGCCGCGTCTGCTACCACCCGTGCGAAACCAGCTGCAATCGCACACCGCTGGACGCAGCGGTCAGCATCCACGCCGTCGAACGTTTCCTTGGCGACACCGCCCTGGCGCAAGGCTGGCTGCCTCGCATCACCGCGCCACCTTCCGGCAAACGTGTCCTGATCGTCGGCGCCGGGCCATCCGGCCTCGCCGCCGCCTACCACCTCGCCCGCGCTGGCCACACGGTTGAGCTGCACGAAGCCGGGCCGCTGCCCGGCGGCATGCTGCATTTCGGCATCCCCGCCTACCGCCTGCCGCGCGATGTGCTGGCGCAGGAAATCGCCCGCATCACCGGCATGGGCGTGCGCATACTCTGCAACCTGAAGGTGACCGATCTCGCCGCCAGCATGGCCGCCGGCCGGTTCGATGCCGCCTTCATCGCCATCGGCGCCCATGTCTCCCGCCATGCCGACATTCCCGCGCGCGAAGCCGCCCGCGTGCTCGATGCAGTCTCGTATCTGCACGATGTCAGCGCCGGCACCCCGCCGCAACTCGGCCGCCGCGTGGTCATCTACGGCGGCGGCAATACGGCGATGGACGCTGCCCGCACCGCCCGCCGGCTCGGCGCGGATGAAGCCGTCATCGTCTATCGCCGCGACCGGGCGCACATGCCCGCGCACGGGTTCGAAGCCGATGAGGCGATCGAGGAAGGGGTCAAAATCCGCTGGCTCTCCACCATTACCGATTTCGCCGGCCAGGAACTCACCGTCGAGCGCATGCGCCTGGTCGATGGCCGGCCAGAACCCACCGGGGAGTTCGACACCTTGCCCGCCGACGCCGTCATCCTCGCTCTGGGCCAGGAAACCGATAGCGGCTTCCTGCGCGCCATGCCCGGCATCGCCTTCAAGCCGGATGGCACCGTGATCGTCGGGCCGGATATGATGACCGGCGCCGCAGGCATCTTCGCCGGCGGCGACATGGTGCCCAGCGAACGCACCGTCACCATCGCCACCGGCCACGGCAAAAAAGCCGCCCGCCATATCGACGCCTATCTGCGGCAAATCCCGCTCCCCCACACCGCGAAACATCCGCTGGTCAGCTTCCCCATGCTGCATCTGCCCGTATTCACCGATGCCGCACCGGCCACCCAGCCCAGCCGCAGCCTGCCCAGCCGCGAAGGCAATTTCGGCGAAATTCTCAGCGGCCTCACCGCCGCCGCCGCCCTGCGGGAGGCCCAGCGCTGCCTGTCCTGCGGCAATTGTTTCGCCTGCGACAACTGCTTCGCCGCCTGTCCGGAACAGGCCATCATCAAGCTCGGCCCCAACCAGACCGCAACGCCGTTCTACCGCATCGACGATCGCACCTGCACCGGCTGCGCGGTCTGCTACGACCAGTGCCCCTGCCACGCCATCGAAATGATCCCCGATCCAGCCAGCACGGCGGAGCCACGCACATGAAGGCCACCATCGACGGCAATGAAGCCGCAGCCTTCATCGCCTATCGCGTCAACGAAGTCTGCGCCATCTACCCGATCACCCCAAGCTCGACCATGGCCGAACTGGCCGATCAATGGTCGGCCGAAGGCAAGCCCAATCTCTGGGGCACCGTGCCGGTGGTGCAGGAAATGCAGTCCGAAGGCGGGGCTGCCGGCACCGTGCACGGCGCGCTGCAATCCGGCGCGCTCACCACCACCTTCACCGCATCGCAGGGCCTGCTGCTGATGCTGCCGAACATGTTCAAAATCGCCGGCGAACTCACCCCCACCGTCTTCCACGTCGCCGCCCGCGCTTTGGCCACCCAGGCGCTGTCGATCTTCGGCGACCATTCAGACGTCATGGCCGCCCGCACCACCGGTTTCGCCCTGCTCTCCTCCGCCTCGGTGCAGGAAGCGCATGATTTCGCGCTCATCGCCCAAGCCGCCACCCTGCAAAGCCGGGTGCCGTTCCTGCATTTCTTCGACGGCTTCCGCACCTCGCACGAAGTCGCCAGCATCGACCTGCTCGATGACGCCGACATCCGCGCCATGATCGACGATGACCTGGTGCGCGCCCACCGCGCCCGCGCTTTGTCGCCCGACCGGCCATTCATCCGCGGCACCGCCCATAACCCGGATACCTTCTTCCAGGCGCGCGAAACCGTCAGCCCGTTTTACGCCCGCCTGCCCGCCATCGTGCAGGTGGCGATGAACCGCCTCGCCGCCCGCACCGGCCGTCCCTACCACCTCGCCGAATATCACGGCGCCGCCGATGCGGAACGGGTGATCGTCATCATGGGCTCCGGCGGGCAAACCGCCCGCGCCACGGCGGAAGCCCTGATCGCCCAGGGCGCAAAGCTCGGCGTGCTGCAAATCCGCCTTTTTCTCCCTTTCCCGGTCGATGCGTTCCTGCAAGCCCTGCCCGCCAGCACACGCGCCATCGCCGTGCTGGAACAAACCAAGGAACCCGGCGCGGTCGGCGAACCGCTCTACCAAGCTGTGCTCGCCACCCTCGCCCACGCCTACACCACCGGCCAACGCGCCACCCTGCCCCGCGTCGTCGGTGGCCGCTACGGTCTGGCCTCGAAGGATTTCCCGCCCGCCCTGGTCAAAGCCGCCTTCGACGAACTCGCCCAGCCCAGCCCGCGCCACGGCTTCACCCTCGGCATTACCGACGACGTCTCCTTCACCCATCTCACGCCCGACCCCAGCTTCGTGCTGCCCACGCCGGGCATGGTGCAGGCGGTGTTCTACGGCCTCGGCGCGGACGGCACCGTGGGCGCCAACAAGAACACCGTGAAGATCATCGCCGAAGATGCCGGCCTGCACGCGCAAGGTTACTTCGTCTACGACAGCCATAAATCCGGCGCGCAAACCGTCTCCCATCTCCGCTTCGGCCCGCAGCCCATCCGCGCGCCCTACCTGATCGGCCAGGCCGATTTCATCGCCTGCCATCAATGGGGCTTCGTCGAACGTTTCGACATCCTCCGCCTCGCCGCCCCCGGCGGCACACTGCTGCTCAACGCCCCGCATGATGCCGCAACGGTCTGGGACAGGCTGCCGCGCGCCATGCAGCAACGCATCATCGACCTCGGCCTGCGGCTCTACGTCATCGACGCCACCAAAGCCGCCGCCGCCGTCGGCCTGCGTGGCCGCACCAACACCATCCTGCAAACCTGCTTCTTCGCCATTTCCGGCGTGCTGCCCCGCGCCGCCGCCATCGCGCAGGTGAAAAAATCCATCGCCAAAACCTATGGCCGCAAAGGCGCGGATGTCGTGCAGCGCAACTACCGCGCGGTCGATGAAACCCTCGCGCTGCTCCAGCAAGTCACCATCCCCACCACCGCCAGCAGCCAGTGGGACCGGGTGGCGCACATCCCCGCCACCGCCCCCGATTTTGTCCGCCAGGTCACCGGCATGATGATGGACGGGCGCGGCGACGATATCCCGGTCAGCGCCATGCCGGTCGATGGCACCTTCCCCTCCGGCACCGCCGCCTGGGAAAAGCGCGACGTCGCCGAACTGGTGCCGCTTTGGGATGCCGATTTGTGCATCCAATGCGGCCAATGCGCCTTCGTCTGCCCGCACGGCGTCATCCGCGCCAAATATTACGATGCCGACCGCCTCGCCGACGCCCCGTCCGGCTTCCCCTCCGCCCCCATCAACGCCCGCGGCTTCCCCAACATCCGCTTCACCCTGCAATTCCTGCTGGAAGACTGCACCGGCTGCGGCCTGTGCACGGAAACCTGCCCATCGCTCAGCCCCAGCCGCGCCGGGCACAAGGCCATCGATCTGGTGGACAAAACCCCGCTCATCGCGCCCGAACGGATCAACGCCGCGTTTTTCGACACGTTGCCGGTCAACGACCGCGCCCGGGTGGATTTCGCCAACGTGCGCGGCGTGCAATTCCTCGAACCGCTCTTCGCCTTCTCCGGCGCCTGCGCCGGCTGCGGGGAAACCCCCTATCTCAAGCTGCTGTCGCAACTCTTCGGCGACCGCATGCTGGTCGCCAACGCCACCGGATGCAGTTCCATCTATGGCGGCAACCTGCCGGTCACGCCCTGGACCAAAAACCACGAAGGCCGCGGCCCGGCCTGGTCGAACTCGCTGTTTGAAGACAACGCCGAATTCGGCCTCGGCTTCCGCCTCGCCGCCGACCAGCACCGCGACATGGCCACACGGCTGGCGCAAGACCTCGCACCGCAACTGGGGCCAGACCTCGTCGCCGCCATCCTTACCGCGCCGCAAATCGGCGAAACCGAAATCCGCCTGCAACGCGACCGCGTCGCCGAACTGGCCCGCCGCGTAGCCACGCTCGACGATCCATCCGCCCCGCACCTGCTCTCCGTCGTCGAACACCTGGTCCGCCGCAGCGTCTGGATCGTCGGCGGCGATGGCTGGGCCTACGATATCGGCTATGGCGGGCTCGACCACGTGCTCTCCACCGGGCGCGACATCAATGTGCTGGTGATGGATACCGAGGTTTATTCCAACACCGGCGGCCAGGCCTCCAAAGCCACTCCGCTCGGCGCCATCGCCAAATTCGCCGCAGGCGGCAAACGCACCGCGCGCAAAGATCTGGCACTGCAAGCCATCGCCTACGGCAATGTCTACGTCGCCCAGGTCGCCATGGGCGCCAACCCGCAACAAACCCTGCTGGCCTTCCGGGAGGCCGAAGCCTATCCCGGCCCCTCCATCATCCTCGCCTACAGCCACTGCATCGCCCACGGCATAGACATGCAAAAAGGCCTGCAACAACAGGATCGCGCCGTCGCCAGCGCCTACTGGCCGCTGTTCCGCTACAACCCGGTGCTGCGCGAACGCGGCGAAGCCCCGTTCCATCTGGACAGCCCCCGCCCAACCCTGCCCTTCCGCGACTACGCCTATGCCGAGCTGCGCTACAAAGCCCTGGCCGATGCCCACCCTGAAGACGCCGCCGCCCTGATGCGCGACGCCGAGCAAGCCATCACGGAAAAATACCGCCTCTACGAAGACATGGCCGGCTGGGCCCATACCCGCTTCCACCCTGCGGCCGGGCCTGGGTAAACCAAAACGAAAACCTGTGCTATCAAGCAACATGGATTTCAAATTCCTCCACGCCGCCGACCTGCATCTGGACAGCCCCTTGCGTGGGCTGGAAGCCGATCCCGAAGCGCCGGTGGAGGTGATCCGCAGCGCCACACGGCGCGCTTTGGGCCGCATGGTCGATCTGGCGCTCAGCGAACAGGTCGCCTTCGTCATCATCGCCGGCGATATCTACGATGGTGACTGGCCGGATTTCGGCACCGGCATGTTCTTCGCCGCCCAGATGCGGCGGCTGCACACCGCCGACATCCCCGTCTTCGCCATTCGCGGCAATCACGACGCCGCCAACCGCATGACCCGGTCGCTGCGCATGCCGGATGTCACGATCTTCGACCATAAACACGCCCACACCATCCGCAGCCTGGAAGCCCTTGGCGTCGCCCTGCACGGGCAAAGCTTCGCCGAACCGGCGGTGCCGAACGATCTGTCGCGCGACTACCCCGCCCCGATCCCCGGCCTGTTCAACATCGGCATCCTGCACACCTCCGCCGCCGGCTATAGCGGGCACGAAACCTACGCCCCGTGCGACGTCAACCGCCTGCGCAGCCATGGCTACGACTATTGGGCGCTCGGCCATATCCACAGCTTCGAAATCCTGTCGCGCGATCCCTACGTGGTCTTTCCCGGCAATCTGCAAGGCCGCCATATCGGCGAAACCGGCCCCAAAGGGGCCTGCATCGTCAGCGTGCAGGATGGCCAGGTCAGCGCAGTCGAGCATCATCCGCTCGACGTCCTGCGCTGGGCCAACCTCACCATCGACCTCTCTGCCGCCACGGACGAAGCCGACGCGCTCGCCCGCACCCAAACGGCGATGGACGCTGCCTTGCAGGCCGTCGCCCCCTTGCCGCTCGCCCTGCGGCTCAGCCTCATCGGCGCCACCGCGGCCCACACCGCGCTCGCCAGCAGCGGCCTGCGCGAGAAAATCCTGCACGAAGCCCACGCTCTGCCCGACGGCGCCCGGCTCTGGCTGGAAGCCGTGCGGCTGCAAACCCGCCCGGCGGCGGATCTCGCCAGCCTGCGCCAGCGCGCCGATCACCTCGGCCAGTTGCTGGCGGAAATCGACGCCCTGGTCGCCACGCCGGAGCCCGATCTGCTCGGCGACTGGCCGGCCACCATGTGGGGCAAACTGCGCGACGGCCTGCCGGATCCACACGCGCTGCAAGCCGCCAGCACCGGGGATATCGCAGACCTGCTGCAGCGCGCCCGCGCCACGCTCGAAGCCGCGCTGGCGGAGCAAGGCTGATGCGCCTCGGCACCCTCACGCTGGAACGCTACGGCCCGTTCGAAACCCTGCATCTGCCCTTCGACCCCGCACCGGGGCGGCTGAACCTGATCGTCGCCCCCAACGGCTACGGCAAATCGGTCATCCGCACCGCCATCAGCGACCTGCTGTTCGGCATCCACGCCCGCACGCCGATGGATTTCCGCTTCGGCACCGAGCGCATGCGCCTGCTGGCCGATGTCACCACCGCCACCGGCCAGGCCGCGCTGGTGCGGCGCAAAGGGCACGGCAACACCCTCGCTTTCGCCGATGGCACGCCGGTCGCGCCAGAGGTCCTGCGCGCCTGGCTGGGCAGCGCGGATCTGGCGTTGTTCCGTGAATTATTCGGCCTCGATACCGCCTTACTGCGCAAAGGCGGCCAGGAACTGATCAACAGCCAAGGCCGGCTCGGCCAGGTGCTGTTCGCCGCCGGCGGCGGCATGGGCCGGGTGCGGGACCTGCTGAAATCGCTCGAGGAACAGCGCGACAAACTCGGCCGCACCTCCAGGCACAAAGCCGCCCCGTTATGGAGCGCCTTCGCCGACTGGGAAGCCGCCGCGCGCGATCTGCGCCAGGCCGCCATCCGGCCAGACGGCTGGGCCAAGCTCGAAAGCACGGCCACCAACGCCAGCGCCGCCTTGCTTGCCTTGCAGACCGAGTTGCGCGACCTCACCGCCACCCAGCGCCACCTGCAACTCATCCGCGCCATCCGGCCATGGCTCGCCCGCCTGCGCGCCGCCGAGGACATCCTGCGCCAAACCGCGCAGGTCCCGCTGCTGGATGCAGATTTCGCCCCACGCTGGCGCGCCGCGCTGGAAGCCCAAGCCCGCACCGCCAGCGCCCTGCAAGCGGCGGCGGACGCGCTCGCCCAAGCCCAGCAAGCCCGCGCCGGCCTGCAATTCGCCCCCGCCTGGGCCGACGCCGCCGACCGGCTGGCCATGCTGGACCAACATCGCGGCGAAGCCGCCGGGGCATTGCGCGACCTCCCCGGCGTCACCGAAGCCCTGCGCCGCGCCCAAGCGGATGCCGCCACCCTGCGCCGCGACCTCGGCTGGGCCGCCGACCTGCCGGTGCCCGCCGCCCCGCTGGTCGCCCGCGCCCGCAAGCACCTGCAAGCCCTGCCGCCGCTGCGCGCCGCCCAAGCCACCGCCACCGCCCAGCACGCCGCCGCCACCCGCGCCGCCCGCGACCTCGCCACCGCCCAGGCCGCCCTCCCCGCCGAGACCGATACCACCCTGATCGCCGATCTCGCGGTGCTGCTGCGCGACGCTGGCACCCCCGCCACCCGCCTGCACCAGGCCCGCCGCACCCTGCGCGATGCGGAAGCCGCCTTGGCCCAGGCTCTGGCCGCCATCCCCGACAGCCCGCTCTCGGAGGCCACCCTCGCCAGCACCGCCGCGCCCTCGCATGAACGGCTGGAAGCGGCAGACCGCGCCCTGTCGCACGCCGAAGCCGCCTTGGCCCAAGCTCAACGCGACCGCGACCAGCGCCGCCAGACCCAGGCCCAGCGCCGCACCGCCCTGGCAGCGCTGGAACAGCGCGCCGCGCTGCCGCCGCCCGATGCGCTCGCCACCGCCCGCGCGGCCCGCGATGCGCTGTGGCAAACGCTGGACTCGCACAACCCCGCCCACGCCGTCAGCTTCGACCGCGCTTTGCGCGCCGCCGATGCGGTTGCGGACGCCCTCATCGCCCACGGCCAGGATGTCGCCGAAGCCCTCACCCTGCGGCGGGAATTAGACGCACTGCACGCCGCGTTGTTGCGCGACGATGCCACCGTCGCCCACGCCGACCACGCCGCCACCACCGCACGGGCCGAACTCGCCGCCATGGCACAGGCCGCCGGCGGCAATGCCGACAACATGCCCGCGCTCCGCGCCTTCCTGCGCGGCCGGGCGGACGCCGTCACCCGGCAAGCCGAGCGCGACCGCGCCGCCGCAACCCTCGCCGATCTCCAAGCTGTCCTGACCAGCCAAGGCACCGCGCTGGCCGCCGCTCTCGCCCTCGCCCCGGTGCCGCTCGATGCGCTGGACGCGCTGCTGGCCGAAGCCGAACGCCGGGTCGCCGCCGCCCGCGCCGCCCAGGTCCAGCGCAGCGAACTGGCCCGTCAGGCCGCCACCCAGGCCGCGACACGCGCCGCCGCCGAGGCCGCCGTCAGCCAAGCCGAAGCCGACGCCCAGGCCTGGCAGCAAAGCTGGCGCGAAATCGCGACCGGCCTGCACCGCCCCGCGCCGGAAACGCCAGAGGCCAGCAGCGACGCGCTCACCCAAATCGAAGCCCTGCGCAGCGCCGAAGCCACCGCGACCGACACGCAACGGCGGGTGGACGCCATGGCCGCCGCCATCACCACCCTGTCCCGCACCCTGGAACACCTCGCCCCACTGGCGCCAGACCTCGCTGCCCTGCCGCCGCTCGATGCCGCAACCGCCTTGCAACGCCGCGCGCTGGCCGAACGCGACACCGCCACACGCTGCGCCGCCGCCGATAGCCAGATCCTCCAGGCGCAACAGTATCTGCACGCGCAACAGCGGGCGGCAGACGATGCCGCGCGCAACCTGCACGCCCTCCGCGCCGCCCTGCACGTTGAAACCGACGAGGCGGCGGAAGCGCAACTGCAAAGCGCGCTGCACGCCGCCACCGCCCGCAAAGACCGCGCCGACGCGCACGCGGAAATCGCCCGCCAAGGCCAGGGCCAGGCGCTCGACGCGCTGCAAGCCCAGGCGGACGCCACCACCGATGCCGCCGACCTCGCCGCCTTGGCCGACCTCGACGCCCGCCACCCCATCCTCGCCGCCGAAATCGAAGCCGCCAGCAAAGCCGCGGACGACGCCCGCCGCGCGCTGGATCAGGCCCGCGACGGCACCGATGCCGCAGATGCCGCGCAACGCCGGCAGCAGGCCCAGGCCGCCCTGGCCCGCACCGCGGAAGACGCGTTGCTGCTGCACGCCACGCACGCTTTGCTCCAGCGCGCGCTCGACCGGCAGGCCGCCAATGCGGACCAACCGCTGCTCAACCGCATCAGCGCCGCCTTCCGCAGCATCACCGGCGGCGTGCATGCCGGGGTTGCGATCGAAGATGGCCGCACCGGGCAAACCATGGTCGCCCTCGATGCCGACGGCCAGGGCCGCAAGGCGCTGGAACAACTCAGCGAAGGCACCTGCGACCAGCTTTACCTCGCCCTGCGTATCGCGGCGGTAGACGACTACGCCAGCAAGTCGCCGCCGCTGCCATTGCTGGTGGACGACGTGCTGCAAACCTCGGACGACGACCGCAGCGCCGCCATCCTCGCCGCCCTGCTAGACCTGTCGAGCAAGGTGCAGGTCATCGCCCTCACCCATCACCCGCACATCGCCGCCCTCGCCAGCCGCCTGCCGGCCGGGTCGGTCAATCTGCTGGATCTGGCGCGGTAAGCCGGCTACTCCGCCGCCTGCGCCAGCGCCTGCGGCACCAGCCCGACATCATCGGTGCTATCGATGCGCCACAACCGCGCCAGCAGCCCCCGCGCTGCCGGCGTGCCGACCGCCGGCTCGCTCAACTCAAAGAACTTCGCCTCCAACTCGGCATCGCTCAGCGGCATTTCCGGATCGCCCTTGCGGGTGGGCTGGAAATGGCTGAACTCCCGGCCATCCCGCAGCGTAATCGTCACCCGCGCCGACCGCGCCCCCGGGAAGGCCGCATCGCAGGCCGGATCGATGAACACATCCACCTTCTGCATCAGCGCCTGCACCTCGGCATCGGCCAGCCGATGCGGCTCGAACGCCACCAGGCGCACACTGCCATGCACCAGCGCCATCGCCACGGTGAACGGCGTGCTGAACCGGCCCTCAAACGGCGTGGCGACAGATTTGCGCCCGGTCACATCCAGCGTCGCCCGATACCCGCCGACGCTGATGCGCGCCACGTCGCGATGGCTGAAGCGATGTTTTTCCTGCAAAACCAACGCCGCATCAATCGCGGCGAAGGTGTGGCCGCAACAGCCGTGGTTCTTGAACGTCATTTGCGTGATGTTGTAGCGGCTGCCCAACCCATCGGTCACCGCCGCCCAGTTCGGGTTCACCGACATCGCCGCGCCAAACCCGGCCTCGCCCTCCAGCACATCCAGCGCCCCGGTCACCCCGCGCGCCGCCCCCAAAGCGGCCATCGCCCCGGCATCAGCGGCGTGGCCGGCATGCAACGGCTTGGACATTGCGTCGGACCGGAACGCCTGCTGCAACGCCGCCGCGAATGTGCCGGCATTGGCCAGGGCATGTGCGGTCTGTTCGGCGGTCGCCCCCAGGATCGACGCCACCGCCGCCGCCGCGCCAAACGTGCCGATGGTGCCCGTGGTGTGCCAGAACTTGTAATGCGACGGCTGCACCGCCACCCCGATCCGGGTGGACACCTCGTAGCCCACCACAATCGCCCGCAGCAACGCGTCCCCGGACGCCCCGCGCGCCTGCGCCGCCGCCAGCGCCGCCCCTATCACCGGGCAGCCGGGATGGTAGACCGCATCGCGGAAAATATCGTCGAACTCGATGGTGTGGGACGCGGTGGCGTTGATCAGCGCCGCCGCCCGCAAACTCGCCCGCCGATTGCTGCCGTAGACAATCGCCTTGCCGTGATCCAACTCATCCGCCAACCCCTCCGCCAGCAACGTCGCCGGCGCCAGCAACGCCCCGGGCAGCAAGGCGGCAAACCAGTCGATCAGCGCGCGCCGGGCGTGATGGCGCACCTCGTCAGACAGCGGCGCGCTGCGCTCACCAACGGCATAGGCGGCCAGGGTTTCGGCAAGTGTCGGCATGGCGTGTTCCTCAGCGGATCATGGGGGGACGCGTGATTGACTGCACTATGCCAACGGCGCGGCCGGCAGCGCAAACTGCGCCGTCAGCCGTGCAGCTTATCGCCCAGCAGCCGCGCCAATGTCGGCTCCATCGCCCGGGCAATCCGCGTCATCCCCTCCGGCGTCGGGTGCAGCGTCGGCTCTGGCGGCGACAGCATCGGGTCGTAATACAGCGCATGATCGGCCCGCCCGTCACGCAGCAGCACCTTGCCCACATCCAGATAGCTCACCCCGGCCACCGCCCCACTGCCATAGCGCGCGGCGAGCCCAGCATTCACCTCCAGCGTAGTCTGGCTAGCCCAAGGCGAACGATCGGACGGCAAAATGCCCAGCAGCAGAATATGCGTCCGCGGCAGCTTCTTCCGCGCCGTGTCCACCACCGCCGTCACGCCCGCGATATTTTCCGCCGTCGGCCAATGCACCCGCCCCAGATTATTCGCCCCGATCAGCACCACCGCCACTTTCGGCGCAATCCCGTCCAACTCGCCATGACCCATGCGCCACAGCAAATGGCTGGTCGCATCGCCCTTGAACCCGAGATTGACCGCATGCCGGTCGCCATAAAACCGCTGCCAGACTGGCTGATAGTCGTAGTAAGCAGGCGGTCCAACCCGTTCAAAATTATGCAAAATCGAATCGCCGAGGACGATCAGCTCCACCGGCCCCGCCTTCAACTCCCGCAGCTTCGCGGCATGGCGATCCCGCCACCAACCGGTCTGCGAGCGGTCAATCGCCACCGTCGCCAGCGGCCCCGCCGCCTGCGCCGGCCAGGCTGCCGCGGCCAGCCCCGCCGCCAGCACGGCACGGCGGCGCAGGCTCATAGCGCCAACTCGGCAATCTCGGCGTCCGACAGGCCCGCCTCGCGCAAAATCTCCGCCGACTGCGCCCCCAACCCCGGCGCCCCCCGGGTCAGTGCCAGCGGCGTGTCGGCAAAGTCCACCGCCGGGGCAATCACCGTAATCGGCCCCTCGGTTTCGTGGGTGAAACTGCGGAATGCCCCGACCTCGCGCAGATACGGGTCCTCCAGCAAATCCTCCATCGTATGCGCCGGCCCGTGCGGCAGATCCGCCGCCGCCAGCAACGGCAACCACTCCGCCGTCGTACGCGCCTTCAACCCGGCGGCCACTACGCCATAGGCGGCATCAATATTGTCACTGCGCGCCGCCACATCGGCAAAGCGGGGATCGGCGATCAATTCTGGCTGGCCGAGCACCGCGAACAGCCGCCGCCATTGCTCGTCAGTCGCGGCAATCAGGCACAGATAGCCATCCGCCGTCGCATATGGCCGCCGATGCGGCGTCATCAGGCGGGGGTAACGCATGCCCTCCACCGGATGGTCGATGGTCACGCCCCAGATATGCTCCGGCAGCAGAAACGCGATCAGGCTGTCCAGCATCGGCACATGCAACGCCTGGCCACGCCCGGTGCGCTCGCGGGCGAACAGCGCCATGGTGATGGCGGTGGTCAGCGTATGCCCCGATATTTTATCCGCCATCACCGATGGGACATAGCGCGGCCCGTCCGTGCCGTTGGCCTCCCCATTCAGGCTCGCCAGGCCGCACATGCCCTGAATGATATCGTCATAGGCCGGGTCCTCCGCCTTCGAACTGCCCAGCCGGTAGCCGCTGGCCGAGGCATGGATCAGCCGTGGATGCCGCGCCAGCAACGTCTCCGGGTCCAGCCCCAGCCGGGCGGCGGCGCCGGCGCGCATATTGTGCACAAACACATCCGCCGTATCGATCAGCCGCAGCAGCGCCGCCCGCGCCTCCGGCCGTTTCAAATCCAGCACAAGGCTGCGCTTATTGCGGTTAAGGTTGGCGAAATACGCGCTCTGATCCGGCGACCGTCCCGGCCCGATAAAGCGCGTCATATCCCCCGCCGGGGTTTCCACCTTAATCACATCCGCCCCGGCATCGCCCAGCATCTGGGTGGCGATCGGCCCCAGCACCACGGTGGTCAGATCCACCACCCGAATCCCGTCCAGCGGCCCGGCCATTACGCCAACCCCAGCCAAAGCGACGCCGCCAGACCGAACGCGATGCAGTAATACGCAAACGGGTTCAGCGCCCAGTCATCATGATGGCGGAAATAGCGCATCAGAAACCAGGTGGACGCCCAGGCGACAATCCCCGCCGCCACCGCCGCCATCGCTGCCAGTTGAAACGTGCCCGGCGGCACGGCGGCACCAAACAAATGCCGGGTCTCCAGCACCGTCGCGCCAATGATGATCGGGGTGGCGATCAAAAAGCTGAAATGCGCGCTCGCGCCATGGTTCAACCCGCGCAGCAGCCCGCCCACCATCGTGGCCCCGGCGCGGGAAATCCCCGGCACCAGCGCGGTGCATTGCCAGCAGCCAATCGCCAGCGCATCCCACCCATTCAGCGAGTCCAGATCGCGCGCGCCACCGGTTTTGCGCAACCGCTCGCCAAACAGCAGCAGCATCCCGTTCAGCACCAGCATCGCTGCGGCCAGAATGGGGGAGGCAAACAGCCCGCGCACGAATTTTTCCAGCGTCGCGCCCAAAATCACCGCCGGTATGGTGGCAATCACAATCAACACAAACCGCCGGCGCATGGCGTTCACCGTCGCATCATCGCCACGGCCGAACACGCCGCAGGCCAGCGCCCACCAGTCGCGCCAGAAAAACGCCAGCAACGCCGCCGCCGTGCCGGTATGCAGCAGCACCAGAAACGGCAGAAACGCCGGCGCCTTCTGGTCGAGCGGCCAATGCAGCAACGCCGGCACCACCACGGCATGGCCAAGGCTGGAAACCGGGAACAACTCGCTCGCACCTTGCAGCACCGCGATGAGGAAAGCCTGGATCGCGGTCATTGTGCGGCGGTCACCGTAAAGCCGGCCGCATCAATCGCCGCCGCCAGCGCCGCCGCGCTCGCCGCCGACTGCACCGCCACACGATGCGTCGCCAGTTCGGCCACCACCTGGGCCTGCGGATCAACCGCCTGGATTGCCTTGGTCACGGCGGCGATGCAGCCGTCGCAATGCATTTCGGGAACCGTGAACTGGGGCATGCCATCAACCTCCGGCGGCTTTTATGCTCCCCCTTTACCGCCTTGCTGTCCCGCCCGGTAGCCCGTTTACATCCCCCCGCCATCGGCACCATGCTGCATCCATGGCAGATCCCATTGACCTCGATATCGAGGGGATGACCTGCGCGGCCTGCGTCGCGCGGGTGGAAAAGGTGCTCGGCCGCGTGCCCGGCGTCACCCTGGCAGAGGTCAATCTCGCCACCCATCGCGCCCGGGTCCGTGGCGCGGAAGGGTTGGATATCCGCACCCTGCAAGCCGCCGTCGCCAAGGCCGGCTATGGCGCCAGCCCGTTGCGGCCAGACCGGGCGGACGTCCAGCAACTCCCCTGGCGGCTGCTGGCCGGTGCGCTGCTCACCCTGCCGCTCGCGCCGCCCATGCTGTTCGGCCATCGCTATATGCTGCCTGGCTGGGCGCAATGCCTGCTGGCCCTGCCGGTGCAAATCTGGGTCGCAGCGCCGTTCTACCGTGCCGCCTGGCTCGGGCTGCGCGGCCTGCATGGCAGCATGGATGCGCTGGTGGTGCTCGGCACCTCGGCGGCCTTCCTGCTGTCCTGCTTCAACCTGCTCATCCACGGCGAACACGCGGCGCTTTATTTTGAAAGCGCCGCCATGGTCACCACCCTGGTGCTGCTCGGCCGCTTCCTCGAAGACCGCGCCCGCCGCAGCACCGCTTCCGCCATCGCCGCCCTTGGCGCCCTGCGGCCAGACCACGCCACGGTGCTGCGCGACGGCGCCGAAGTCGCAATCCCGGTCGAGGCTCTGGCCGTTGGCGATACCCTGCTTGCCCGCCCCGGCGAACGCCTCGCCGCCGACGGCATCGTGCAATCCGGCGCCAGCCATGTCGATGAAAGCCTGCTGACCGGGGAGCCGATGCCGCAGGCCAAAGCCGCCGGCGATCACGTCACCGGCGGCGCCATCAACGGCGAAGGCCTGCTGCACGTCACCATCACCGCCGTCGGCCGGGAAACCGTGCTGGCCCGCATGGTGCGGCTGGTGGAGGACGCACAGATCGGCAAGCCGGCCATCCAACGCCTCGCCGATCAGGTCAGCGCCGTCTTCGTGCCAGTCGTCATCGTACTCGCAGCCCTCACCGCCCTGGCATGGGCGCTGGCCGGCGCCGCGCCCGACACCGCCATCCTCAACGCCGTCGCCGTGCTGGTCATCGCCTGCCCCTGCGCCATGGGGCTGGCAACCCCCACCGCCATCATGGTCGGCACCGGCATGGCCGCCCGCGCCGGCATTCTGGTGCGCGATGCCGCAGCCTTGGAACGTGCCCAGGCGGTCACCCTGGTCGCCTTCGACAAAACCGGCACCCTCACCCAAGGCCAGCCCCGCCTGCTCGCCTGCCACCCCGCGCCAGGGCAAACCGAAGCCGGCGTCCTCGCCCAGGCCGCCGCACTGCAAGCCGGCTCGGAACACCCGCTCGCCCGCGCCGTGCTGCGCGCCGTCCCCGGGCCGGTGCCCAGCGCCAGCGGCTTCCGCACCATCCCCGGGCGCGGCATCGAAGCGATGCTGGACGGCCAGCGCCTGCTGCTCGGCAGCAGCAAAATGCTGACCGAAGCCGGGATCGACACGCGCGCCCTGGCAGCGGAGGACGCCGCCTGCGCCGCCGCAGGCCACACCATCGCCTGGCTCGCCAGCGAACATGACGGCCTGCTGGGCCTGCTCGCCTTTGGCGACACGCTCAAACCCAACGCTGGCCACGCCATCGCGCAGTTGCACGCCATGGGCCTGAAAACCGCCCTCCTCTCTGGGGACAGCCCGGCCGCCGCTGCCCGCGTCGCCGCCGCGCTCGGCATCCCAACCGTCGCCGCCGGCCTGCTGCCCGCCGACAAAACCGCCCGCATCCAAGCCTTCCGCGAAGCGGGGGAGATCGTCGCCATGGTCGGCGACGGCGTGAACGACGCCGCCGCCCTCGCCAGCGCCGATATCGGCTTTGCCATGGCCACCGGAACCGATGTCGCCATGCAGGCCGCCGGCATCACCCTCATGCGCGGCGACCCGGCGCTGGTGGCGCAGGCCATCACCCTCTCCCGCCGCACCTGGCGCACCCTGCGCCTCGGGCTGTTCTGGGCCTTTGCCTACAACACCCTCGGCATTCCCCTCGCCGCCCTCGGCTGGCTCAACCCCATGCTCGCCGGCGCCGCCATGGCCATGTCCTCGGTCAGCGTCGTCCTCAACGCCCTCGCCCTGCGGTTGCATCATCGCACGGACTGAGCGAGGCTGCGGCTAATCGCTTCAGGGAGAAACAACCATGGCCTCGCTCTTCGACCTCACCGGCAAAGTCGCCGTCATCACCGGCTCCTCCAAAGGCATTGGCCGCGCCATCGCGGAACGGATGGCCGAACATGGCGCCAAGGTCGTCGTCTCCAGCCGCAAGCAGGATGGCTGCGACGTGGTCACCAACGCGATCAACGCCGCCGGCGGCACCGCGATCACCAAAACCTGCAACATCGGCCGCAAGGAAGAACTGCAAGCCCTGGTGGATTTCGCCATCGCCACCTATGGCCGGATCGACATTCTGGTCTGCAACGCGGCGGTCAATCCGTTCTATGGCTTGTCGGCCGACATCCCTGACGATGCGTGGGACCGGGTGATGAACTCCAACATCCGCTCCAACCACTGGCTCTGCAACATGGTGCTGCCGGGCATGGCGGCGAACGGCGGCGGTGCGGTGATTGTGGTCTCCTCCATCGGCGGGCTGAAAGGCTCCACCCATCTCGGCGCCTACGCCATCTCCAAGGCGGCGGATATGCAGCTGGTGCGCAACCTGGCCTGCGAATGGGGCCCCAACAACATCCGCGTCAACGCCATCGCCCCCGGCCTGATCAAAACCGACTTCGCCCGCGCTTTGTGGGAAAACCCGGCCAACGCCAAGCGCCGCAGCCGCACCACCCCGCTGCAACGCATTGGGGAACCGGATGAAATCGCCGGCGCCGCCGTCTATCTCGCCTCCCCCGCCGGCAGCTTCACCACCGGCCAGACCATGGTCATCGATGGCGGCGTCACCTGCGGCGCCCCGGCGCTGGGGGATGACGACTAACCCCGCCCCACGCAACATTAGCGCCCGACACGCAGGGGGCGTAGGTAGGGGGCCCGTCCCCTGCCTGCGCCCCCGTCTGCTTACGGGGCCTCGCCTTTCGGAGAAGCCTGCGTGATCCGCGTCAATGCCCTGGTATCCCTGGACGAGACCGAGCTGGAGGAAAGCTTCATCCGCGCCAGCGGGCCGGGCGGGCAGAACGTCAACAAGGTCTCCTCGGCGGTGCAGCTCCGCTTCAACGTGCGGCTCTCGCCCGGCCTGCCCGAGGATGTGCGGGCGCGGCTGGTCCGCCTCGCCGGACAAAGCCTGACCAATGATGGCGTCCTCGTGCTCACCGCGCAGCGTTTCCGCAGCCAGGACCGCAACCGCCAGGACGCACGGGACCGCCTGCTGGCGCTGATCGAACAGGCCTGCATCCGCCCGGTGCGGCGGCGCCCGACCAAACCGACCTACGGCTCGCAGCTGCGCCGGCTTGAAGGCAAAGGCAAGCGGGCCGGCATAAAAGCGGGGCGCAAAGCCCCGCGTGATGGGGAATAGCACATGGCGGTGGTGGATATGGTGGCGCTGCGGGCCGGGCTCAGCCGCGGGCAGCGCCTGCTGGGGTTAGACCCGGGGGCCAAGACAATCGGGGTGGCGCTGTCCGATGTCGGCCTGATGCTGGCCAGCCCGTTCGCGCAGATCCGGCGGGCGAAGTTCGGCACCAACGTCGCCGAACTGGCCCGGATCATCACCGCGCAAGGCGTCGGCGGCCTTGTCGTCGGCTTGCCGTTGTCGATGGATGGCAGCACCGGCCCGGCCGCCCAGGCCGCCAAAGACTGGACCCACGCACTCAGCGCCGCCCTGCACCTGCCAGCGGCGATGTGGGATGAACGGCTCTCCTCCTCCGCCGCCAACCGGGTGCTGGTGGGGGAAGCCGATCTCAGCCGCGCCCGCCGCGCCCAGC
Source organism: uncultured Rhodospirillales bacterium (assembly GCA_903893975.1). GTDB lineage: Bacteria > Pseudomonadota > Alphaproteobacteria > Acetobacterales > Acetobacteraceae > CAITOL01. Next base: position 10,529 of record CAITOL010000202.1, on the reverse strand, counting down.
TGGTAGACGCCATGGCGGCCAGCTACATGCTGCAAGCCGCCCTGGATGCCAGCCGCCCCCGCGCAGACTCTCGCGCCGATGGGCAAAATGTCATATTGTAAAAGAACGCCAAGCCTGTGTGTTTGCGTTCATCATCATGCTATTACAGACTGTCGATTGCGAACGGATATTAGGCCGATACCATGACTGACGTAGCCATTTTGATCCACCTGGTCGGCTCGGCCTCGCAGCGCCGTGTTTGAATTCCTGCGCGAGTTGTTCGGCCTGGCGCCCAAACGTCGCCGAACCCGCCGTGTTGCTGCCAATGACGTCTTGGTCGCCAGCATTCACCAGCGGGCCAATTCCTCGCGGCAACAATCGCCTGTAGCGCCGCCCCTTCCGCCGGTCGTGCCGCGCAACCGGGTCAAGGAAGTGCCCTCCCCGGTGCCGCCACCCAGCCCGCGCAGCAGTTCACGCCGGTCCTCGCGGGCAGACCGCAAACCGATGGGCCCGGCCATCGAAGCCGCGCTGGAACAAGCCTATGCCCGCGCCGGCCGCATCGCCCTCTGGCTCGGCCGGGTGCTGCTGCGCCTGCTGCGTTGGGGCATCATCATCGGCGTTCCCGCTGCCGCCCTGCTGGTCCCCGGCTGGCTGATGCTGCGCGAAGTCCGCGGCGTCGGGGTCGAAATCGGCACCATCACCGTACCGCAGCGCCTGATCGAACGCGGCATCCAGCCGGATGTACTGGCCTCGCGCCTGGCTGACCGCATCCAGGACGTCCGCCGCCGCACCCTGGCAGACCCGACCGACCGCCCGGCCGCCGAGTTGAACGGCCCACCCATCTCGGTCGACGTCACCGCAACCTCCGGCCTCTGGCACCGCACCGCCCTGAACCTGCGCGACCTGCTCGGCCTCAACACCACCCGCCTGACCGGCGAACTCACCCAAGATCCGGACGGCAAACTCGATCTGCGTTTGCGGGTGCCACAATTCGGTCAGGTCGTCGATTTGAAAGCCTATCCAGAAGCCAGTCTGGACCGGATGCTGGACGACGCTGCCCCGGAAGTGTGGCAGGTCGCACAACCCCGGCTCTATGCGTGGTATTCCGTGCAGTCGATCTACCAGCAGGACCAACTCTGGGGCCACCTGGAAGCCCTGCGCAACACCGGCCGCCTCGATACTGGCAGCCTGAACACCGTCAGCTACCTGCTCATCAAAGTGCTGCTCAACGGCAGCCGGGTGGAAGACGCGCTGGACTTTGCCGAAAACCTCACTGCCCGCGCCCCCAGCTACGCCCCCGGCTGGTATGTCAAAGCTATGGCGCTCCTCGCCAGCAACCGCGCGCAAGACGCACTCGAAGCCAGCCAGCGGATGATCGAGATCGACGGCGGTTCGGTCTGGGGCCGCAAAGCCACCGCCCGGCTGCTGATGTCCGCCGGCCGCTTCAACGAAGCCTACCGCGAAGTCCGCTCCGCCTTGCGCGTCAACCCTGAGGATATCGAGGGTATGATCCTCGAAAGCTCGCTGCACAGCTCGCTCGGCCGGGTCGATGAAGGCATCGCGGTCGCGCGTCGCGCGGTGGAATTCATGCCCAACCAGCCCGGCGTGCACGAAGTGCTGGCCAATGCGCTGATGGCCAAAAAACTCTATATCCCCGCTTTGGCACAGCTGGACACCGAAATCGCCAACCACCCGGCGCGGATCTCCACCCACATGCTGCGCGGCAACGTCCTGCTCACCATGGGCCGCCCGGAAGATGCCCTGCAAGATGCCGACATGGTATTGAAAGACACGCCCAATTCCGGCCAGGCCATCATGATCCGTGGCTGGGCACTGCTCGCGCTCGGGCGCCCGCAACCGGCGATGGAGATGATGGACCGCCTGCTCGCCGCCCGCGTCTTCACCCCCGGCGTGCTGCAATCCAAGGCCGTGGCGCTGGAAGCCCTCGGCCTGCGCAACGCGGCGGTGGTCTATATGCGCCGGGCGCTGCAACAGGCGCCGGGCAACGCCGCCTTCCTCGTGGATCTGGAGCGGATGACCGCGCCGGCTGAATAGTCTGGGCGAATAATCAGGTTAAAGTCGGGTCCAGCCGGTCGCGCAGCCAATCCCCCACCGTGCTCACCGCCAGCGTCGTCAGCACAATCACCGCGCTCGACGTCAGCAAAATCCACGGCGCCCGGGTCAGATATTCCCGCCCATAGCCCACCATATTGCCCAGGCTGGTCATCGGCGGCTGCACCCCCAAGCCCAGGAATGACAGCCCGCTTTCCAGCAACACCACCTCGGGGAACGACAGCGTCGCGGCGACAATCAACGTCGCCGCGATATTGGGCAGCACATGCCGCAGATATATCCGCGCCGGCCCCGCCCCGAGCTGGCGCACCGCCGCCGCATAGCCCTGGGCATTGGCGGCAATCGCCAGCCCGCGCGCAATCCGCGCATACCGCTCCCAGCCATACAGCCCCATCAGGCAGGTAAACAGCAGCAGCGAGTTGCCGAAAAACGCCAGCACCGACAGCGCCAGAATCAAAAACGGCATCGACGCCTGAAAATCGATCAGCCCCAGCACAATCTGCTCCGGCCAGCCGCGAAAATGCGCCGCCAGAAACCCCATCACCGTGCCGAACACCGCCGCGATCACCGTGGCGCCAAACGCAATCCGCAGCGACATCTGGACCGACACCAGCAGCCGGCTCAACACATCGCGCCCGAGCTCATCCGTGCCGAGCGCATGCGTCCAGCCGCCGCCAAACAGCACCGGCGCCATTAACCGCGCCCGCAAATCCATCGCCGTAATGCCGAACGGCCGCAGCCCATCGGCAAAAACCGCCACCAGCACCACCACCACCAGCCAGCCCGCTGCCACCCCAACGCCGGGCGGCATACCCAGGCGGCGGCTCACGCCCGCACCGCGCGCAAGCGTGGGTCCAACACCCCGTACAACAAATCCACCATCAGATTGGACGCCACCATCGTGCTCGCCACCAGCAACAAGATGCACTGCACCACCGCAAGGTCCCGATTGGCCACTGCCACCACCATCAACCGGCCCACGCCGGGCCAGGAAAATACGCTTTCCACCACCACCGCACCGGCGATCAGACTGCCGACCATAAAGCCCACGATCGTCACCACCGGCACCGCCGCATTCGGCAGCGCATGGCCCCGCACCACCGCACCCCACGGCACACCCTTGGCACTCGCGGTGCGGATATACGGCTGGCCGAGCACTTCCAGCATGGCCGAGCGGGTAAAGCGCGCCAGCACCCCAGCGCCGCCGAGCGACATCGTCACCACCGGCAACACCACGCTGCGCCAGCTCTCCTGCCCGCCCGATGGCAGCCAGCCCAGATCCACCGCGAACACCAGCACCAGCACCAGCCCCAGCACAAAGCTCGGCACCGTAAACCCGGCCACCGACAGCGCCATCACCAGCCGGTCGGTCAGTGAATTGCGATGCAGCGCGGCGTAAATCCCCGCCGGCACGCCAATCCCCACCTTCAGCACCAGGGCCGGCAAGGTCAGCAGCAGCGTCGCCGGAATCCGCTCCAGCACAATCGCCAGCGCCGGCCGGCCATCACGCATGGACTGACCCAGCTCGCCCTGCAAAATCGCCGCAAAATAGCGCAGATATTGCACCCAGATCGGCTGATCCAACCCCCAGGCGCGGCGGAAGGCGGCAATCGCCTCCGGCGGCGCCTCGGGCGACATAATCGTCAACGCCGGATCGCCGGACAGCCGCAGCACCACAAAGGCAAAGCTAACCACCAGCGCAATCGTCAGCGCCGCCCGCGCCAGCCGCAAGCCGAGATAGCGGATCATGACCGCCAGTTACGCGGGCTGAAATCCAGAAAGAACGACGGCGACGCCCGCCACGGCAAATCCCGCCGCGTCGCGGTAAAGGTCGCGTTCTGATGCAGCACGATATAGGCCGGGTCCTCGCGCTCGCAAATCGTCAGCATCCGCGCGAAAATCGCCTTGCGCCGCGCCATATCGGTGCTGGTCTCCAATTCCCCGGCCAGCGTGTTCATCTCCGCATTGCTCCACTCACCATTGGCCTGCTGCGCGCCGTGCGGCCCGTGCTGGTTGACGATGGACGACACCGGATCATCAAACGTGGGTGAGTTCGACCAGTCGCGCACCCCGCGCTGGTTCCGCTCCAGCACCTGCGCCCAGTTCTCCCGCACCTCCAGCACCACATTCAGCCCAACCGCCCGCCACATCTCCACCAGCACCTGGGCGGTCGCCACCTCGGCGGTGTAATAATTATTGCGGGCGCGATAGGTAATCGGCGCCCCGTTATAGCCGGCCGCCTTCAGCAATTGCTGCGCCCGCGCCGGGTCGAATGCCGGCACCGTCCAGCCCTCGACAAACATCGACCCATAAAACGGCCATTGCAGCCCGGCCGGCACCTTGGCCCGCCCGACCCACAGGCTGTCCACGATCGCCTGCCCATCAATCGCATGCGCCATCGCCAGCCGCACCCGCGGGTCCACCAGCGCCGGATGCTGCTTGTCGAAGGCGAGGATGCGGTGGTTCAGCACCAACCCGCCTTGCACCACCAGCCGCGTGTCGCGCTCGATATCGGCAATCTGGTCCGGCGCAATGTCGCAGGCGAACTGGAACTCACCGGCTTGCAGCCCCGCCACCCGCGCCGCCTGCTCCGGCACCTCAACAAAGCGCAGCCGCTTCAACGGCGGCCGACCGCCCCAATAGGCATCATGCGCCTCCAGCACCATCTCGCTATCCGGCGTGAACCGCACCAGCCGATACGGCCCCGTCCCCACCGCCGCCCGCGCATTGGCCTGCCAGGACCCCGCCTCCAGCCAGGCACGGCGCGAGACGATCTGGCTGCCCCCGGCGGCAATCCGGCCCTCCAAGGTTACGTCCGGCGTGGCGTTGACGAACCGCACCGTGCGCGCATCCACCACCGCCACCTGTTCCAACGCCGGCCAGTAGCGGCGCGCCACGGCGACGATATCCGCCGGCAGGCCCGCGCCGAACATGCGCTGCTCCCCGAACGAAAACGCCACATCCTCGGCGGTCAGCGTATCGCCGTTATGCAGCACCACGCCGTCCCGCAGCGTCAGCTCCACCGTGCGCGCATCAATCCGCCGCCACCCAGTCGCCAGCCCCGGCACCCGCTCCAACTGGCCCTGCTGGTTGCGCCCGATCAACGTCTCCAGCACCGACCCCATCCAGCGCTCAGACGCGTTGGACGATTGCTCCCGCATCGGGTCGAGTGTGTTGGTGTTGGCAATCTTCTGCACCGCCACGGTAATCGTGGGCCGGCTGTCGCTCTGCCCGATCGCGACGCGCGGCAGCAGGGTGGCGGCAAGCGCCATACGGCGGGTCAGCTTCATCATGCGGCATCCAGTTCCAGGTGGCAGGCGATTCTTCGCCCGTCGGGCCGGCTGCGCAAGGCCGGAACCACCTGCGCGCACACCGGCAGCGCCGCTGGGCAACGCGGATGAAACGCACAGCCGGATGGCCTTGCCGCCGGATTGGGCGGGTCGCCGCGCAACACAATCCGCTCCGCCGCCTTGCGGCCGGGCACCGGCACCGCGGACACCAGCGCGCGGGTATACGGGTGCTGCGGCGCGGCGAACAGCGTATCCGCCGCGCCCTGCTCCACCACCCGGCCGAGATACATCACCGCGACCTCGTCGCTCACCTGCCGCACCACTTTCAAATCATGGCTGATAAACAGCATCGCGATGCCGCGCCGCTGCTGCAGGTCCACCAGCATATTCACCACCTGCGCCTGGATCGACACGTCCAGCGCGCTTACCGGCTCATCACACACCAGCAGATCCGGGTTCGTCGCCAAGGCCCGCGCCAGCACGGCACGCTGGCGCTGCCCGCCGGACAGCGAATGCGGATGCCGCGCCGCCAGATCCGCGCCCAACCCCACATCCTCCAGCACCGCCGCCACCCGCGCCCGCCGCTCCGCCTGGTTGCCGGCGGCATGGATCAGCAGCGGCTCCTCAATCTGCTCGGCAATGGTCAGCCGCCGGTCCAACGCGCCAAGCGGGTCCTGAAACACCAGTTGCATCCGCGCCCGCAGCGCCCGCCAGGCGGAACTCCCGGGCGCCGGCATCGGCTCGCCGGCAAACTGCACCGCCCCGCTGCTCGGCCGCTCCAGGCCGAGCGCCAACCGCCCGAGCGTAGACTTGCCGCAGCCGGATTCCCCCACAATCCCCAGCGTGCGGCCCGGCGCCACCACCAACGACACCTCATCCACCGCCCGCACATCGCGCCCACGGCGCAGCAGCCCATGCGCGCCGGGATAGGTCTTGCTCACCGCGTCAATCCGCAACAATTCGGTCATTTCACGCAGGCCGCCTGATGCTGCGCGCCCACCGCCCGTAATGGCGGCACGCCCGCCGCGCAGGCCGCATCCGCGCGCGGGCATCGCGGCGCAAAGGCACAGCCCGGCGGCATCTCCTCCGGCCGCGGCACCCCGCCGGGGATCGCCGCCAACCGCCGACGCGGCCCGGCCATATCCGGCAACGCCGCCAGCAAGCCTTGCGTATACGGATGCGCCGGCTGCCCAAACACCGCATCGGCCGGCGCCTGTTCAATCATCCGCCCGGCATACATCACCCCAACCCGGTCGCACATATCGGCAACCACCCCCAGGTCGTGGCTGATCAGCACCAGCGCCATCCCGTGGTCCTGGCGGATCTGGCGCAACAGATCGAGGATCTGCGCCTGGATTGTCGCATCCAGCGCCGTGGTCGGCTCATCGGCAATCAACAGGTCCGGCCGCCCCGCCAGCGCCATGGCGATCATCACCCGCTGGTTCTGCCCGCCGGACATCTCATGCGGGTAGGCCGCAAGCCGCCGCGCCGGATCGGGAATGCCAACCTGCTCCAACAGGCGCAACGCCTCCGCCCGCACCGCCGCCCCGGTCAGGCCGCGATGCAAAGCCAGCGCCTCCATCACCTGCCGGCCAACCGGGATCACCGGGTTCAGCGCGCTGGCCGGGTCCTGGAAAATCATCGCGACCTTGCCGCCCCGCACCCGCTCCAACGCGCGCGCCGGGGCGCCCAGCAACTCCTCCCCCCGCAACCGCACACTGCCGGCCACCCGCGCCGCGCCGGGCAACAACCCCAACGCCGCCAGCCAGGTGACGGACTTGCCGCAGCCGGACTCCCCCACCAGCCCCACCGCCTCCCCCGGCCCGACCTCAAGATCGATCCCGCGCAGCGCCAGCACACCGTGAAAGCTCACCTGCAAATCACGAATACGGACGAGCGGTTCTGTCACTGCGGGTTCCATAACCGGCAATTGAACCGCAATCGCCGGCCGGAGGGAAGCAAGGTCCAACGGGCTCAGCGATCAGGCCCCCCAATTGGTCGCGCGGAAATCCATCGCGAACGACGGCGCGGCCTGCCAGCGGATATCCTTGCGCTTGGCGGTAAAGGTCGCGTTCTGGTGCAGCACGGTATAGGCCGGGTCCTCCCGCTCGCATATCTGCAGCAACCGGGCGAAAATCTGCTTGCGGCGCGCGCGGTCGGTGCTGGTTTCCAACTCGGTGGACAGCGTGTTCATCTCCGCATTGGTCCACTCGCCATATTGCTGCTGCTCCCCGTTCGGCCCGTGCTGGCTCACGATCGAGGATACCGGGTCGGAGAACACCGCCGAGTTCGACCAGTCGCGGATCCCCCGCTCGGGCGAACGCTCGAACACCTGGCTCCAGTTCTCCTTCATGGTGATCTGCACGTTCAGCCCCACCTGGCGCCACATTTCCACCAGCGCCTGGGCGGTGAAAACCTGATTGGTGTAATAATTCGGCAGCAGGCGGTAGGTGATCGGGTCACCCTTGTAGCCGGACGCCTTCACCAATTCCCGCGCCCGGGCCGGGTCGAACTCTGGCACCGTCCAGCTCGGGATGAACATGTCGCCGTAAAATTCCCATTGCAGCCCGGCCGGCACGCGGGTGCGCCCGGCCCACAGGCTGTCCACAATCGCCTTGCGGTCAATCGCATGCGTCATCGCCTGCCGCACCCGCGGATCGCGCAGCGGGGCGTGGTTCTTGTCGAAGGCGGTAATGCGATGGTTGGGGATCGTGCCGCCCTGCACCTCAAAGGCGGCATGGCGTTCAATATCCTGAATCTGGTCCGGCGGAATATCGCAGGCGAACTGAAATTCCCCCGCCAGCAAGCCCGCCACCCGCGCTGAAACCTCGGGCACCTCCACCAGCCGCAACGTCTTGATCGGCGGCCGCCCGCCCCAATAGGCGTCATGCGCATCCATGGTCAGCGAGGTGTCGGCCTTGAACTCCCGAATGCTGTATGGGCCGGTGCCAATCGGCTTGCGCGCATAATCCAGCCAGGTCGCTGCCGCGTTGAACGCCTCCCCGCTGACAATCCCCGCCCCCTGCGCCGACATCCGCCCCTCCAAGGTCACGTCCGGCGTGCCGTTGACGATGCGCACGGTGTAGCGGTCGATCACCTCCACCCGATCGAACGCCGGGAACAGCCGGCGCGCCACCGGCGGGATCTCGCGCGGCAACTCCTTGCTCGCCGTCGTCGTCACCACCTGCCCCGAAAGCGGCAAGGTGCGGCCCTGCACCGTCGGCCGCGTATCGCCGAACATCCGCGCCGGCGAAAAGCTGACCGCCACATCCTCGGCGGTCATCTCCCGCCCGTCATGCATCTTCACCCCACGGCGCAGATTGAACTCCACCGTCTTGTCATCGATCCGCTTCCAATCCGTCGCCAACCCCGGCCGCGCTTCCAACTGGCCCTGGTAGTTCAGGTCGATCAGCCGCTCGACATACATCGCCATCATCCGCGTGCCGACATTGGACTGCTCCCGCAGGCAATCCAGCGTGTTGGAGTTGGCGATCTTCTGCACCGCCACCGTAATCGTCGGCCGCGTATCCGCCTGGCCGATGGCAAAACGCGGCAAGGCGCTGGCGGCGGCGGCAAGCCCGAGGGTGCGGCGGCGGATCTGGCGCATCTGAAAGCTCCAACAATTGGGCCCCAGCAGATAGCAGCCCCCCGCGTCACGCCGATGACAGCGCCATGGCAACGACATGACAGGCGCCGCCCCACACGCTATGCTTCTTCAACCATAACGACGGTTGCGCAAATGGCTCACCTGCGCCACATCCCGTCCGGACGGAACCAAGCAGAGGGAACCCCTATGTCAGACTATAACGACGTCAACCTGTTCATCGACGGCAACTGGATCGCGCCGGAAGCCGGCAAGATGCTGGTGGTGATCAACCCCGCCACCGGCGAGCCGGCCGGCAAGGTTGCCCATGCCGAGCGCGCCGATCTCGACCGCGCCCTGGAAGCCGCCGAAAAAGGCTTCGCGGTGTGGCGCAAGGTGAACAGCTACGAGCGCAGCAAAATCATGCGCAAGGCCGCCAACCTGCTGCGCGAACGCGCCGCCAGCATCGCCGCCCTGATGACCATCGAACAGGGCAAGCCGAGCTTCGAGGCGATGGGTGAAACCATGGCCGGCGCCGATGTGATCGACTGGTTCGCCGAGGAATCCCGCCGCGCCTATGGCCGTGTCATCCCGGCCCGCGCCGAGGGCGTGTATCAGCTGGTCATCAAAGAACCGGTCGGCGTCGTCGCCGCCTTCACCCCGTGGAACTTCCCGATCAACCAGGCCGTGCGCAAAGTCTCCGCCGCCCTCGCCGCCGGCTGCTCGGTCATCCTGAAAGGCCCGGAAGAAACCCCGGCCAGCTGCGCCGAACTGGTGCGCTGCTTCGCCGATGCCGGCGTCCCAGCCGGCGTCATCAACCTCGTCTACGGTATCCCGGCTGAGATCAGCTCCTACCTGATCCCGCACCCGACCATCAAAAAAATCTCTTTCACCGGCTCCACCGCCATCGGCAAGCAACTCGCCGCCATGGCCGGGCTGCACATGAAGCGGGTCACGATGGAACTCGGCGGCCATGCCCCGGCCATCGTCTTCGGCGACGCCGATGTGGACGTGGCCAGCAAGCTGCTGGCGACCAACAAATACCGCAATGCCGGCCAGGTCTGCGTCTCCCCCACCCGCATGCTGGTGCATGAAAGCGTCTATCAGCGCTTCGTCACTAACTTCGTCTCCATCGCTCAAGGCCTCAAGGTCGGGCCGGGCGACGAAAAGGGCGTGATGATGGGCCCGCTCGCCAATGCGCGCCGGGTCACCGCCATGGAAAGCCTGGTGGGCGATGCGGTGCAAAAAGGCGCGACGCTGGAAACCGGCGGCAAGCGCATCGGCAACAAAGGCAACTTCTTCGAGCCGACGGTGCTGACCAACGTCAATAACGACATGCGGGTGATGAACGAGGAGCCATTCGGCCCGCTCGCCGTCATCGCACCGTTCAGCAGCTTCGACGACGTGATCGCCGAAGCCAACCGCCTGCCCTACGGCCTCGCCGCCTATGCCTACACCGCCTCCGCCAAGACGGCGAATGCGGTAGCCGCGGCGGTCGAATCCGGCATGATGTCGATCAACCACCACGGCCTGGCCCTGCCGGAAGTGCCGTTCGGCGGCATCAAAGACAGCGGCTACGGCTCGGAAGGCGGCTCGGAAGCCAT
>CAITOL010000201.1 GCA_903893975.1 uncultured Rhodospirillales bacterium | reverse complement strand
GTCGATGGCGGGGATTTCGTCTTTTTCCGCCCAGTAATCCTGGTTGTGCATCCATTCTGGCTTATCGCCGCGCTTGGGCAGCAGGTGCATGCCGCGCATGATGTAGCCGGGGTTAAAGTTCTCCGGGTCGATCCAGGGCAGCAGCGGCATGTTGCTGTCTTCCGGCCGCAATTTGGGGGTGACGCGGTGGGCGCCGCGCTTTTCCATGTTGCCGAGCAGGTTGCAAACGAAGTCGCTGACCAGATCGGCGCGCAAGGTCCAGCTGGCGCGGAAATAGCCGAACACCCAGGCCATGTTGGGCACGCCGGTGAACATCATGCCGCGATAGGTGACGGTATCGGAGAACACCAGTGGCTTGTCGTCGATGGTGAAGTCGATATCGCCGAGCACGTTGAGGTTGAAGCCGGTGGCGGTGACGATGATGTCGGCCTCCAGTTCCTGACCCGATTTCAGCAGCACGCCTTTTTCGGTGAAGCGGTCGATTTCATCGGTCACCACCGAGGCCTTGCCGGCGGCGATGCCCTTGAACAGGTCCGCATCCGGGATGAAGGCGATGCGCTGGCGCCAGGGGCGGTAGGAGGGGGTGAAATCCTTCTCGATCGGGTAGTTTTCGCCGAGCACGTTGCGCACGCCGGTGAGCAGTTCCTGCTTGACCTTCTCCGGCTCCTCAAAGCTGCGGCGGGTAAAGACCGCCCCCTCATAGAGGATTTTACGGCGGACGATTTCGTGCACCCATTCTTCTGGCACCTGCAAAGCGCGCAGTTCATCGGCCAGCGGGATGGCGTTGCGGCCGGTGCGGAAATAGGTGGGGGAGCGTTGCAGCATGGTGACATGCTTGGTTTTGCCGGCGATGGCCGGAACCAGCGTGGCGGCGGTGGCGCCGGAGCCGATCACCAGGACGTTCTTGTCGGTGTAGTCCAAGTCTTCCGGCCAGGTTTGCGGATGGACGATGACGCCCTTGTAGTTTTCCATGCCCGGCCATTCCGGAGTGTAGCCGGTTTCATGGCGATAGTAGCCCTGGCACATCCAGAGGAAGTTGCAGGTGAACAGCCGGACTTCGCCGTTGGTGACGGCTTTGACGGTCCAGAGATTGTCTTTGCTGGACCAGCTGGCGGAGAGAATTTTGTGGTTGTAGCGGATATGCGGGCCGAGATTGTTCTCCGCGATCACCTCGCCCATGTAGGACAGGATTTCCTCGGCGGTGGCGATCGGGGCACCGACCCAGGGCTTGAAGCGGTAGCCGAAGGTGTAGAGGTCGCTATCCGAGCGGATGCCGGGGTATTTGTGCGTCCACCAGGTGCCGCCGAAGGTTTCCTGCCGTTCCAGCACGACGAAGCTGGTACCGGGGCGCTGCTGGGTGAGGTGGTAGGCACCGCCGACGCCGGAAATGCCAGCGCCGACGATCAGCACATCAAAATGTTCGGCCGCTTGCGCGGCGGGGGCGCGGGTCATCGTCTGGGACATCGTTCCATTCTTTTCATTGATTGGGTTGCAACCAGTTTGACGGTGCCGACCCGCTTTGCCAAGCCCGCCCAGCCAGTTTCGCACGCAGGCCGCGTGCGAGGATGGGCCGGGGTGGCGAGATCAGTCCGGCAAGGCAGCCATGCTAGCGCGGCGGGCGATTCGGGATTTGATCTTGATCAACGTCGATCGCGTGGCGGGTGCGTTGGCCGGGGCAAATGCGCCTAGGCTCGGCAATGGACCGTCGCGGTTCCCGAGTCGCGATGGCCGCTATCCGTTCAGGAGGACACATATATGGCCGAGACGCCGCCGCCCGCGCCGCATGACCCAGCGACGCATACCGATGATGGGCATTTTTATCGCTTTCACCTGCCGCATGCGCACCTGACGCCAGTGTTCGGCAATGACTGGTTCGCGCTGAAGGCCGAGGCGTTCGCGCGATTTTTCGGCACGCCGGTGTTTCTGGTTGGGCAGACGATTTTCGTTGGCTTCTGGATTGTGCTGAACGTGGTCGGCTGGGTGAGCTTCGATCTTTATCCGTTCATTCTGCTCAACCTCGCCTTCAGCCTGCAGGCGGCTTACGCCGCGCCGTTGATCCTGCTGGCGCAAACCCGGCAGGCGGACCGGGATAAGGTGCATTCCGAGGCTGACGCCAAGCACCGGGAGGATATCAACCGGCGGATGCAGGACCGGCAGTCGCAGGCGTTGAAAGAAACCAAACTACTGGTCGCGTTGATGGAACAGAACACGGCGTTGACCGAGAGCGTGAAGGCGCTGACCGAGCGGGTGGAGCACCTGACGGGGGAGGTGCATGCGCGGCTGGTGCCAGGGGCAGCCAAACTGTGAGGGGGGAGGAATGGTGAGCGCGGTGGGACTCGAACCCACGACCTTCAGATTAAAAGTCCGGTGCTCTACCAACTGAGCTACGCGCTCACATCGCCCGAAGGCAACGCGCGCTGCCTTGAACGACAGCGCGCGTCTCAGGTCAAGTCGTAGTTTTGGGAAGCAGGTTCCCCGTTATTTCTGGAGGCTACTTCACGTCCGCGGCAATCTGCGCGCGGATGATTTTGTCTGGGTTGGAGACCATGCCGCTGCCGCCGCTGCCGCGCTTGATTTTGTCGACGAATTCCATGCCGGAGATGACCTGGCCCCAGATGGTGTACTGGCCATCGAGGTGCGGCGCCGGGGCGAACATGATGTAGAACTGGCTGTCCGCGCTGTCCGGGCTGGCGGCGCGGGCGGCGCCGACGGTGCCGCGCAGGAAGTGGCGGGTGGCGTTGAATTCGGCTTTGAGGTTGCCGAGTCCGCTACCGCCGGTGCCGGTGCCGGTCGGGTCGCCGCCTTGGGCCATGAAGCCTTCGATGACGCGGTGGAACACGATGCCGTCATAGAACCCCTTGCGGGCGAGCAGCTTGACGCGCTCAACATGCTTGGGGGCGATTTCGGGCAGCAATTGGATCACCACGCGGCCGTCTTTCAGGTCCATATACAGCGTGTTTTCCGGATCGGCGGCGGCGGCGGCTTCGGTCATGATAGATCCCAAGGTTGTGGTTGCGACTAGGCCCGCGATGAGAGTGCGTCGTTGCATGGAATAGCTCCGCGAGGGGGAAGGCCGACGGGTCAGGCCTTGGCGTGAATGGTCGCCATGGTGTGCTTGAAGGTCGTCGGTGAGACGAAGGACGTGATGTCCCCCCCCATCAAGGCGACTTCCTTGACGAAGCGGGAGGAGATGAACTGATGGTGCTCACTGGCCATCAGGAAGGTGGTCTCGATATTCGGTTCCAGGCGGTAGTTCATGCCGGCCATCTGGAATTCGTAATCGAAGTCTGACACCGCGCGCAGGCCGCGCACGATCATGCTGGCGCCGAGGTCACGGGCGAAGTGGATCAGCAGACCCTCGAAGCTTTTGACCTCGATCACCGCGCCGGTGCGCTTGCAAATGGCGTCACATTCCTCGCGCACCAGAGCCACACGTTCCGCCAGATCGAACAACGGCGACTTGCCGATGTTGATGGCCACACCGACGACCAGCCGGTCGACCAGCTTGGCGCCGCGGGCGATGATGTCGAGATGCCCGTTATGGATCGGGTCGAACGTGCCGGGGTAAAGCCCGATTCGTTCCTTACGCTCATGCGCCATCGGTATCCTCTCCCGGTTCGGGTGCCGTCTTGTCGGGCACCTCGGTCTCGTCCACCACATCGTCTTCCATGATCGGGAAGACCGAGGTGATGCGTTCGTCGCTGTCCACGCGGAACAGGGTGACACCCATGGCACTGCGGCCGGTGATGCGCACCTGGTCGGCGGGCAGGCGGATCAGGCGGCCGGCATCGGTGACCAGCATCACGCCATCGCCAGCGCGCACGGTGAAGCTGCCGGCCACGGCCTGGCCGGTGCGGGGGGTGAGGGTGATGTTGGTGATCCCCTGCCCGCCCCGCCCGGTGACGCGGTATTCATAGGCCGAGCTGCGCTTGCCGAAGCCAATATCGGTGACGGTCAGCAGAAATTCCTCGGCCAGTTCCAGCTCCGCCACGCGATCGGCGGACAGGGCGACTTCCTGGGCGCCGTCTTCAGCATCGGCCTCGACCACCGCTTCGACCTCCTCCTCACCGGCGCGGCGTTTGGCGCTGGCGAGTTTGAGGTAGCTGGCGCGTTCGTCCACGGAGGCATCGACATGGCGCAGCACGGACAGGCTCATCACCTCGTCCGCCTTTTTGCCCTCGGGCAGGCGGATGCCGCGCACGCCGGAGCTGTCACGCCCGGCGAACAGGCGCAGCACCTCGTCGGTGGCCTGGAAGCGGATGCAGCGGCCGTTGCGGGTGGCGAGCAGTACGTCATCGCCTTCGCGCAAGGTGGCGACGCCGATCAGGCTGTCGCCCTCGTCCAGCTTCATCGCGATCAGGCCGGAGGCGCGGACGTTGCGGAAATCCGACAGGCGGTTGCGCCGGACATTGCCGAGGCGGGTGGCGAAGACCAGGTGCAGGCTGTCCCACAAGGTTTCATCCTGCGGCAGCGGCAGCACGGCGGTGATGGTGTCGCTGCCCAGTTCTGGCAGCAGGTTGACCAAGGCGCGGCCTTTGCCGGTGGGGCCGCCTTCCGGCAGCTTCCACACCTTCACCCGGAAGGCTTTGCCGCCCGACGAGAAGAACAGCACCCATTGATGGGTGTGGCCGTTGAAGCTGCGGGTGACGATGTCGTCGCCGCGGGTGGAGGCCGCTGCCCGGCCGCGTCCACCGCGATTTTGCTGGCGGAAGGTTTCCAGCGCGGTGCGTTTGATGAAGCCGTCGCGGGTGATGGTGACCACCATGCGACTCGGCTCGATCATGCTCTCGTCATCCTGGTCGGCCAGGCTGTCGGAGATTTCGGTCATGCGCGGCGTGGCAATTTCCGCGCGCACGGCGATCAGCTCGTTATGCATCACCTCCATGCGGCGCGGGCGGCTGGCGATAATGGCGAGCAGGTCGGCGATTTTAGCGGCGACGTCCGACATTTCCGAGTTGATGCGGTCCCGCTCCAGCCCGGTGAGGCGTTGCAGGCGAATGTCGAGGATGGCGCGGGCCTGTTCCTCGGTGAGGCGAACCGTGTGCACGCCGTCCGGGCCGTCTTGGCTGACGACGTTGCGTTCATCCTCGATCAACGCCAGCAAGGGCAGCACCGCTTCGGCCGGCCAGTCGCGGTTCATCAGCGCGGCGCGGGCGGAGGCGCCATCGGTGCTGGCGCGGATGGTGGCGATCACCTCGTCAATATTGGCCACCGCGATGGCGAGGCCGACCAGCACATGGGCGCGTTCCCGCGCTTTCATCAGGTCGTGCCGGCTGCGGCGCAGGATGACGTCTTCGCGGAAGCGGATGAAGGTGGCGAGCACGTCCTTCAGCCCCATCATGCGCGGGCGGCCATCGTCGAGCGCCAGCATGTTCATGCCGAAGGTGGTTTGCAGCTGGGTGAAGCGATAGAGTTGGTTCAGCACCACTTCGCCGGTGGCATCGCGCTTGAGTTCGATGACGATGCGCATACCGGAGCGGTCGCTCTCGTCCCGCATTTCGGCGATGCCCTCGATCTGCTTGGCGCGGACGAGTTCGGCGATTTTCTCGATCAGGCTGGTCTTGTTCACCTGATACGGAATTTCCGTGATCACGATGGCGTGGCGGTCCTTGCGGACTTCCTCGAACTCAGCGCGGGCGCGGATGATCACGCTGCCGCGCCCGGTTTCGAAGCCGGAGCGGATGCCGGCACGGCCGATGATGATGCCGCCGGTGGGGAAATCCGGGCCGGGCACGATGGTCATCAGTTCTTCGAGCGCAATTTCCGGATTGGCGATGATCGCCAGGGTCGCGTCGATGATCTCGCCGGGGTTATGCGGCGGGATGTTGGTGGCCATGCCGACGGCGATGCCGCCGGCGCCGTTGATCAGCAGATTCGGATACGCCGCAGGCAGAACCTTCGGCTCGTGCTCGCTTTCATCGTAGTTGGCCTGGAAGTCCACCGTATCACGGTCGATATCGGCGATCAGGTAGCTGGCCGAACGCGCCAGGCGGGCTTCGGTGTAGCGCATCGCCGCGGCGGGGTCGCCGTCGATGGAGCCGAAATTGCCTTGGCCGTCGATCAGCGGCAGGCGCATGGAGAAGGACTGCGCCATCCGCACCAAGGCGTCGTAAATCGAGCTATCGCCATGCGGATGGTATTTACCCATCACGTCACCGACCACGCGGGCCGATTTGCGATAGGGTTTGTCGTGCGTGTAGCCGGATTCCTGCATCGCATAGATGATGCGGCGATGCACCGGCTTTAGCCCGTCGCGGGCATCGGGCAGCGCCCGGCTAACGATGACAGACATCGCATAGTCGAGATAGGAGCGCCGCATCTCATCTTCCAGCACGACGCTGGTGGTGGACGGCGGTACATCAGACGGGCCGCCAGTGGTGACGGGCGGTTCCTCGGGCGTGTCGCTCAACTCAGTCTCGATTCCGGGCTATTTCTAGGATGGGCAAGGCAATCAGGCGGGGCCGGGGTTAGAACGGGATGTCGTCATCCAGGTCCGATGACGGCTTCGGCGAGTCCCAGGACGGGTTGCCACCGCGGGCGGCCGGGGCACGGCTGGCCGGAGCCGCACGTTCACGCGGGGCGTAGCCGCCGCCACCACCGCCGCCGGATTCGTAGCCGCCTTCGCCGGCATTGCGCGAGTCGAGCAAGGTGAGTTCACCTTTGAAGCGACCGATCACAACCTCGGTGGTGTATTTTTCCTGGCCGGACTGGTCGGTCCATTTCCGGGTTTGCAGCGACCCTTCGACGTAAACCTTGGTGCCCTTTTTGCAGTATTTTTCAACGACATCGCCAATGCGGTCGTTGAACACCACCACGCGGTGCCACTCGGTCTTTTCCTTACGCTCACCCGACGCGCGGTCGTTCCAGGTTTCTGAGGTCGCCATGGTGAAGTTGACGATTTTGCTGCCATCTTGCGTGGACCGCACTTCCGGGTCCTTGCCCAGATTGCCCACCAAAATCACCTTGTTCACACTGCCGGCCATATCAATCCACCATCGGTTGCGCGTCCCGGCGTATTGCGGGCTGCCTGCTCGGTTGCATCATACCGGAGTGATGGGGTTGAGGCCAGAGCGGGCGATGCGATGGCTGAACTAGCCGGTTCCGACGGCGGTTATGCGCGGCAAAGCGGCGGGCGCACCTTCCCAAACCGGTGCAGCCGAGCCATATAGAAAAGAACAAGCTGAGAACAAATCCCGCTTCCCCGGAGTCCTTTCTGCATGGCCGGCTTCATCACGGTGCGCGGTGCGCGCGAGCACAACCTTAAGAATGTCGACGTGCAGATCCCGCGCGACCAGTTGACGGTGATTACCGGGCTGTCCGGCTCCGGCAAGTCGTCCCTGGCGTTCGACACGATTTATGCCGAGGGGCAGCGTCGCTACGTGGAAAGCCTGTCCGCCTATGCGCGGCAGTTTCTGGAACTGATGGGCAAGCCGGATGTGGACAGCATCGAAGGCCTGTCGCCGGCGATTTCCATCGAGCAGAAAACCACCAGCCGCAACCCGCGTTCCACCGTCGGCACCGTGACCGAAATCAACGACTATATGCGGCTGCTGTGGGCGCGGGCCGGGGTGCCGTATTCGCCGGCGACCGGGCTGCCGATCGAGGCGCAGTCGGTCGCGCAGATGGTCGACCGGGTGCTGGCGCTGCCGGAAGGCACGCGCCTGCTGCTGCTGGCGCCGGTGGTGCGCGACCGCAAGGGGGAATACCGCAAGGAACTGGCGGAGTTGCAGCGGCGCGGCTTCACCCGGGTGAAGGTGGACGGCACGTTGTATGAAATCGCCGAGGTGCCGGCGCTGAACCGCAAAATCAAGCATGAGATCGAGGCGGTGGTGGACCGCATCATCGTCCGCCCGGATATCGCCGCCCGGCTGGCGGATAGTTTCGAGACCGCCTTGGCGCTGTCCGACGGGGTGGTTTACGCTGAGACGATGCCGAAGGACGGGGAGCCGGAGCGCATCGTGTTCTCCAGCCGTTTCGCCTGCCCGGTGTCCGGCTTTTCGATTGCCGAGATCGAGCCGCGGCTGTTCAGCTTCAATTCGCCGCACGGCGCCTGCCCAGCCTGCGACGGGTTGGGGATTGAGAGTTTTTTCGACCCCGATCTGGTGGTGCCGGATGGGCGCAAATCCCTCGCCGAGGGGGCGGTGGCGCCGTGGACCGGGGCGCAGTCGCCGTATTACGACCAGACTTTGCAGAGCCTGGCCAAGCACTTCAAGGTGACGCTGCGTACCCCGTGGCAGGATATCCGCGACGTGGCGCGCGATGCCATCCTGTTCGGCACTGGGGATGTTCCGGTTGCCTTCACCTATAAGGATGGGGTGCGAGAATATAGTGTTACCAAACCCTTCGAGGGCGTTATTCATAATTTGCAGCGCCGTATCCGGGAGACTGACAGCGCCTGGGTGCGGGAGGAATTGTCGCGCTATCAGGCCGACAAGCCCTGCGCGGTGTGCAATGGATTCCGACTGAAACCGGAAGCCCTGGCGGTGAAGATCGATGCGTGCAGCATCGCCGAAGTGTCCGAACTGTCCATCCGCAAGGCGCGTGACTGGTTCGGCGGGGTGATGCCGACCCTGACGCCGCAGCGCCAGGAGATTGCCCGGCGCATCCTGAAGGAAATTGAGGAACGGCTGCAATTTCTGGTGGATGTCGGCCTGGATTACCTGACCTTGGCGCGCGGCTCGGCGACGCTTTCCGGTGGGGAGAGCCAGCGCATCCGGCTGGCGAGCCAGATCGGCTCGGGGCTAACCGGAGTGCTGTATGTGCTGGATGAGCCGTCGATCGGGCTGCATCAGCGCGACAATGCCCGGCTGCTCGGCACGTTGCAGCGGCTGAAGGCGCTGGGCAACACGGTGCTGGTGGTGGAGCATGACGAGGATGCCATCCGCTCCGCCGATTATCTGATCGACATGGGGCCGCTGGCCGGCATCCATGGTGGGCATGTGGTGGCGGAGGGCACGGCGGAGGAAGTGGCGGCCAATCCGAAATCGCTGACCGGGGATTACCTGTCCGGCCGGCGGTCGATTGCGGTGCCGGCGATGCGGCGGCCGGTGCAGAAAGACCATGTGGTGCGGGTGGTGGGTGCGCGCGGCAATAATCTGAAGGACGTGACGGCGGAGTTTCCGCTGGGCGTGTTCACCGCGGTAACCGGGGTTTCCGGCGGTGGCAAGTCAACTTTGGTGGTCGACACGCTGTATAAAGCGGCGAGCCGG
Organism: uncultured Rhodospirillales bacterium; assembly: GCA_903893975.1. GTDB lineage: Bacteria > Pseudomonadota > Alphaproteobacteria > Acetobacterales > Acetobacteraceae > CAITOL01. The sequence continues at coordinate 16,697 of CAITOL010000201.1, read as the reverse complement.
CGGCTGATGGGCTCCGGCGAAGTGCCGTCCGCGCATGGGCGGATCGATGGGTTGGATCGGCTCGACAAGATCATCGACATCGACCAGTCCCCGATCGGGCGCACGCCGCGCTCTAACCCGGCGACCTATACCGATTTGTTCGCGCCGATCCGCGACTGGTTCGCCGAACTGCCGGAAAGCCGGGCGCGCGGCTACAAATCCGGCCGCTTCAGCTTCAACGTGAAGGGCGGGCGGTGCGAGGCGTGCCAGGGCGACGGGGTGCTGAAGATCGAAATGCACTTCCTGCCCGACGTGTTCGTGACCTGCGACACCTGCAAGGGCCGCCGCTATAACCGCGAGACGCTGGAGGTGAAGTTCCGCGACAAATCCATCGCCGATGTGCTGGCGATGACGGTTGACGAAGCGGTGCCGTATTTCTCCGCCGCGACCCGCATTCATGACCGGCTGAAAATTCTGCAACAGGTCGGGCTCGGCTACATCGCGCTAGGCCAGTCCAGCACCACCCTGTCTGGTGGCGAGGCGCAGCGGATTAAGCTGTCCAAAGAGTTGGCGCGGCGCGGAACCGGGCGGACATTGTATATCCTGGACGAGCCAACCACGGGGTTGCACTTCGAAGACGTGCGCAAGCTGTTGGAAGTGCTGCATGCGCTGGTGGATCAGGGCAATTCGGTGGTGGTGATCGAGCATAATCTGGAGGTGATCAAAACCGCCGACTGGGTGCTGGATCTGGGGCCGGAAGGCGGCGATGGCGGCGGGCGGATTGTGGCCGCTGGCACGCCGGAAACGGTAGCGGCCACCGCCGAAAGCCATACCGGCGCGTTTCTGGCGCCGCTGCTGCCCAAGCCAGTGGCCAAAGCCCGCAAGCGCGCCTAACCTCCGCCCCCCCGGGAGCGAGGAAGCAAAGACGTTGAAAATCAACCCTTGGGCGCTGATCGCCTGGGCCACTTTGGGCATTTGCATTGATGTCGGGCTGACCCGATTTGGCTATGGCATCATGCTGCCGGGGCTGCGGCGCAGCCTGGCGCTGGATTATGCGGCCTCTGGCGCCATCAACACCGTGCATTTGCTCGGCTATCTGATGGGCACCTTGGCCGGCCCGGCGCTCGGGCGGCGGCTGGGGATGCGGCGGCTGGCGGTGCTGTCGCACAGCGCGCTCTGCTTGGGGGCGTTGGTGTGCGCGGCCACCCCGATGGCGCCGTTGGCCGGGCCGCTGGTGTTGGGCCTGGGCCGTTGGTTGATGGGTTGGGGCGGCGGCGGGGCGGTGCTGTCCATTCTGGTGATGACATTCAGCGCGGTGCCGCCGGCCTGGCGGGCGCCGGTGAGCATGCTGGCCTGGGGCAGCACCGGGGTGGCGATCGTGGCGGCGGGGGCGATTTTGCCGCCATTGGTTGACAACGACTGGAGCTGGCGCGGGGTGTTTCTGGTGTGCGCGGGGATCACCGGATTGCTCGCGGTGTGCTTTCCGCCGCGTGGGGTGATGGCGGCCGCAGCAGCGCCGACCGGGGCAGGTTTCGCTTTGCGCGACGCCTTCGGAACGCGCTGGATCTTCTTGAATGCCCATTATTTTTTATTCGGCACGGCCTACGTGGCCTTCGCGACCTTTGCGGGCACGCGGCTGGTGGCGCTGCAATCCACGCCCGGCCTGGTGTCCGCATCCTGGGAGGTGTACGGCCTGGCAACCGCGATCGGGGCGGCGATCACCGCCTATGCGGTCGGGCATGTGCGGTGGCGCAAACTGGCGCTGATGGGGGCGGCCTGTTGCGGCGCGGTGGGGGCGTTGGTTTCGGTGGGGGAAGGTGCGGGGTTCGCCCTGGCCGGCGCTGGGCTGGTCGGGTTGGGGTTGGCGGCGACGCCGGCGCTGGTTGCGGCCTATGCGCGCGGGCGGTGCGATGATGCGCAGTATGCCAGCGCGTTCAGCATCGCCACCGCCTTTCTTGGCGCCGGGCAGTTGATCGGGCCGGTGCTGGCCGGGGCGCTGGCCGACCGTTTCGGCACGGTGGCGGTGCCGCTGTTCGCCGGCGGCATTTATACACTGGGGGTGCTGGTGGCGATGGTGGATGAATGGGCGATGGCGCGGTCGGCCTGAAGGCAGGCGACTGGCCAGTGGCCCTCGCGCAGGGCCAGGGCCGGCACGGTCGCGGCACAGTCCGGCTCGGCGCGCTGGCAGCGCGGGTGGAAGGCGCAGCCGGGCGGCGGGGCGAGCGGGCTGGGTAATTCGCCGCGCACCGCAACATCGCGGCTGCGCTGGCCCGGAACCAGGCGCGGCACGGCGCGCAGCAACGCCTGGGTATAGGGATGGCGGGCGCTGGCGAACACGTCCTCGGTCGGGCCGAGTTCGACGATGCGGCCGAGATACATAACCGCCACCCGATGCGTGAGGTGGCGGACCAGCCGCAGATCATGGGTGATGAACACCAGCGTCAGACCGAGCGAGGTCTGCAATTCCTGCAACAGATTGACGATCTGCGCCTGCACGGAGACATCGAGCGCCGAGACTGGTTCGTCGGCGACGATGATTTTCGGCTCCACCGCCAAGGCGCGGGCGATGCCGATGCGCTGGCGCTGGCCGCCGGAGAATTCGTGCGGATAGCGGTTGGCGGCCGTGGCGGGCAGGTGCACGCGGTCCAGCAAATCCTGCACCCGACGGGGAATATCGGCTGGCGGCACGATCCGGTGCACGGCGAGCGCTTCCGCCAGACTGGCGCCGACCGACATCAGCGGGTTCAGCGAGCCATACGGGTCCTGAAACACCATTTGCACCTGGCGGTGGAAGGCTTGCCTTGCGCTGCCGCGCAGGGTGGCGATGTCGGTGCCCTGGTAGCGCACCGCGCCGGCGTTGGGGCGATGCAGGCCGACGAGGCAGCGCGCGAGGGTAGATTTGCCGCAGCCGCTTTCGCCGACGATGCCCAGCGTTTCACCGGGGCGCACATCGAGGCTGACGCCGTCCAGCGCCCGCACCACCGGGCGGGGAATGCCGCGCAGGAGGTCGGTGAGGCCATGCCTGCCGGGGAAGCGCATGGCGAGGTCGGTGGTGGTGAGCAGCGCGGTCATGCGGCGAGGTCGGCTGCGGCGTGGCAGGCGCTGGACTGGCGGGGTGCGACGGGCTGCAACACGGGCCGATCCGTGGTGCAGATCGGCCGCACCAGGGCGCAGCGCGGGGCGAAGGCGCAGCCGATGGCGGGCGCATCGAGGCGCGGGGCCTGGCCGGGAATGGTGAGCAGTTTGCGGTCGCGCGTGCCTTCGCCGGGCATGGCTTGCAGCAGGGCGGCGGTATAGGCATGGCGCGGGCGGGCGAAGACGGCGGCCACGTCGCCGGTTTCGCATAGCCGGCCGGCATACATCACCGCGACCCGGTCGCAGGTTTCCGCGATTACCCCGAGGTCGTGCGTGACCAGCACCAGGGCCATGCCGAGTTCATCGACCAGACCGCGCAGCAGGCGCAGGATCTGGTCCTGAATGGTGACGTCGAGCGCGGTGGTTGGCTCGTCCGCCAGCAGCACGGCGGGATTGGCGGCGAGGGCGATGGCGATCATCGCGCGCTGGCGCATGCCGCCGGAAAATTCATGCGGGAACTGGCTCAGCCGACTGGGGCCGGCGGCGATGCCGACCAGATCGAGCAACTCCAAGGCGCGGGCGCGGCGGGCGCGGGCGTCCAGATCGGTATGGGCGATGAGGGATTCGGTGATCTGCAGGCCAATCGGCAGCACCGGGTTGAGCGCGGACATCGGTTCCTGAAACACCATGCCGATCTGCCCGCCGCGCAGCCGGCGCAAGCGTTCGGGCGACATGGCCAGCACATCCTCCCCTTGCCAGGCCACCTGGCCGGAAACGCGGGCGAAATCGGGCAGCAGGCGGGTGATGGCCCGCAGGCTGACGGATTTGCCGGAGCCGCTTTCACCGACCAGCCCCAATACCTCGCCCCGGCCGACCGCGAAGCTGACCCCATCGACGGCGTGCACGGCGCCATGGCGGGTGGCGAAGGTGACGGTGAGGTCGCGGATCTGGAGCAAGGCGGTCATTTCTTCACCGCCAGCAAATCGGCCAGCCCATCGCCGGTCAGGCTGAAGCCGATGCCGGCCAGCACGATGGCGACGCCGGGAAAGAGCGAAATCCACGGCGCGGTGGTGAAGAAGTTTTTGCCGTCGGCAATCAGCACGCCCCATTCGGCGGTGGGCGGTTGCGCGCCGAGGCCGAGATAGCCGAGGCTGGAGCCGAGCAGGATGGCCAGCGCCATATCGGTGACGGCGTAGACCAGCACGGGACGGCAGGCATTGGGCAGGATGTGGCGCAGCAGAATGCGCGGCATGGCATAGCCGAGCACGCGGCCGGCGGCGACATAGTCGGACTGGCGTTGCACCAGCACCTCCGCCCGCATCAGCTTGGCGTAAGGCACCCAGCCGACGCAGGCGACGGCGATGTAGACGTTGACCAGGCCCGGCCCGAGCACGGCGACGAAGAAAATCACCAGCACCAGGAACGGGAAGGTCACCACCAGATCGACCAGCCGGCCAAAGACCGCGTCGATCCAGCCACCGTACCAGCCGACCAGCAGCCCGATCAGGCCGCCGATGAGCAGCGGGAAGACCATGCAGAACAGCGCGATCTGCAAATCGATGCGGGCGGCATGCAGGGTGCGGGACAAAATATCGCGGCCGAACTGGTCGGTGCCGAAGGGGTGTGCGGCGGACGGCGCAGCGGACAGGGCGGTGAAGTCGAACGCCAGCGGATCATAAGGCGCCAGCCAGTCCGGCACGGCGGCGGCCAGCAGCACCGCGCCGAGCAGTACCAGGCCGAGCAGCAGCGCCGGGGTCAGGCGGGGCATTAGCGGCCCACCCGCGGGTCGAGCCACATTTGCACGAAATCGGTCACCAGGAAGGCCAGCGAGACCAGCACGGCGAGCACCAAAGTCAGCGCCTGGATCACCGGATAGTCGCGGGCGAAAATGGAGTCGATCATCAGCCGGCCCACGCCGGGCACGGCAAAGACGGTTTCAGTGATCACCGCGCCGCCGAGCAGCGCGCCGACATGCAGGCCGACCAGGGTGACAGTGGCGATCAGCGCGTTGCGCAGCACATGGCGCAGCAGCACCACGCTGCGCGCCAAGCCCTTGGCGCGGGCGAAATCGACATATTCGGCAGTGAGCACCGCCAGCACCGCCGCACGCAGATTGCGCATCACCACGGCGGCGAAACTCAGCGACAAGGTCAGGCCGGGCAGGAACAGGTGGTAGAGGTGCTCACTGACGCTCTCCCCATAGCCGCCAACCGGGAACCAGCCGAGCCAGCCGGCGAACACGGTGAGTAGGATCAGCCCGATATAGAACACCGGCGAGGACAGCCCGACCTGAAAGACCGCGCGGATGGCGATATCCGGCCAGCGATTGGCGTTGAGCGCGGCGATGAAGGCCAACGGCAAGGCGATGGCCAGCGCCAGCGTGGTGGCGATGGCGACCAGCGAGAGCGTGACCGGCAGCGCCTCCGCCACCAGGCGCATGACCGGCACGTGGCGGGAGAGCGAGGCACCGAAATCTCCCTGCGCCGCTGCGGTCAGAAACGCCAGCAACTGCGCGCCGAGCGAGCGGTTGAGGCCGAGTTCCGCGGTCAGCCGGTTGATCGTCGCGTCCGAGGCGCGGTCGCCCAGCATCGCCGAGACCGCGTCACCCGGCAGCAGCCGGGCGAGCACGAAAACGGCGATGCCGATCAACAGGAAGGTTGGGACGATCTGGAGCAGCCGGCCAACCAGCCAGCCCAAACGCGGCATGATCAGCCGATCGCCGCCCCCACGAAGTAGTTGTTGCCGAGCGGGATCTGCACGAAGCCGCTGACGTTTTTGCGCCAGGCGACAGTGTACGGCGTTTCATACAGCGGTACGATGGTGGCGGCGTCGGCGAAGATTTTCTGGATTTCCTGATACTGCGCCCGCCGCTTTGCCGGGTCGGTTTCCTGCTGGCTGGCGAGGAAGACCTCATCCAGCCGCTTGTCGTCCCAGCCGGAATGCAGCGCGTGGATGTTGGGGCCGTAGGCGAAGTAGGAGGTGATCTGGCCGGGGTCGGAGATATCGTTGGTCCAGGCGGCCGTGCGCATCTGGAAATCCTCGGCGCGGTATTTTTTGGTCAGGCTGGGATTGTCCATCTGCTCGATCTTCAGCTTGACGCCGATGGCCGCCCACATCTGCTGCACGGTGGTGAGGTTGTTCAGGTTGTCCTGATTGCCGGCAACCGTCATGCAGGAAACCTCAAAGCCACCGCTGAACCCGGCTTCCGCCAGCAGCGCCTTGGCCTTGGCGAGGTCGTAGGGATAGAGCGGCGCCGGGCCATCGAACAGCGGGGTGGTGGAGGACATGAACGAGCGCATTGGCTTGCCCAGGCCGAGGGTGGTGATGGCGATCACCGCATCCTTGTTGACCGCATAGTTCAGCGCCTGACGCACCTTCTGGTTGGCCAGCGGGTTGGGTTTGCCGTCGGTCAGGGTGGGCTTCACCATCATGCTGAGATAGGTGACTTTGGTGGACGGCCAGAGTTCCATGCGCAGGCTGGCATCGGCCTGCAATTCTTTGACCCGGGCCAGCGGTATGAACTCGCTGCCGTGCAGTTCGCCGGCTTTCAGTTTCAGGATGCGGGTGTTGTCGTCTGGAATGATCTGCAATTCCAGTTCATCGACATAGGGCAGCGGTTTGCCGTCTTCGGCCATGCGCCAGTAATGCGGGTTGCGCACCAGGCGCATCACCTGGTTGCGCCTCCATTCCACCAGCATGAACGGGCCGGTGCCGATCGGTTTTTCGGCGAAGGCTTTTGCCTTGTCGTCCGGGGTGGCGCCGGGGGCGGCTTCGAACAGCGCCTGCGACATGATGCTGGTGTTGAACGTGGCCAGGGCGGCGAGGATGGTCGGGTCCGGCGTTTTCAGCTTCAGCACGATGCTGTCTGGGCCGGCGATGTCCACCGCGTCGATGGAGGCGATCATATCGTTCCAGGCGCCGGCTTTCGGGTCGCGGGCGCGGTCGAGCGACCATTTCACGTCCGAGATCTTCAACGGCGAGCCATCGGCGAATTTCACCCCGGACCGGACGGTCAGGGTCAGGGTTTTGCCGCCGTCGCTAAAGGCCCATTTGCTGGCGAGGCCTTCCTGCACGCCGAGGCCATCGGCGGTGGGTAGCAGCAGCGTATCGTAGACCGAGTTGATGACCCAGATATCGACATTGGCGTCGTTCAGCACCGGGTCCAGAAACAGGCTATCGGCGTAACGGCCATAGACCAGTTTGCCCCCGCGTTTGGGCGCGGCCTGGGCGGTATCGGCCAAACTCAGCGCCGCGAAGCCAGCGGCGAGGCCAAACAATCCGCGACGCGTCGAGGTCAAACTTGCTGTCATGGCAGGCTCCTGAATTTGCGGTGCTAATAGTGTTAGTGCGCTGCGGCAGGTGTCAACGCCGAGCGGCACGAATTGCCTGCCAAACCGCTTCTGGCGTGGCGGGCATGTCCAGCATCGTCACCCCCGCCGGGGCCAGCGCATCGAGCAGCGCGTTCATCACCGCCGGCGCGCCGCCGGCGGCCCCGGCCTCGCCACAGCCTTTGATGCCGAGGGGATGGGTGGGGGCGGCGGTGGGCAGGGTTTCCAGCGTGAGGGACGGGATTTCATCGGCGCGCGGCAGGCCGTAATCCATCAGCGAACCGGTGAGCATCTGGCCGGAGTCGGGGTCGTGGCGCACCGCCTCGCTGGCGGCCTGGCCGTAGCCTTGCACGACGCCGCCTTGCAGCTGGCCTTCCAGCAGCTTCGGATTCAGCACCCGGCCGAAATCATGCAACATGGTGTAGCGTTGCAGCGTCCAGGCGCCAGTTTCCGGATCAATTTCCAACTCCGCCACGTGGCAGCCATTGGGGAAAGTGGGGCCCGTGGGTTTCCACCAGCCTTGCCCGGCCAGCATCCCCTGCCCTAGCCCGGCGGCGAGGGTGGACCAGCCGATGGCGCGATCGGTGCCGACGATGCGGAACTGGCCCTCGGCGAAGGCGATGTCGACCATCGCGGCCTCCAGCGCCTCGGCGGCCAAGGGGATGGCCTTGCGGATCAGGTCGTCGGATGCCTCGGCCAGTGCGGCGCCGGCGATGGGGATGGAGGCGGAGCCGCCGGTGCCGTGGCCGGAGGGAATGCGGTCGGTATCGCCTTGCACGACGTCGATATCGTCCGGGTCTAGCCCGAGTTGGCTGGCGACCAGTTGGGCATAGGCGGTGGCGTGGCCCTGGCCGTTGGATTGGGTGCCGACCAGTACCGTCACCCGGCCATCGCCGCGCAGTTCGAGCCAGGCGTGCTCATCCCACGCACCGGCCACACGCTCGCAGTAATGCGCCCAGCCGAGGCCGCGCAGCTGGCCGCGCGCGGCGGCGTCCGCTCGGCGGGTGGCAAAGCCGGCATAATCGGCGCGGGCCAGGGCGGTGGTGATCATGGCCGGAAAATCGCCGCTGTCGTAGAGCAGGCCGAGGCCGGTGGGATAGGGCATTTCCGCCGGCGTGAGCATGTTGCGGCGGCGCAGGTCCAGCCGGTCCACACCCAGCTGGCGGGCGGCGTGATCGACCAGGCGTTCCAGCAGGTAGACCGCTTCCGGCCGGCCGGCGCCGCGATAAACCTCGGTCGGGGCGGTGTGGCTGAAGGCGCCGCGCACAGTGACGTGAATGGCGGGCAGCCGGTAGACGCCGGCGAAAGCGGGGGTGTTGGTGGTGGGGGAAAGCTGGCCCTTGGGCGCGAGATAGGCGCCGATGGCGGCGATGGAGGTGACACGCAGCGCGAGGAAGTTGAGGTCTGCATCCAACGCCAGTTCGCCGGTGTAGACGTTGTCGCGGGCTTGGTAGTCGGACAGGAAGCCGTCGCTCCGCTCCCCCACCCAGCCGACGTCACGGCCGAGTTTCTGCGCCGCCCACAGCACCAGAACCTGTTCTGGATAGAGCGCGTTTTTGATGCCGAAGCTGCCGCCGACATCGGTGACCAGCACCCGGAACCGGTCTGCCGGCAGGCCAAAGGTGCTGGCGAGGGCATCTTTGATGGCGTGCGGCATCTGGGTGCCGGAGGTGAGGGTGTAGCGGCCGGTTGCGGCATCATAGGCGCCGATGGCACCGCGGGTTTCCAGCGCGCCGACCTGCACCCGCGGGTTGCGGCTGTCGAGCCGGACGATATGGGCGGCCTGGGCGAAGGCGGCGGCAACGGCCGGGCCGTCCCCGGCCTGCCAGGTGAAGCAGAGATTATCCGGGGCTTGCGGCCAGACGGCGGGCGCACCGGGCTGCACGGCGGCTTCGGTGCCGACCACGGCGGGCAGCGGGTCATACTCCACCCAGATCTGTTCGGCGGCGTCGCGGGCGATGGCGTCGGTTTCGGCGACGATCATGGCCACGCTGTCTCCGACGAAGCGGACGATGTTCTGCGCCAGTGCGGGGTGTTGCGGACGGAAGGCGAAATCCTGGTTTTCCGGCGTGCCGGGGAAGCGGATCAGGGCGCTGCCGGCGGGGATGGAGCCGAGCCCATCGGCCACGTAATCCGCGCCGGTGAACACCGCCAGCACGCCGGGCAGCGCGCGGGCGGCGCTGGCGTCTATGCTGATGATCCGGGCATGGGCGTGCGGGCTGCGCAGCATGGCGGCGACCGCAATGCCCGGATGCAGCAGGTCGGCGGTGAAACGGCCTTGCCCGCGCAGCAGGCTGGCATCTTCCTTGCGGCGCAATGGCTGGCCGAACGCGTTGGAACCCATGTCGCCCCCTCCGGTTTACCGGCCGCAGCCTAGACGGGTTTTACCGGCGGCGCACATGGGGGCATACTGCGGCCAGTGAACCAACAACGATGACTGGGAAATGGAATGTCTGAAGACCTGCTCTACCAACAAGACGGCGCCATCGTCACTTTGACGTTGAATTTGGCGGAGCAACGCAATCCGATCTCGGACGCTATTATCGACGGGCTGGTCGCCGCCTGCGACCGGATGAACAGCGATCCGAGCGTGCGGGTGGCGATCCTGACCGGGGCGGGCAGCGCGTTTTCCGCCGGCGGCAATGTGAAGCGGATGGCGGAGGCCAATGACGAACGGCGGCGCAACCCGATTGGCACGACGCAGTATTACAAGCGCGGCATTCAGCGCATTCCGCTGGCGTTCGAGAAACTGGAAGTGCCGATCATCGCCGCGGTGAATGGCCCGGCGATCGGGGCGGGCTGCGATCTGACCTGCATGTGCGACATTCGCATCGCCGGGGCGTCCGCGCGGTTTGCGGAGAGCTTCGTCAAGGTCGGGATTGTGCCGGGGGATGGCGGCGCGTGGCTGTTGCAGCGGGCGGTTGGTTTTTCCAAAGCGGCGGAAATGGCCTTCACCGGCGACCAGCTTTCCGCCGAGGAGGCGCTGGCCTGCGGGTTGGTGTCGAAGGTCGTGCCGGATGAGGAGTTGATGACGGCAGCGCTGGCGCTGGCCAAACGCATTGCCGCCAACCCGCCGCAGGCGGTGCGGCTGACCAAACGGTTGCTGGTGGAAGGCCGGCATTCGCGGCTTGATACGCTGCTGGAACTGTCGGCGACCATGCAGGCGCTGGCACACACCACCGACGACCATCGGGAAGCGGCCACCGCGTTTGTGGAAAAGCGGCGGCCGAATTTTACCGGGCGCTGAGCACCCGTTCGATAAACCCATCCACCGCTGCCGGGTCGATCCAGCGCAATACGGCCACCAGGTCGTTGGCTGGGTCGATCCAGGTGATGTTCCCGCCAGCGCCGAGGCCGAAATAGCTTTCCGGGCTGGCGGCGGGTTTGTAGGCGCGGTCGGTGTTCAGCCACCACAGCAAGCCGTAATCCGGCTTGAGCGCGCAGGGCGTGCGCATCGCCGCCACCCAGCCTTCCGGCAACAGGCGGGTGCCGTGCCAGACCCCGTCATGCAGCATCAACTGGCCGATCAGGGCCTGGTCTTCGGCATGGATGAACACGCCGCCGCCCCAATGGCCGCCGCCGGAGACGCTGTCGATCTGCTGGCCGCCGATCTCGACGATGGAATTGCGGTAGCCGACCCAGCGCCAGTCTGACGAAGCGCCGATCGGGCGCATGATGCGCTCGGCGAAAACCTCCGGCAGGGCGCGGCCGAAGCGGTGCAGCAATGCGAGGCTGAGCCGGTTGACCCGCACATCGTTATATTCCCAGTAGCTGCCTGGGGTTTGCAGCGGGCGCGGGTCGCCTTTTTTGTGCCCGGCCAGTGCCTCCCCGCCGGTGGCGAGGCTGCGGTAGCGGTCGATCTGGTCCGGCTTGTCGAACAGCGTGCCTTCCCATTCCGAGGTCTGGGTCAGCAAATGGCGCCAGGTGATGGCGCCGTTATGCGGACCATCGAACCCGCCATCCTGCACGGTGGCGCCGACGCGGTCATCGAGGCTGCTGATCAGGCCATCGGCCATGGCGAGGCCAGCGAGGATGGCGAGGTAGGATTTGGCGACGCTGAAGGTCATATCGACCTGCTGGGTATTGCCCCAGCGCGCCACGGTCTGGCCGCCGCGCAGCACCAGGCCGTTCGGTGCGCCGCGCGGCGCGGTTGGGCCGAGCACCTCGTTCCAGGGCGCCGGTTCAAAGGCTCCGGCTTGCAGATGGGCGCCGATATCGCGCGGCCACGGGGTTTCATGCGCCACCGCGAAGGCGATCGCGGCGGAGAAATCGGCGGATTGGCTTTGCGACATTACAGCGACGTGCCCTTTACTTTTTGTTCCAGCATGCTCAGCCGTTCGCTGCCACCGGGGGTTTTCGGATCGATCTCCAGCACGCGTTTGAAGGCGGCCAGCGCGCCTTTCCAGTCCTGCCGGGCTTCGGCGATGCGGGACAGGGTTTGCAGAGCCAGGAAGTGGCGTGGCTCCCGATGCAAGGTTTCCTGCAAATCGGCCAGCGCATCGTTGTAGTTACCGGCTTCAAACTTCACCACGGCGCGACGGTAGAAGGCTTCCGTCAGGTCTGGCTCCAGCATCAGCGCCGAGTCGATATCGGTCAGCGCCTCATCAACATCGTGGTTGCTGAGGTCGCGCATGCTGCGGCGGAGCAGCACCGTGGTGGCGGGGGAGCCGGCTTTCAGCCATTGGTCGCGGATACGCCGTTCCAGATCGCCGGCCGCCTGTTCAGTGGGCGCGGTTTTCAGCGCGGCCAGCAGGCTTTCCAGTTCGTTGCGCACTTGGGCCGTCGCCAGATGGCCCAGGAAAATTGTCGCGGCCAGGACGACCAGAGGACGCTGAATGTACATGCCAGCCAGCATCGCAGCCTTTGCCCCGGTCGCCAAGATTTAAGCGGTGACGAGCGTCGCCAACCGCTCCGGTTGCGGGCCGCCGGCCATCCAGTCCAGCAATTCGATGGTGTGCACCACCGGCAGCGTGTCACCGGCGAGTTGGGTCATGCAGCCAATATTGCCGGCGGCGATCAGATCGGCCCCGGTGGCGTGCAGATTGCCCAGTTTGCGGGCGCGCAATTGGCTGGAGATTTCCGGTTGCAGCATGTTGTAGGTGCCGGCGGAGCCGCAGCATAAATGGCCCTCGGCCGGTTCGGCCACCTTGAAGCCGGCCTGGCGCAGCAGGGATTTCGGTGCGTCCGTCACCTTCTGGCCATGTTGCAGCGAACAGGCGGCGTGGTAGGCGACGGTGAGCGGCGGGGCGGCGCGGGTGGGGGTGTAGCCGATCCGCACCAGGTATTCGGTGATGTCCATAGCGATGGCGGACACGCGGGCGGCACGGTCGGCCCAGTCCGGTGCCTCGTTGCGGAACATGTAGCCGTAGTCTTTCACCGTGGTGCCGCAGCCGGAGGTGTTGATGATCACTGCATCGAGGCCGCCGCCATCCATTTCGGCGCACCAGGCGGCGATGTTGGCGCGGGCGGCATCCATCGCCGGGTCGTGCTTGCCCATGTGATGCGCGAGGGCGCCGCAGCAGCCGGCGCCTTTGGCCACCACAACCTCGATGCCCAGGCGGGTCAGCAGGCGGACGGTGGCGGCGTTGATCGCCGGGTCGAGCACGGTTTGCGCGCAGCCGGCGAGCAGGGCGACGCGGCCGCGGCGCGGGCCGACGGGTTTGTGGTCTTGCGGGCGATCCAGATGGCTCGCCGGTGGCAGGCTGGCCGGGGCGAGCCGCAGCAGCGCGCGCAGGCGCAGCGGGAGTTGCCCGGTTTTGGGCAGCAGCCCGGCGAAGGGTTTGGCCAGCCGGGCGCCGAGCAGGGCGGCGCGCATCAGCGCCGGGCGCGGCAGCACCAGGCCGAGCACGGCGCGCAAGGCGCGGTCGTGCCAGGGGCGCTGGTAGGTCTGCTCGATATAGGTGCGGGCGTGATCGACCAGGTGCATGTAGTTCACGCCCGACGGGCAGGTGGTCATGCAGGACAGGCAGGAGAGGCAGCGATCGACATGGCGCACCACCTCCTCGGTGGCCGGGCGGCCGCTCTCCAGCATGTCCTTGATCAGGTAGATGCGGCCGCGCGGCGAATCGAGTTCGTCGCCAAGCAGCACGAAGGTGGGACAGGTGGCGGTGCAGAAGCCGCAATGCACGCAGGTGCGCAGCACCTGATTGGCACTGGCGATGCCGGGGTCGCGCAATTGCTCGGCGGTGAAATGGGTTTGCACGGATCAGACTCCCGCGACGATGCGGCCGGGATTGAGCAGGCCGCGCGGATCGAACGCGGCTTTGACCTGGCGGCCGATACGGGCCAGGGCGGCGGGTTCGGGCGGCACGACGGCGACGGCGGCGCGCAGCGCTTCTGGGGCGCGCATCAGCGTCCACACCCCGCCGGCAGCGGTGGCCGCCGCGGCGACGGCATCATGCGCGGCCACCGTTGCCGGGCCGGCGATCCAGACCAGGCCGCCGCCCCAGTCCAGGAAGGCCTGGGCCGGGAAGGCCGCCTGCGCCGCTGCGAGCACGGCCGGGCCGAGTGAGGGGCGGACCGAGACGCGCCATAGCGCGTCCCCCTGGCCGATTAGCGGCACGACATCGCCGATATCGGCCCAGGCGGCCAGGCTGGCGGCGTCGTCCAGCATTTCCGCGCTGCCGAAGCTGGCGAGGTCTGCGCGCAGCCGGTCGCTGCGATAGGCGACCGAGGGGGCAAAATCCTCCAGCCTCGCCAAGGTGACGCTCTCGCCGAGCCAGGCCAAAGCGGGAATGCGGGCGGCTTCGGTGGCGGGTAGGTAGGCAGCGGCGGAGACGGCGTAGGGCGAGCCGAGTGCGGCGGCCAGCGCCGCGACGGCCTCGACCGGGGCGAGGCCCTTGAGCACCAAGGTGGCGCGGCGTTCTGGGGCGGGGAGCACTTTGAGGGTGATTTCCGTCATCACTGCCAGAGTGCCGTGGCTGCCGCTGAGCAGCTTGCACAAATCCAGCCCAGTGACGTTTTTCAGCACCCGTCCGCCGGAGCGGATCACCTCCCCACTGCCATTGACGGCGCGGACGCCGAGCACATGGTCTCGCATCGCGCCCCAGGCCACCCGGCGTGGCCCGGACAGGTTGGTGGCGACCGCGCCGCCAAGCGTGCCGGCGGCATCGGTGCCGAGCAGGCGGCGCCAGTCCGGTGGTTCGGCGATCAAATGCTGGCCTTCGGCGGCGGTGGCGGCCACCAGATCGGCCACCGGGGTGCCGGCGCGGGCGGACAGCACCAGTTCTTTCGGCGCGTAGAAGGTGATGCCGGTCAGCCCGGCGGTGGACAGGCTGGCCGGGGCCTGCACCGGGCGCAGCATCGGTAGCTTGCTGCCCGCGCCGAGGATGCGCAGCGGCGTGGTGGCGGCCTGGATGGCGGCGACGACGCCGGCTTCGTCCACCGGCATCATGCGCGCAGCGCCGCGGTGAGGGGGAAGACTTTGTTCGCGTTCAGCAGCCAGCCGGGATCGAAGGCGGATTTCACCCGGCGCTGCTGGTCGAGTTCGATTTCTGTGAACTGCACCCCCATCAGGTCGCGCTTTTCGACGCCGACGCCGTGTTCGCCGGTCAGACAGCCGCCGACTTCAACGCAGAGCCTCAGGATGTCGGCGCCGAAGGCCTCCGCCTTGTGGAAGCTTTCGGCGCTGTTGGCGTCGAACATGATCAGCGGGTGCAGGTTGCCGTCGCCGGCGTGGAAGATATTGGCGACTTGCAGGCCGTAACTGGCGCTCATCTCGCCAATGCGGCGGAGCACGGCGGGGAGTTGGCTGGTGGGGATGGTGCCGTCCATGCAGAGATAGTCCGGGCTGATGCGCCCGACGGCGCCGAAGGCGCCTTTGCGACCTTTCCAGATCGCCAGGGACTGCTCGGCGGTTTTGGCCACTTCCAGGCTGATCGGGGCGTGCTGGGCGCAGATGTCGCGGATGCGGGCCAGCAGGTCGTCCTGTTCGGCGGTGCTGCCCTCAACCTCGATGATCAGCATCGCCTCCGCATCCAGCGGGTAGCCGGCATGGGCGAAGGCTTCGCAGGCGTGGATCGCCGGGCGGTCCATGAATTCCAGTGCCACGGGGATGATGCCGGAGGCGATGATGCTATCGACGCAGGCGCCGGCGATTTCGTTGGAGGTGAAGGCGGCCAGCATGGCGCGGGCGCCTTCCGGGCTGCGCAGAATGCGGACGGTGACCTCGGTGACGATCGCGAGTTGGCCTTCGCTGCCGGTGAGCAGGCCGAGCCAGTCATAGCCGGCGGCATCGAGATAGGCGCCGCCGATATCGAGGATTTCCCCCTCGACGGTGACGATTTTCAGCCCGAGCAGATTATTCGCCGTCACCCCGTAGCGCAGGCAATGGGCGCCGCCGGAATTCATGTTGACGTTGCCGCCGATCATGCAGGCGAGTTGGCTCGACGGGTCTGGCGCGTAGAAGAACTGGCGCTGGGCGACGGCCTGGGTGATGCCGATATTGGTGACGCCGGCTTGCACGACGGCGCAGCGGTCGGCGTAGTCGATATCCAGAATGCGGTTCATCCGCATCAGGCCGAGCACCACGGCATCGGCCATCGGCAGGGCGCCGCCGGAGAGCGAGGTGCCGGCGCCGCGCGGCACCACGCGCACGCCCTGGGCGTGGCAGAAGGCCATGACCGCCGCCACCTGTTCGGTGGTTTCCGGCAGCACCACCGCAAGCGGCACCTGGCGATAGGCGGATAGCCCATCGGTTTCATAAGGCTTGAGGCGCAGGGGCTCGGCGATGACGCCACTGGCCGGCAGCAAGTGGCGCAATCCGGCGACGATCGCGTCACGCTTGGCCAGCACGTCGGTTTTTGGTTCGGGCTGTTCGATCATCGGGGCACCATAGGCCGGATACGAAAACGCCCCAAGGGAGACCCTCGGGGCGCGAAGACGCTTGCAATGTCAGCCGGGCGTTAGCCCTGGCGGCACTTCATGCGCGGGTTCTTCTTGTTGATCACGTAGACGCGACCACGACGGCGCACCACGCGGCAGTTCTTGTCGCGGACTTTGGCCGCCTTCAGGCTGTTACGGATCTTCATGACGCGAACCTAGGATTAGCGGTGAATAGGAGGTGCGCTGCCTAATGCGTGGCGGATGCGCTGTCAAGCCAAGGGGCGGGCTGGACGTGCAAGGCTACCCTGCACGGGCCCCGGCAAAGGCATGCCAGCGCATCAGGCGGAGCTTGCCGGATTGCATCAGGCGCATGCGGCGGGTCCACATTTCCGCCTCCTGCACCACGGCGGCGGCCTGGTCGGCGGGGGGGCGGTTGGCGGCGAGGCGCAGCACCATATCATGCCAGCCGGTGAGTGCGAGCTTGATGTGCCG
>CAITOL010000200.1 GCA_903893975.1 uncultured Rhodospirillales bacterium | reverse complement strand
TTTTTCCAAAAAAGAAGCGCTTCCCTACCCCCGTCCCACCTTAGGCCACCGCCGCGCCACTTCCGGCAACACCTGCTCGATAATCCGGCGCGTATCCGCCAGCATCCCCGCCTCATCCCCCGCCAGCGGCCGCAGGATGAACTTGGATGCCCCGGCCGCCACATACGCGCTGATCCGCGCCAGGATCGTCTCCGCGTCCCCGATGGCGAAATACGCCGCCGCCTCTTGCCCGGTCCGCTTGGCATAGGCCGCCATCGCCGCGGCAACCCCCGGATCATCCGCCCGGCCAAAATGGAACGGGAAGGCGGCGCCGTAATGGTCGTCCTCGATCACCCGGCCGAAGCTCGCCGCCGCCGCGCGGATCCCGGCCACAATCGGCGCCACTTGCGCCGGCGTTTCCGCCCCGGCCTGCCAGCCGGTGCCATATCGGCCGGTGCGGCGGATCGCCGCCTCCGACGCGCCGCCGATCCACATCGGCAACTCCGCCTGCACCGGGCGTGGCGCGATGCTGGCCCCGGTCAGTTGGAAATATTTGCCGGCGTAATCCACCCGCTCCTGCGTCCACAGCAGCCGCAGAATCTCCAGCGCCTCATCCGTCACCCGGCCGCGCGTGCTGGTATCCAGGTGCATCGCCGCCCATTCCGGGCCGCGCGGGCTGCCAATGCCAAAGCCCGGCAGCAGCCGCCCTTCAGACAGCATGTCGATCGTCGCGCATTGCTTGGCCAGCAGCACCGGCTCCCGCATCGCCAGCGACACCACATTCACCCCGAATTTCAGCCGCCGCGTGCGCCCGGCCAGCGCCGCCATCACCGCCATGCTTTCCAGGATCGGCGTGCGGGAAATCAGCCGGTCCGTCTGCCAGAGCGAGTCGATCCCGCCCTGTTCGCATAAATCCACCCACCGCCAATACCCGGCAGCGGTGGCGAATGGCAGTTCGGTGATCCCCAGCCCAACCGCCACCCGCAAGCTCATGCGCCCCCCATCACCATTTGCCGGATCACCGCCGGATCGGACACCGCCATCACCGCCTCCGCCAAAGCCCGGCAGTCATCGGCGTTCAACGCCCGCACCGCCTGCTTCACCCGGGGCACTGATGAGGCGTTCATGCTGAACGTCCGCAACCCCAGCCCGATCAGCAGCGCGGTAAACTGTGGATTGCCGCCAATCTCACCGCAGACCGAAACCGGGATATTGGCCCGCACCGCCGCCTGGGTGGTAAACTGCACCAGCCGCAGCACCGCCGGATGCAGCGGATCGTAGAGTTCGGAAACCTCCGTCTCCCCCCGGTCCACCGCAAGCGTGTACATCGTCAGATCATTGGTGCCGAGCGCGAAGAAATCCGCCACCTCCGCCAGCGCATCGGCCGACAGCGCCGCCCCCGGGGTTTCGATCATAATCCCCAGCGGCGGCAGCTTGTCCGGCAACCGCTCGCCGCGCCGGCGCAGGCGGCGCACCACGCGGTCGTAAATATCCCGCGCCGCGCGTAATTCGCTCACCGTCGTCACCATCGGCAGCAAAATCCGCGTCGGCCCCGCCATCGCGGCACGCAAAATCGCCGCCAGCTGGGTTTCAAACAGCTCCGGTTTGCGCAGCAGCAGGCGGATGCCGCGCAGGCCCAAAGCCGGATTGGTATCGGCGATATCCGGCACGATCCCCTCGCTTTGCAGCGCCTCGATCTCCTTCTCCCCGCCCCAGTCCAATACCCGGATCGTCACCGGATCGCCGCCCATCGCCTCGATCACGGTGCGATAGGTTTCATATTGCGCGGTCTCGTCCGGCAGGGTTTCGCGGTTCATGAACATGAACTCGCTGCGCAGCAGCCCGATGCCGGATGCGCCGGATTGCGCGATCAGCGGCAGCTCAACCGGAATTTCCAGATTGGCCTGCAACTCAATCGCCACCCCGTCCTGCGTCACCGACACCAGCCGCCGCATCCGGCCCAGCCGCTGGCGCTCCTGCGCAAACGCCGTCACGGCGCGCCGCGCGGCGGTCAAGGTGGCGGCGGATGGGTTGATCACCACCGTGCCGGCCGCACCGTCCACAATCACCAGGTCGCCCGGCTTCGCCGCCTGGCTCAGCCCGTCCACCGCCAGCACCGCCGGCACGCCCAGCGCCCGCAGCATCACCGCGGTATGCCCGTCAGAGCCGCCTTCCTCGGTCGCCACCCCCGCCAGACGGGACGGATCGAGCAATGCGGCATCCGCCGGCCGCAGCCCTTCGCACAGCAGCACCGCGCCCGGCGGCAGGCCGGCAAAACTGCGGAACGGCGTGCGCGTCAGGTTGCGCACCAGCCGGCGGCCGATCTCGCGCACCTCCTCGGCATGGCGTCGGCTCGCCTGCCCGCCATCCCCCGCCGCCGCCAGAATGGTGGCGGCCAGCGCCTCGGTTTCGTCCACCACTGCGGTTTCCGCCGTCACCAGCGCCTCGGCAATGCGCTTGCGCGTCGCCCGCACCAGCCGCGACGGGCCGATCATCTGCAAATACGCATCCAGCAGCGGGGCGATTTCGGCCTGGCTGTCTTCCGGCAACACCGCCAGCCGGTTGCGCAGTTTGATCAGTTGCTTGCGCGACTGCACAATCGCCGCATCCAGCCGCGACACTTCCGCCCCGCTATCGGCCGCCTGGATCTTGCTGCGGGTGACCACCGCCGGCGGCTCCAGCGCGCCGAACATCGGGCCGATGGCAATCCCCGGCGAAACCGGAATGCCGGTCAGGCGGCGTTCGGCGCCTGCCTCAATCCTGCTCATGGAAGCCGGCTTCGACCAGGGCGGTCAGCGCGTCGATCGCCTCCTTGGCGTCCCAGCCTTCGGCGCGCAGTTCTATGGTGCTGCCAATCCCGGCCCCCAGCATCATCAACCCCATGATCGACAGGGCCGACACCGATTGCCCGTCCTTGCTCACCTCCACCACCGCGCCAAACCGCTCGGCGAGGGAGACGAACTTCGCCGCCGCCCGCGCATGCAGGCCGCGCTTGTTGCAAATGGTCAGGCTGCGCACCAGCACCGCCCCGCCTTCGTTGTTGTTACCCCCCTCCGCCGCGTCGGCTGCCATCAGCAGGGGCCGGGCTTGGTGGTGGGCATCACATGCGACGCAGCGGCGATATATTTGCGCCCGGCATCCTGGGCGCAGCCGACCGCATCGGCCAGCAACTGGGTGGACCGCACTTTCGCCAGCTTCACCAGCATCGGCAGGTTCACGCCCGACAGCACTTCCACATTCGGCCGCACCATCTGCGAGATCGCCAGATTGCTCGGCGTGCCGCCGAACATGTCGGTCAGCAGCACCACCCCATCGCCGGTATCCACCTCGGCAATGCGCGCCTCGATCGCGGTCTTGCAGCCTTCCATATCGTCATCCGGTCCAATGCACACGGTGGCGACATTCTTCTGCGCCCCCACCACATGCTCCATGGCAGAGCGCAATTCGTCGGCAAGCCGACCATGGGTGACCAATACCAGGCCAATCATCGGCTGGAATTCCCTGACAGGGTAAAGCGGCGGCACCGCGCACAGGGCCATGCCGGCCGGCGGAACGCGCGGGAAGCCAAGCTCAAAACGCCCGCATGAAACGAGCAGCCCGTTGGGGCATGGAGGGTCATCCTTTCAGGGTCCCGGCTTTGTCGGGCCGGTCGTCTTCCCGTCACGCGCGGCATCTGCCAGCACCGCCGTCCCGCTCTGCTCGGAAGCAATTTCCCGGTGCGTGATGCTCACACGCCAGGACGCTTCGCGCAGAAAACGGGCAAGCCGCTCGACAGTGGTCACGGAGCGGTGACGCCCGCCCGTGCAACCGATCGCAACAGTGACATATTTTTTGCCCTCTTGAACGAAGCGGGGCAAGAGCAGGTCCAGCAGATCGGTCAGGCGCCGGAAGAATTCCTCGTAATCCGGGTCAGCAAAAACATACGCGGCCACCGCCGGATCGCGCCCGGTCAGCGGCCGCAGCACCGGGTCGTAATGCGGATTGCGCAAAAATCGCACGTCGAACACCAGGTCCGCCTCGCGCGGCAGCCCGGCGGGATAGCCGAAAGACACCAGCGAAATCGCCAGGCCCGGCCGCGTCTCCTCCGCCTCATCCTGGCCGAAATTGCTGTCGATCCATTGGCGTAGCGCCGCAAGTGAACGTTCGGACGTATCGACCACAAAATCCGCCGCCGCCTGCAACGGCGCCGTCAGCGCCCGCTCCTTGGCAATCCCATCCGCCACCCGCCCTTGTGGCGACAGCGGATGGCGCCGGCGGGTTTCAGTGTAACGCCGCAACAGCACCGTATCATCGGCCTGGCAGTAGACCAGATCAAACCGCATGTCAGTGTTGCGCCTCAAGCGCTCAAGCAAGCCGCCCAAAGCCGCCGCATCGAACCCGCGCGACCGCACATCCACCCCCAACGCCAGCCGGCGCGGCTGGTCCGGGGTAAGCCGGGTCAACATCTCCTCCAACAGGGAGAAGGGCAGGTTGTCCATCGTCTCCCAGCCCAGATCCTCCAACGCATGCAGCACGGAGGCTTTGCCCGCGCCCGAAAGCCCGGTCACCAGCACCACGCGCGGCGGCGACGGGTTCATGCCGCGAACGCTCCCGCCAGCTGCGCCCGTGCGCCCAGCGCGCAGTCCAACGCCCACTCCACCCGTTGCGCGGCCGAAGCGGCGGCGGCATCCAGCGCCAGCAACGGCAGATCGAGCGGGGCATACCGCGCCGGCGCCGGCAGGCGCGCGGCCGCCGCGCCCAACTCCACCACCAGCGCCAGCCGCGCCGAGGCGCAATGCGCCAGCTTCACAATCCCCAGGCCGCGCACTTCCAGCAATCCCGCCAACGCCGCCGGCGCCTGCGCGCAGCCATCGGCAATGTCCACCCGGTCATCCGCGACCAACGCGAAACCGCGATCCAGCAGCCGCAGCGCAAGGTCGGACTTTCCCGCCCCGGACGGGCCGAGCAACAGCACGCCTGCGCCCCCACGCGCGACACAACTTCCATGCACCTGCATAGCGCGCTTATAGCCGCAAGCGCCCGGGCTGGTAAGCCCGCGGCTTGCCGCACCCCCTGCGCCCATGCCATGCCTACGGCATGAGCATCCTTCCGCACGACATCGCCGCCGCCGCCCACCGTATCGCCCCCTATGTGCGCCGCACCCCGATCCTGCGCCTCGCACCGGACGATCTCGGGCTGCCCTACGCCCTGACCTTGAAGCTGGAACTGCTGCAACACGCCGGCAGCTTCAAGCCGCGCGGCGCCTTCAACCGCATTCTGCGTGCGCGTGACGCCGGCACCCTGCCAGCCAGCGGCGTCATCGCCGCATCCGGCGGCAATCACGGCGCCGCCGTCGCCTATGCCGCGCACAAGCTCGGCCTCACGGCGGAAATCTACGTCCCCGAACGCACGCCACCGGCCAAATGCGCCCGCATTGAAAGCTTCGGCGCCCGGCTCGTCCGCGTCGGCGCCGCCTATGCCGAGGCACTCCAGGCCAGCCAAGCCCGCCAGGCCGAAACCGGCGCGCTCGAAGTGCACGCCTACGACCACGCCGACGTGCTCGCCGGCCAAGGCACCACCGCCAAGGAGTTCGAGGAAGACGCCGCCGACCTCACCCACATCCTGGTCGCCACCGGCGGCGGCGGCCTCATCGGCGGCATGGCCGCCTGGCTCGCTGGCCGCATCAAGGTGGTCAGCGTGGAGCCCACCGGCTGCCCGGCGCTCTACAATGCCCTGCAAGCCGGCCATCCGGTCGCAGGCCCGGTCGGTGGCTACGCCGCCGACGCGCTCGGCGCCCGCCAGATCGGCGATCTGATGTTCCCCATCGCCGCCCAGCACGTGTCCGCGGCCGTGCTGGTGGAGGACGACGCCATCCGCGCCGCCCAACGCCTGCTCTGGGATCGCCTCCGCCTGATCGCCGAGCCCGGCGGCGCCACCGCCCTGTCCGCCCTGCTCTCCGGCGCCTGGGTCCCGCCCGCCGGCGCCCGCGTCGGCGTGCTGGTCTGCGGCGCCAATACCGACCCAGCCTATTTCGCCGCCGGAGGTGCCTTGGCATGAGCGTCGTGCTGCTCGCCGTCGATGCGCGCGGCATCGCCACCGTCACCCTCAACCGCCCCGAACGCGGCAACGCCTATAATGCGGAGCTGCTCGCCGCCCTCACCGACGGGCTAGCGACATTGGCCGCCGACCCAGCGGTCCGCGCCGTCGTCATCCGCGGCGCCGGTAAGCAATTCGCCGCCGGAGCCGACATCAACTGGCTCGGCCAGATCGCCAAAGCCCCGCCCGCGGACGCCTTCGCTGCCTCGCTCGCCACCACCGTCGCCATGCAGCGGCTGAACGAGTTCCCCAAACCCACCATCGCCATCATCCACGGCGCCTGCTTCGGCGGCGGCGCCGGCATCGCCTGCTGCGTCGATGTCGCCCTGGCCACCCCCGCCGCCCTGTTCGGCATCACCGAGGTCCGCGTCGGCGTCACCCCGTCGCCGATCAGCACCCATATGGTCAACGCCATCGGCCTGCGCCAAACCCGCCGCTACGCCCTCACCGGCGAACGCTTCGACGCCGCCGAGGCCCTGCGCATCGGCCTGGTGCACGAAGTCGTCGCGGCCGACGCCATGGAAGCCCGCCTCGCGCAGGTGCTGGACGCCATCCTGCTCAGCGCCCCCGGCGCCGTCGCGGTCACCAAACACTCCTTCCTCGCGGCCAACGGCCTCACCCTCGACCAACGGGCGATGGACATGCTCGCGCATGAAGGCTGGCTGCAGCGCAGCTCCCCCGAAGGCCTGGAAGGCACCGCCGCCTTCGCCGAAAAACGCCGGCCGGCCTGGTATCCGCTGCCCTAACCCCCCTGCCGCTTGCCGCCGGCGCCAAGGGTACGTTATGATATAACATAACGCATCCTCGAGAGGCCCCCATGCTGTCACGCCGCCGCGCTCTGTGCCTTGCTCTCGCGGCGCTGCCTGTATCAGCCCAAGCCGCTTCGCCCCTCCGGGTCATGGCCAGCTTCTCCATCCTCGCCGACCTCGTGCAAAACCTCACCGGCCCGCGCCTGCGCGTCGCCATGCTGGTCGGCCCGGATCAGGACACCCATGTCTACCAGCCCAAACCGTCAGACCTCCGCGCCGTCGCCCAGGCGGATGTGCTGGTGGTCAACGGCCTTGGCTTTGAAGGCTGGATGGATCGCCTCGCCCAGGCCGCCAACTTCCGCGGCCGCCTGATCGTCGCCACCGCCGGCATCGCCCCGCGCCAGACGCCGGATGGCGGCACAGACCCGCACGCCTTCCAAAGCGTGCCCAACCTGCGCGCCTACATCGCCAATCTCCGCGCCGGCCTCAGCGCCGCGGACCCGGACGGCGCCACCGCCTACGCCGCCGCCGCCGACCGCTACCTGCAACGCCTCGATGCGCTGGACGCGGACATCCGCGCCGCCTGGGCCCCGCTGCCGCGCGCCCGCCGCCGCATCATCACCACCCACGACGCTCTCGGCTATTACGGCGCCGAATACGGCGTCGATTTCCTCGCCCCCGAAGGCTTCTCCACCGAAAGTGAGCCCAGCGCCAAGGACCTTCGCCGCCTGATCGGCCAGATCCGGGCGCAGAACATCACCGCTCTGTTCCTGGAAAACATCTCCAACAGCGCCGTGCTCCGCCAGATCGCCCGCGAAACCGGGGTCAAAATCGGCGGCACCCTGTTCAGCGATGCGCTATCGCCCGCCAACGGCCCCGCCAGCACCTATCTCGACATGATGCGCCACAACACCCGGCTGATGGCCGCCGCCACCCGCTAACCCGCCGGCCGCACATCCACCGCCATAGATTTAATCAACGCCAGCACCGGCCCACCCACCGTCAGCGCCAGCCGCGCCACCGCATCCGGCGTCACCCGTGCGAGCAGGGTCGCCTGGCCCGCATCGATCTCCACCAGCGCCGCATGCCGTGCCGCATCCGCGTGGATCGCCCGCACCGTGCCGGGCACTACGTTGTGCAGGCTGATCGCGCTCGGCGCCTCGGTGGCCAGAATAATCTCCCGCGCCGGGATGCGCACCCGCACCTTGCTGCCCAGCGCCCCGCCCAGCAGCGGCACCCACAGCACCATCCCCCCGGCCCGCAGCAACGACAGCCGCCGCGCCGGATGGTGCTCGGCAATCTCGGCATCCAGCACCGCCGCCGCATCATCGCGCGCCGCCAGCGGCAAATCGCCCCGGCTGGACAGCGCCGCCACCCCGCCGCACGCCAGCACCCGCCCGGCCTCCAGCAACACCAGCGTGTCGGCCAGGAAGAACACCTCCTCCAGCGCGTGCGTCACATAAACCATCGGCAGCGCCAGCGCGGTTTTCAGCCGCAGCAGATACGGCAGAATCTCCGCCTTGCGCGCCGCATCCAGGCTGGCCAGCGGCTCGTCCAGCAGCAGCAGCCGTGGCTGCGACAGCAGCGCCCGGCCAATCGCCACACGCTGCCGCTCCCCACCCGACAGGCTATGCGGCCGCCGCGCCAGCAACCCGGCCAGCCCGAGCAGATCGACCACCACATCCCACCCGATCGGCCCCGCCGGCGCCCGCCGCAGCCCGTAGCGCAAATTCCCCGCCACCGTCATATGCGGAAACAGCCGCGCATCCTGAAACACCAGGCCGAGCCGCCGCCGCTCCACCGGCACATCCGCCCCGGTCGCGCTGTCAGACAGCACCACCCCATCCACCACCAGCCGCCCGGCATCCGGCCGCAGCAATCCGGCCAGCGCGGCCACCACGCTGGATTTCCCGGCGCCGGATGGCCCGAACAGCGCCGTCACCCCCGCCGGCGCGTCAAAGCGCACATCCAGCATGAAGCCGCCAAAATCATGCCGCAGATCAACCGCGATCATTGCCCCACCCGCGCCCGCAGCCGCCGGCCCAGCCAATCCGCCGCCAGCAGCCCGGCCAATGCCAGCAAGATCGACACCAGCGACAGCCGCGCCGCCACCGCCTCGCCCCCCGGCGTCTGCAATGCGGCGTAAATCGCCAGCGGCAAGGTCTGGGTCTGGCCGGGAATATTGGCGGCAAAGGTAATCACCGCGCCAAATTCCCCCAGGCAGGCGGCAAAGCCCACAATCGCCCCCACCACCACGCCCGGCGCCGCCAACGGCAAGGTGATGCTGAAAAACCGATCCAGCGGCCCGGCCCCCAGGCTGCGCGCCGCCTGCTCCAACCCGCGATCCACCCCTTCGAGCGACAGGCGCACCGCCCGCACCATCAGCGGAAACGCCATCACCGCACAGGCCAGCGCGGCACCGGTGGAGGTGAACACCAGCCGCACACCAAACCAGTCGCGCAGCAGCGCCCCCACCGGCCCGCGCACCCCGAACACCAGCAGCAGCAACCAGCCCACCACCACCGGCGGCAGCACCATCGGCAGATGCACCAGCGCGTCCAGCCCGGCCCGCCCGAAAAACCGCCCGCGCGCCAGCACCAGCGCCGTCAGCACCGCCAACGGCAGCCCGAACAGCACAGCCCTTGTCGCGACCTCGAGGGTCAGCGCCACGGCCTCCCACTCATTATGCGTCAGCACATCCAGCATCCCATCGATATAGCCATTTGTGCATAACGCGGAAAGGTGGCTCCGGGTGGCTAGGTATTTCCCCTCACGCGACCCTGGCGAAAGCCTGCCCCATATAGACGTAACGGCCACGCATCCAGAGGACAGCAATGACCTGCATCGACGATGCGGAGTACCCTGAGGCCCCCGCCCCTCCTCGGGGCCAAAATGTGGAACCTGGGCGCAAGCCCACATTCTTCCGCGACTTCGTGCGCCTGACCGGCCACTACTGGACTGGCGCGGGCGGCTGGAAGCCGCGTGCCCTGATCGCGGCGTTGGTGGGCGTCGTCATTGGTCAGGTCCTGCTCGCGCTGCGCCTCAATCTCTGGAGCGCCGATCTGTTCAACGCGCTCGAGCGCCGGTCAACCGATGGCGCGATGGCTCAAATCGGCATCTTCACCCTCATCGTGCTCGGCACCATGGTAGCCAACACCGCGCATCTCGGCATCCGCCGCAAGCTCTATCTGGATTGGCGCCGCTGGCTCACCGCACGGGTGATCGGCAACTGGATGGACAATGCCCGCCACTACCAGGCCGCCCTGATCCCCGGCGATCACGCCAACCCGGACGGTCGGATTGCCGAGGACATCCGGATCGCGGTGGAAGCAGCGATCGATCTGGCCAGCAGCCTGTTTTCCTGCGTGCTGCTATTGGGCACCTTTGTCGGCATCCTGTGGTCGCTGTCCGGTTGGGTCCATTTTGCCGGCGTGCCAATCCCCGGCCATCTCGTCATGCTCGCGTTCCTGTATGCCGGCACCGGCGCTGTGGTCGCCTTCGTGCTCGGCCGACCGCTAGTGCACGCCACCGACAGCCGCCAGACCAAGGAAGCCGATTTCCGGTTCAGCCTGGTGCGGGCGCATGGCCGTGCCGAGCCGATCGCGGTCGCGCGCGGCGAGGCTTTCGAACGCGCCCGTCTTGGCGGCCATTTTGAGGATATCGCGCCCTCTTGGCGGGCGCAGTCCACCGGCCTTGGCCGTCTGGTCGCGTTCTCGTCCGGCTATGGCACCCTGGCGGCGGTGTTTCCCATTCTGGTTGGCACACCACGCTTTCTCAGCGGCGCGTTTTCGCTCGGTGGGTTGATGCAATCGGCCCAGGCTTTTCAGCAAGTCACCAGCGCGCTGTCCTGGCCGGTGGACAATCTGCCTCGTCTCGCGGAATGGCGTGCCTCGGTCGAGCGGGTGTTGGCGCTGGAGGAGGCAGTGCGGATCGTCGCCCTTGAAGCGGCGCGTTCCGGCGATACGGCGATCAATCTCGACCGCACCGCCGCGTCATCGCTCGGCGTGCAGGATCTGTGGGTCGCCGCCCCCGATGGCACCGCCATTCTTTCCGCGCTGACCCTGCACGTGGCACCGGGCGAACTCGTGCTGGTCGACGGCGACCCGGAAGCCGCATCCGTGCTGTTCCGAGTCCTCGCCGGCATTTGGCCGTGGGGGAGGGGACATGTGACTCTGCCGGACGACGCCGAGATGATCGCGGTCGGGCGTAGCCCGTTTCTGCCGGAGGGCAGTTTGCGCCGGGCGCTGGCGTTTCCCGGGGAGAGCGATATGCACCCCGACACCGCGCTTGCCGATGCGCTGGCCTGGGCGGGTCTGCCGCATCTGGTGCAACGGCTATATGAGGTATCGGACTGGGAGCGCGTGCTGACCGGCGCTGAAATGCAACGCCTGTCCTTCGCTCGGCTGGTGCTGTTCCGGCCGAGCTGGATCATCCTCGGCAATTCCACCGATGCGCTCGATCCGGTCTCCGCCGAAACCATGCTGCGCCTGCTTGTCGACATGCTGCCGCAAGCCGGGGTGGTGGTGATCGGCCATCACCCCGGCTCGGCGGAAACGTTCAACCGGCGCATGACCCTGGAGCGCGCCTCGGGAGGCGAGGTGCTGCTGACCGAAATCTACGCCCGCCGGCACGCCGCGGTGGCACCTCGGCCTCGGCCATTGCGGGTTGTCGACTGGCTGCGCCGGGGATTTGGCCATTGAGGCAACATCTCAGCCGCGTTGGGCGTGCCCGCTCACCTCGGTCGCCGCATGGCGCGGCATCAGCAGCGATACCGGGGTGGACAGCATCGTGCTGGTCGCCACCACCAGAAACGCGATGGTGAAATCCGCCAGCATCGGCGTGCTATGCCCCGCCGCCGCCATGCTGATCGTCAGCGACGCCGCCCCGGCCGACACGCCCAGCGTCATCGAAACCTGCTGCACAGTGGCGTAAAAGCTGGTCGCCGCACTCATTTGCGGGCGCGGAACATCGGCATAGGCCAGTGCGTTATAGGCGGTGAACTGCAACGACCGGAAAAACCCGCCCGCGATCAGAATGGTGTAGATCACCGCCGCCGGCCAATCCGGCCGGAACAGCCCGATCACCCCCAGCAGCACCGCGCTCAGCACCGCATTGGCCACCAGCGTATCGCGAAACCCGAGCCAGCGCAGCGCCCGGGTCGAAGCCGGCTTCATCAGCAACGCCCCCAGCGAACTGGCGAACGTGATCAGCCCGCTTTGCGCCGCGGATTTGCCAAAGGTCAGCTGCAACATCATCGGCAGCAGAAACGGAATGGCGCCAATCCCGATGCGAAACAGCGTGCCGCCGGTCACCGCCACCAGAAACGTGCGGTGCCGCAACAGGCTGAAATCCAGCAACGGCGCGGCGGTATGCCGCGCATGCCACGCGTACAGCAACGCGGACACCACCCCGAGCCCCAGCATCGCCTGGGTCAAAGCCGGCTCCACCACCCCGCGCCCGGCGGTCTCCAGCCCGAACATCAAACTGGCCAGGCAGGTGCCGGACAGCGCCAGGCCGCGCCAGTCGAACCGCGTGTGCAGCGGCTCGCGCACATCCTCGACAAACTTGCTCACCAGCACCACGCCCAGCAGGCCGATGGGGATGTTGATGTCAAAAATCAGCGGCCAGGAAAAATACGTCACGATAAAGCCGCCAATCGGCGGCCCCAGCACCGGCCCCAGCAAGGCCGGCGTAGACAGCCAGGCCATCGCCGCGACCAATTCATGCTTCGGCACCGTCCGCAGCAGCACCAGCCGGCCCACCGGCACCATCATCGCGCCGCCAATGCCCTGAAAAATCCGCGCCGCGACCAGAAACCCCAGACTATCCGCCCGCCCGCACAGCACGGAGCCCACGGTGAACACCAGAATGGCCAGCCGGAACACCTGCTTGGCGCCAAACCGGTCCGCAATCCAGCCACTCGCCGGAATAAACACCGCCAGCGACAGCAGATAGCTGGTCAGCGCCACATTCATATGCACCGGGTCGGCGCCAAAGGCCCGCGCCATGGTCGGCAAAGCGGTGGAAATCACCGTGCTGTCCAGGTTCTGCATAAACAATGCGCAGGCCACGATCAGCGCGGTAATCCGGCTGCGCCGGCGGATCGCCTCGGGGCTGGCCGCTTCCGGCGCGGCTGTTGTTGTGCTGTGTGGCTCCATCCGCGCAGCATCGCCCCGCCCCGAATGCGTTGCAAGCCCGGCCAGTTCCCGCCAAGCTGCCGCCCAAGCAAATTTGGGGGAAACCAGCATGGACGCCGTCACCGCAACGCTCGCCAATGTGCGCGATCAGGTCTCGCCAGAAGAATGGCAAGCCCGCGTCGACCTCGCCGCCTGCTACCGGCTGGTCAATCATTACGGCTGGGATGAGATGATCGCCAATCACATCTCCGTCCGCGTGCCGGGGGAGGAAGGGACTTTTCTGCTCAACCCCTACGGCTACCTCTACGACCAGATAACCGCATCCTGCTTCGTCAAGGTCGACGAAACCGGCAAGGTGCTGTTCGACCCGACCGGCCTGCGCGCCAACAAAGCCGGCTTCGTCATCCACAGCGCCGTCCACATGGCCCGCCCGGATGTCGATTGCGTCATCCACACCCATTCCCTACCCGGCATGGCCGTCTCCGCAATGGCCTGCGGCCTGCTGCCGCTCGCCCAATCCTCCATGCGCTTCACCGATATCGGCTACCACGAATTCGAAGGCCCGGCGCTCAACCTCGATGAACGCGCCCGCCTGGTCGCCGATCTCGGCGATCGGGAGGTGATGATCCTGCGCAACCACGGCCTGCTGGTCACCGGCACCTCGATCCCCGAAGCGTTCAACAACCTGTTCCGCCTGGAACGCGCCTGCGAGTTGCAGGTGATGACGCTGTCCTGCAACACCGAACTGCACATGCCCTCAGCCGAGGCGGTGGCGCAAACCAACCGCCTGTTCAAACCCACCGGCGAACGCCGCCGCGGCCTGCTGGAATGGCCGGCGCTGCTGAAGCGGCTGGACCGGATTGATCCGAGTTTTCGGGAGTAGGGCAGGGGGGGAGAGTGTTCTTTTTGTGAACAAAAAGAACCAAAAAAACTTTATCACTTCCTAGGCTTCGCCGTACACCACGGAGCCAACCGGCTGCGCACGGCACCAAAGGATCGAAAGTTTTTTGCTGCTTTTTTCAAAAAAGCAGTGCTTCCCCTTGCCTGAACCAAGCCGACAAGGGGAAGCCAGCCTTCTACGGCAGCAACACCGTGCTCCCGGTGGTCTGCCGCGCCTCAAGCGCGATATGCGCTTTCGCCGCATCCGCCAGGGCAAAGCTCTGGTTGACCTGGATCTTCACAATCCCCGCCGCCACCACATCAAACAGATCCTGCGTCGTCGCCAGCAGGTCGCTGCGCTTGGAGGTATAGCTCGCCAGCGTCGGCCGGGTCAGGAACAGGCTCCCTTTGGCCGACAGCATGCCGATATCCACCGGCGGCACCGGGCCGGACGCATTGCCGAAGCTCACCATCAGCCCGAGCGGTGCGAGGCTGTCGATGCTGGCCATAAAGCTGTCTTTGCCCACGCTGTCATACACCACCGGCACCATCGCGCCCCCGGTGATGCGCTTGACCTCGGCGGGCAGGTTGCCATGGCCGATCAGCACGTGATGCGCGCCATTGGCCCGCGCCAGGTCCGCCTTCTCCTCGGTCGACACCACACCGATCACGGTCGCCCCCAGATGGCGCGCCCATTGGCACATAATCAGCCCCACCCCACCGGCGGCGGCATGCACCACAATCGTCTCGCCCGGCTGCACTTTATGCGTGCGCCGCAGCAGATATTGCGCCGTCATGCCCTGCAACATCATCGCCGCCCCGGTGGCGAAATCGATGCTATCGGGCAGCTTCACCAGCTTGTCCGCGGCAATGCAGCGCTCGGTCGCATAGGCACCGATCGCCCCGCCGGCATAGGCAACCCGGTCGCCCACCGCCACCTCGGTCACGCCCGCGCCGATCGCCAGCACGGTGCCGGCCGCTTCCATGCCCAGCGTGGCCGGCAGCGCGGTCTTGTACAGCCCGGTGCGGAAATAGACGTCGATATAGTTCAGCCCCACCGCGCCATGCTGCACCAACGCCTCACCCGGTGCCGGATCGGGCGTGGGCACATCCTCCCAACGCATCACATCGGGGCCGCCATGGGCGTGAATTCGAATCGCTTTGGTCATGTTTCGGGTGTCCGTATCGGTCAGAGCAAAGTGGGTTGACCCGCAAAGCGGGCTTCGATGTCCAGCAGAATCCGCTTGGTCGGCAGCCCGTCACCGCCAGAATAGCCACCAAACCCGTTGGCGGCGACGACGCGGTGGCAGGGAATGATGATGGGAATCGGGTTGCGGCTATTCGCACCGCCCACCGATCGCGGCGACCCCCCAGCCCGGCGCGCGATATCCACATAGGTGCAGGTGGTGCCCACCGGAATTTCGCACAACGCAGCCCAGATCCGCTGCTGATACGCGGTTCCGGCCGGCGCCAGTTTCAGCGCGAATCCGGGCCGCTTGCCGTCGAAATAGTCGTAAAGCTGCGCCCGCGCCTCCAGCAGCGCCGGCGTCGCCGCCTGGTCACGGCCCCAACCCCAGTCCAAAGCGACAATCGCACCGTCCTCCTCGGACACGGTGATGTCGCCAACCGGGCTATGCAGCGAAATCTGGGGCAAGCAGGATCGGCCTCGCGAACAATGTGGCGAAGCGATGGCACCGCAGCCGGGCGGGAGTCAAGCCGGGGTGCGCCCGCCGCGGCCGACGCTAAAAGATTTGCATCCCCCGCCCGGCGCGCGCTAGCGTTTTGCCAACAAAAAACAACAGGGGATACGCGCCAATGAAATTCACTTGGTTCAACCTTATGCCCTGGCCCGATCTGCCGGATGATTTCCGGGAGAAGCATCGCTCCGTCTGGGTCGATATCGACAGCAATCTGTACGACCCGGTGCGCGGCCACGAAGTCTACAACGACTATCTGGACCTGCTGGAATACGCCGACACGCTCGGCTTCGACGGCGTCGGCATCAACGAACACCACCAGAACGGCTACGGCCTGATGCCCTCGCCCAACCTGATGGCCGCGGCCCTGACCCGCCGCACCTCGAAGGCCGCCATCGTCGTGCTCGGCAATTCCATCGCCCTCTACAACCCGCCGGTCCGGGTGGCGGAGGAATTCGCCATGCTGGACGTGATGTCCGGCGGCCGCCTGGTCGCCGGCTTCCCGGTCGGCACCTCGATGGACACCAATTTCTGCTACGGCCAGATCCCCGCACTCACTCGGGAAAAATACGCCGAAGCGCATGACATGATCATCCGCGCCTGGACGGAAGATAAGCCCTTCGCCTTCAACGGCCGCTACAACAAGCTGCGCCACGTCAACATCTGGCCGAAAACGCTGCAAAAGCCGTTTCCGCCGATCCACATCCCCGGCGGCGGCTCCGTCGAAACCTATGATTTCTGTATCGACAACACCTATTCCTACTCCTACCTCAGCTTCAGCGGCTACATCCGCGCCAAGGCGCTGCTGCAAGGCTATTGGGACCAGGTGGCCAAACGCAACGCGCCCGATGCCTCGCCCTACCGCGCCGGCTTCGCGCAAACCGTGTTCGTGGCCGAAACCGATGCCGAGGCAGAGCGGCTCTATTCCGGCCACGCGCATTATTTCTACAATCGCTGCCTGCACGTCTATGCCGGCTTCGCCGACGCGCCCGGCTACCGCACCGTCAAAACCATCCAGACCGGGGCGCTCAACCAATATGGCCGCGCCGAATACCCCTCGCTCACCTGGAAAGACCTGGTGGACGGCGGCTACATCATCGCCGGCAGCCCGGAAACCGTGCGCCAGCGCTTTGAGGAACTGATCAAGGGCCTCAACGTCGGCAACATCTTCCTGCTGCTGCATGTCGGCAACATGCCCAAGGATCTGTGCATGTATTCGACCAAGCTGTTCGCCGAAAAAGTGCTGCCGCACCTGCGCGACATGTGGCCGGACTACAAGGACGACAACCGCTTCTGGTGCAGCCCGCTGGCGCAACGCGCGGTGCCGGCCCCGCTCGGCGCGGATTTCGCCCCCACCCCGAGCCAGATGGTGCCCGCGAAATGATCACCAGCAAAACCATCCAAACCCCGAAAGGCGCGGTCGAATATCTCGAAGGCGGCAGCGGCCCGGATCTGGTCTTCCTGCACGGCGCCGGCGGCATCACCGCCGACAGCCCGTTCCTCGCCGCCCTGGCGGCAAAATACCACCTCTACGCCCCGTTCCTGCCCGGCTACGGCGAAAGCGAAGACAATCCAGACATCCGCGACATGCTCGATGTCACCCTGCACACCTACGACGTGCTGGCCGCCCTCGGCCTGCACAAGCCCATTCTGGTCGGCCACTCCCTCGGCGGCATGATCGCCGCCGAAATGGCCGCCGTCGCCCCCAACGACATCGACCGCCTCTGCCTCATCGCCGCCGCGGGCCTCTGGATCGACAGCCACCCGGTGCCAGACCTGTTCAGCCTGCTGCCACGCGAACTGCCAGCGGTGCTGTTTCACGACCCGGTGGCCGGCGCCGCCACCATGACCCGCAACGTCAACATGCAGGACCCGGCCTTCCTCATCCCCTTCCTGGTCCGCAACGCCCGCCAGCTCGGCATGGCCGGCAAGCTGCTGTTCCCCATCCCCGAACGCGGCCTGAAAGACCGCATCCACCGCATCAAGGCCAGAACCGTGCTGGTCTGGGGCGATTCAGACCGCATGGTACCCGCCCCCTACGCCCAAGCCTTCAAAGCGGCGATCAACGGCGCAGAACTGGTCAGCGTGCCGGAAGCCGGCCACATGGTCATCGTGGAGCAAACCGCTGCGGTTATGGCAGCCATCGGCCGTTTAGGGTAAAGCCGGGACGTGAAAATCGTGCCGGGTTAACCCTTTGACCATGGCTTTGCGGCACGGTTCCGGATCTATCTCAGGAGCCGTAGATGGCGGTCGATGTGCAGACAACAACGGTCACCGCGCCCGCCGCCGGCGCGGTCCGCCGGGCCTTGGTGGTGGACGACGAACGGGTGCAACGCCTGATCGTCGCCGGCACCGCGTCGAAGGCCGGTTTCATCGTCGATAGCGCCGCCAGCGTCGAGGAAGCGCGCGCCTTACTGGCCCAGCATGCCTTCAACGTCGTCGTGCTCGACCTCAGCCTGCGGGATAATGACGGTATCGAACTGCTGCGCTCGCTCTACACCGGCGGCACGGACCCGGTGCTGGTCTTCATGTCCGGCTTCGATGAACGGGTGCGCGAAGCCTCCGCCCGGCTCGCCTCCGCCCTCGGCCTGCGTGTCGCCGGTACGCTGGCCAAGCCGCTGGACCTCGACCGTCTCGTCACCCTGCTCGGCAGCCTGCCGGAACGCCCGCACATCGCCGCCCCGCCCAACTATGCCGACGTCACCCCGGACCGCATCGCCGCCGCGCTGACCAATGGGGAGATTTTCTGCCTCTACCAACCCAAGATCAGCCTGCGCACCGGCCGCATGG
Source organism: uncultured Rhodospirillales bacterium (assembly GCA_903893975.1). Lineage (GTDB taxonomy): Bacteria > Pseudomonadota > Alphaproteobacteria > Acetobacterales > Acetobacteraceae > CAITOL01. The sequence goes on along the minus strand of CAITOL010000200.1, from coordinate 23,392 downwards.
TGGGGGTGGAGGTCCTGGCCCGCTGGCGCACCACATCCGGCGACATCATCCCGCCGATCGCCTTCATCCCGGTGGCCGAAGCCGCCGGCCTGATCGAGCGGCTCACCTGGGTCGTGCTCGAACAAGCCGGCGCAGCCCTGCGCGACTGGCATGCGATCGACCCGACTTTGACCATGGCGGTGAATTTCTCCCCCTCCAGCCTCAACAACCTCGGCATGCCCGCCAGCGTGATCGACCTGTTGGACCGCTACCACCTCGCGCCAGAAACCGTAGTGGTGGAAGTGACCGAAAGCGCGGTCATGGCGGATTTCGTCACCGCGGCGGAAATCCTCACCCGCCTGCGCATCCGCGGCGTCAAAGTCTCCATCGACGATTTCGGCACCGGCCATTCCTCGCTGCTATCACTGATGCGCCTGCCGTTCAGCGAACTGAAGATCGACCAAAGCTTCGTCCGCAGCCTGCTGCACGACCCGGAAAGCCCCAAGCTGGTGCAAGCCGTGCTGCGCATGTGCGAAGCCCTGGGCCTGAGCGTGGTGGCCGAAGGGGTGGAAACCCAACCGGTCGCCGACGCGCTGCTCGCGCTGGGCTGCGACGTGGTGCAAGGCTATCTGTTCGACCGCCCGCTTTCCTACACCGACCTCACTCGCCGCCTCGCGGCCCAAGGGACCGCATGACCCGAGACCTCTCCGCCTTTCCCGCCCTGGCTCTGCTCGAATCCCGCTTAGGCCCCGCCCTGGTCGCCGCCGTGGTGCAGGCCTTCCTGGAAGACACGCCAGATACGCTGCGCAAGCTGCAAGCCGCCGGTGCCACCGACCGCCCCGGCGATGTGGCGATGTATGCCCACGCCATCGCCGGTAGCGCCGCCGAAATGGGGCTCGAAGCCCTGAACGCGGCGGCGCGTGACTTGGAACGGGTCGCCCGTGCCAATCCCTCGCACATCGCCGCGCATTTGCCCAATGTCGTCGCCCTGTGCACCTCCGGCCTCGATTCGCTGGGCAGAGCCTTCGCAGATTCATAGGCCGGCATCTTGTGTGCGTCGCGCCCGCCCACTAACTGACGGCGAACGTCGCAGCCATGCCGGTTGTACCCCCTCTCGGCCCGATACAGCGTAGCCGACACAGCGTCATTGGATCAGGACATGCAGACCGAACCGCAAGCCTCCCCCACCGATCAGCACGCCGCCGACGCCGCGCCGCAAGATGCCGCCCCCGTCGCCCCGACCGCGCTGATGGACATCGCCACCGCCCGCATCACCGAACTCGAAGCCGAACTCGCCGAGATGAAGGAACGCTGGATGCGGGCCGAGGCCGAAACCGCCAATGTCCGCACCCGCGCCAAGCGCGACGTGGACGACGCCCGCCAGTACGCCACCCAGAAATTCGCCCGCGATGTGGCGGAAGCCGCTGAAAACCTGCGCCGCGGCCTGGATGCCATCCCCCCGGTCGCCTCGGATGAAATCGCCCTCGTCGGCCGCCTGCGCGACGGCTTCACCGGCGTCGAACGCAGCTTCCTCGACCTGCTGGACCGCAACGGCGTCAAGCGCGAAGACCCGACCGGCGCGATGTTCGACCCCAAACTGCACCAGGCGATGGCCGAGCAGGAAACCGCCGACCACCCGGCCGGCACCGTCATCCAGGCTTGGACCCAGGCCTGGACCCTGAACGGCCGCCTGCTGCGCCCGGCCATGGTCGTCGTCGCCAAGGCCCCCGCCGCCGCGATCGAGCCGCCAGCGGTGGACACCACCGCCTGATCCAAAATTTGCCCAAAAAAATGGCAGCATGGCCCTTGCCCCAAGGCCCTACGCTGAATACATCGGGGACGTATCACTCACGGGGATGCGGATGGTGCTTCGGGCCGTCTGCGATCCGCTAACAAGGAGCCTAAGATGAGCAAGGTCATTGGTATCGACCTCGGTACCACCAATTCGTGCATCGCGATCATGGAGGGCAAGGATGTCCGCGTGATCGAGAACAGCGAAGGCGCCCGCACCACGCCGAGCATCGTGGCGATGTCCGACAGTGGCGAACGCCTCGTCGGCCAGTCCGCCAAGCGTCAGGCGGTGACGAACCCGACCAACACGCTGTATGCGGTTAAGCGCCTGATCGGCCGCCGCTTTGAAGATCCGCTGGTTGCCAAAGACAAAGGCATGGTGCCCTACGGCATCGTCAAAGGTGACAACGGCGACGCATGGGTCGAATCCCGTGGCGAAAAATATTCCCCCAGCCAGGTCAGCGCCTTCATCCTCGGCAAGATGAAGGAAACCGCCGAAGCCTATCTCGGCGAAGCCGTGACCCAGGCCGTGATCACCGTGCCGGCCTACTTCAACGACAGCCAGCGCCAGGCCACCAAGGATGCCGGCCGCATCGCCGGGCTGGAAGTGCTGCGCATCATCAATGAACCGACCGCCGCCGCCCTCGCCTATGGCATGGACAAGAAAAAGTCCGGCCTGATCGCGGTCTACGATCTCGGCGGCGGCACGTTCGACGTGTCCGTGCTGGAAATCGGCGACGGCGTCTTCGAAGTGAAATCCACCAACGGCGATACCTTCCTCGGTGGTGAAGACTTCGACATGCGGGTGATCGAATACCTCGCCGACGAATTCAAGCGCGACCAGGGCATCGACCTGCGCAAGGACAAGCTGGCGCTGCAACGCCTGAAGGAAGCGGCCGAAAAGGCGAAGATCGAGCTCTCCTCCTCCAAGGAGACCGAGATCAACCTGCCCTTCATCACCGCCGACGCCTCCGGGCCGAAGCATCTGGTGCTGAAGCTGACCCGCGCCAAGCTGGAAAGCCTGGTGGATGACCTGATCAGCCGCACCCTCGCCCCCTGCAAGGCGGCGCTGAAAGATGCTGGCGTGTCGGCGTCTGAAATCGATGAAGTGATCCTGGTCGGCGGCATGACCCGCATGCCCAAGGTGATCGACGCGGTGAAGGAATTCTTCGGCAAGGACCCGGCCCGCAATGTCAACCCGGACGAAGTCGTGGCCATCGGCGCTGCCGTGCAAGGCGCGGTGCTGAAGGGTGACGTCAAGGACGTGCTGCTGCTAGATGTCACCCCGCTCAGCCTCGGCATTGAAACCCTCGGCGGCGTGTTTACCCGGCTGATCGACCGCAACACCACCATCCCGACCAAGAAAAGCCAGGTGTTCTCCACCGCCGATGACGGGCAGACCGCGGTTACCATCAAGGTGTTCCAGGGCGAGCGCGAAATGGCGGCCGACAACAAGCAGCTCGGCAATTTCGACCTGCAAGGCATCCCCTCCGCCCCGCGCGGCGTGCCGCAGATCGAAGTCACCTTCGATATCGACGCCAACGGCATCGTCTCGGTGTCCGCCAAGGACAAGGCGACCGGCAAGGAGCAGCAAATCCGCATTACTGCCGGTGGCGGCCTGTCGGATAGCGAAATCGAACGCATGGTCAAGGAAGCTGAGGCCAATGCCGAGGCCGACAAGAAGCGCCGCGAATTCGTTGAAGCCCGCAACGGCGCTGACGCGATGATCCATCAGGTGGAAAAAAACCTGAAGGAACACGGCGAGCAGGTCGAAGCGGCCGACAAGACCGAAGCCGAAGCCGCGATCGCCGCCGCCCGCACCGCGCTGGAAGGCACCGACGCCGATGCGCTCAAAGCCGCCACCGAACGGCTGAGCCAGGCGGCGATGAAAATCGGCGAGGCGATGTACAAGGCCCAGCAAGCCGCCGGTGAAGCCGGTGGCGATGCCGCCGCCGGCCAGCATGCCGGTGAGAAGGTCGTTGACGCCGAATTCGAGGACGTGGACGACAAGTCGAAGAAAAACCACTAAGACCCGGGTTTCGGGTCGCATTAAGACGGTCGCGCCCGCGCTTCTTCACGAAGGCGGGCGCGATTTTGTTGCAGCGCGCAGCGATTTGCGTGTGGCTTGGGAAATCGGAGCGCTGTCTGGCGCCGCATGAGGGCTGGAATGGCAAAGCAAGACTATTACGAAACACTCGGTGTGGCGCGCGACGCGGATGCGGATGCGCTGAAAAAAGCCTATCGCAAGCTCGCGATGCAGTACCACCCCGACCGCAATCCCGGTGACGCCAGTGCGGAGGCCAAGTTCAAAGAGGTGAACGAGGCCTATGACGTGCTGAAGGACGACCAGAAGCGCGGCGCCTATGACCGCTTCGGCCATGCCGCGTTTGAAAACGGCGGCGGTGGCGGCGGCGGCCCGCAAGGCTTCGGCGGCAGCGGCCTCGGCGATATTTTCGACCAGATGTTCAGCCAGTTCGGCGGCGGTGGCGGCCAGCGTCGCGGCCCGCGCGCCGGCAACGACATTCGCGCCCAGGTTGAAATCAACCTCGATGAGGCGTTCGCCGGCACCAAGGTGCCGCTGCGTGTGCCCACCCGCGTGTCCTGCGAAGCCTGCGCCGGCACCGGTTCGGAAAACAAGGACGCCGCCGCCGCCACCTGCACCGGCTGTAACGGCGCCGGCAAAGTGCGGGCGCAGCAGGGCTTTTTCCTGATCGAACGCACCTGCCCGACCTGCGGCGGCAGCGGTCGCACCATCCGCAACCCCTGCAAAATCTGCCGTGGCGCCGGCACAGTGCAGCGCGAACGTTCGCTGAACGTCGCCATTCCCGCCGGGGTGGAAGACGGCACCCGCATCCGCCTGTCCGGTGAAGGTGAAGCTGGCGGCCCCGGCACGGTCCCCGGCGATCTCTATGTCCATGTCGGCATCCGCCCGCACGCCATCTTCCAGCGCGAAGGCGCCAACGTGTTCTGCCGCGTGCCGCTGCGCATGAGCCAGGCCGCCCTGGGTGCGGACATCGAAGTCCCCTCGATCGACGGCTCCAAATCGCGGGTCAAAATCCCCGCCGGCACCCAAACCGGTGAGCAACTCCGCCTGCGCGGCAAGGGCTTCTCGGTGCTGCGCAGCACCCAGCGGGGCGACATGTTCATCCAGGTGGTGGTGGAAACCCCGCAGCACCTGACCAAAAAGCAGAAGGACCTCCTGGAGGAGTTCGAGAAGGAAGCCGTCGGCCATAAGCGCGGCAGCCCGGATTCGGAAGGCTTTTTCGCCAAGGTGCGAGAGTTTTTCGACACCTCCGGCAAGGCCTGACGCATGAATAAAGGCATCGGCGTCGCCGGCGTCACCGGCCGCATGGGCCGGCTACTGGCCGAGGAAGTCGTCGCCGCCGGGGCCAAATTCGCCGGCGGCAGCGCCCGCGATCCGGCTTCGGGCGTCGCGTTTTCCAGCACAGAGGCGCTGATTGCCGGTGCCGACCTGCTGATCGACTTCACCCATGCCGCCACCGTGCAACAGCACGCGGCCTGGGTGCAGGCCGCCGGCTGCGCCTGGGTGCTCGGCACCACCGGCCTGTCGGCCGCCGATGAAGCGGCGGTGGCCCGCGCGGCGCAAAGCGTCGCCGTGGTCTATGCGCCGAATTTCTCCCCCGGCGTCACCCTCGCCATCGCCCTTGCCGAGCGCATGGCTGCCGCCTTGCCGGCTGAGGGCTACGACGCGGAAATCGTCGAAATGCACCACCGCCAGAAGGTCGATGCCCCGTCCGGCACCGCCATCGGCCTGGGTCGCGCCGTCGCCAAAGGCCGAGGCGTCCGGCTGGAGGACGTGATCGAAAGTGGCCGCGACGGCCATACCGGCGCCCGCAAAACCGGCGCGATTGGCTTCGCCGCCCTACGTGGTGGGCAGGTGGTGGGCGAACACACCCTGATTTTCGCCGCCGGCACCGAACACATCACCCTGACCCATCGCGCCTTCGACCGCCGTGCCTTTGCCGCCGGCGCCGTGCGGGCCGCGCTTTGGGCCATGGCCCGCCCACCGGGCCTGTATTCGATGATGGACGTCCTTGGGATGGGTTGACCCCCCACCCCCTTTCGGTCAAACACGCCGCGCCTCGGAACGTTTCGGGGCTTCGCGGCATCCACTTTATCCAGCTTGGGGCATATTATGCGCGACAAAGGCGAGTTTCTGTTTACCTCCGAATCGGTTTCGGAAGGTCATCCTGACAAGGTCGCCGATCGGATCAGCGATACGGTGCTCGACGCGTTCCTTGCCGCCGACCCCCAGGCGCGTGTGTGGCCTGTGAAACCCTCGTCACCACCAACCGCGTTGTGCTGGCTGGGGAAACCCGTGGCCCCGACACGGTGACGCATGAGGAACTCGCCCACCTGACCCGGCTGGCGATCCGCGACATCGGCTACGATCAGTCCGGCTTCTCCTGGAAAACCGCCGATATCGCCGTCCACCTGCATGCCCAGTCCTCCGACATTGCCCAAGGCGTCGATAGCGCCGGCAACAAGGACGAAGGCGCCGGCGATCAGGGCATCATGTTCGGCTATGCCTGCACGGAAACCCCGAGCCTGATGCCGGCCCCGCTCTATTACGCCCACCGCGTGCTGCACACCGTCCGCGACCTGCGCCGCGCCGGCGACAAGCGCGTGGCCGGCCTGCAACCGGACGCAAAAAGCCAAGTCACCCTGCGCTATGTCGATGGCAAGCCGGTCGGTGCCACCTCGTTCGTCATCTCCACCCAGCATGACGAAGGCATGGACCAGGCCGCCATCAAGGCCGCGTTGATCCCCATCATCGCCGACAGCCTGCCGCAAGGCTGGATGCCGCCGGAGAACGAGATCTACATCAACCCAACCGGCAACTTCGTCATCGGCGGCCCGGACGGCGATTGCGGCCTGACCGGGCGCAAGATCATCGTGGACACCTATGGCGGTGCCGCCCCGCATGGCGGCGGCGCCTTCAGCGGCAAAGACCCCACCAAGGTGGACCGCAGCGCCGCCTATGCCTGCCGCTATCTGGCCAAGAACGTCGTCGCCGCCGGCCTCGCGGAACGCTGCACCCTGCAGATCAGCTACGCCATCGGCGTCTCGGACCCGCTGTCGGTCTATGTCGAACTGCACGGCAACCCGTTCGAGGTTGACGAGGCGAAGCTGGAAAAGACCCTGCGCGAACTGATGAACCTGCGCCCGCGCGGCATCCGCGAACATCTGAAACTGAACCGCCCGATCTATGCGACCACTTCGGCATACGGGCATTTCGGCCGCGAGCCGGACGAGGAAAAGGGTACCTTCACGTGGGAGAAGACGGATCTGGTGCCGCAGCTGAAGGCCGCGTTCGGGCGGTAAAACCGCCGCCGGACCGGCTTTACGGGCGCCAGCGCGGCCAGACCTTGCGGGCGCGCCAGCGCCTGCTGCTGACCGAAACGCTGCCGCGCCTGCGCTTCGACCACGCCGCCACCCCCGCCGCCGCTTTTGCCGACCCACCCAGCCAGATCTGGCTGGAAGTCGGCTTCGGCGGCGGCGAGCATTCGTACGCGCAGATGCTCGCCAACCCCAGCGTCGGGCTGATCGCGTGTGAGGTGTTTGAAAACGGGCTCTGCTCGCTGCTCTCCCGCCTGGTGCCGGATGGGGCGGAGGCAACCGCCCCGCTGCCCGGCAATCTCCGCCTGTGGGACGACGATGCCCGCACCCTGATCCGGGCTTTGCCGGATACCTGCATCGACCGGCTGTTTCTGCTGTTCCCGGACCCCTGGCCCAAAGCCCGGCACGCCAAGCGCCGCTTCGTGCATCCGGCCTTGCTGCCCGACCTCGCCCGCATCCTGCGCCCCGGCGGCCGCTGGCGCATCGCCAGCGACGATCCCACCTATCAAGCCTGGGTGACGGAGGTGCTGGCCAACCAAACCCTGTTCACCGTGCCGGCCCCGGCCACCACCCGCCCGGATGGCTGGCCGCCGACGCGCTACGAAGCCAAAGCGCTGAAAGCCGGTCGCACCCCGCTCTATTGGGAAGTCACCAAGGCCGGCTGAACCCGGTTTGCACGCGCGGCACCGCTCACCGCTTCCGCCAGGTCACCACCGACGACACCGCATAATTCCACACCAGGCTCATCGCCGCGCCCACCAGCCCGGCGAACCACCACGACGACCGCTGCGCCCCGAACAAAAACGACGCCACGCCCAGATTGCCGACCGCGCCCACCGCGCAGATCGCGCTAAAGGTGATCAGCCCGCGCACAAACCGCCAGCCGCGCAGCCGCCGGTCGCCGAAGGTGAAGATGTTGTTCAGCGCGAAATTGCCGAGGATCGCCAACGCCGTCGCCAGCAACTGCGCCCGCTCGAACGGCAACTCGGCCAGCCGCATGCCCACCAGCAGCACCACCAGATGCGCGGCAATGCCGCACAGCCCCACCACCGCGAACAGCACGAAGGTGACCGGCACGATATGCCCGATCATCTTATCGACCAGCAGCAGCGCGAAATCCCGCAGCACCCCAGCATCCAGCTTGCTTTCGCCCGCCACCCGGGTGCGGAACACATAAGGCAGTTCCTTGATCCGCGGCGGCGTGGGCAGGGAGGCGACGATATCAAGCAGAATTTTGAAGCCAATGGCCGACAGGCCACGCACCGCCTGATCGAACACGTCACGGCGGAGCATGAAAAACCCGGTCATCGGGTCGCTCACCGGCACTTTCAACACCATCCGCGACAGCCTGGTGGCGAAGTCCGACATTCCCGCCCGGGTTTTGTCCCACTCCCCCAACCCGCCACCATCAACATGCCGGCTGCCAATCGCCAGATCGTACTGCCCGCTGCGCAACGCCGCGACCATTTTCGGCAGCAGCCGTTCATCATGCTGCAAATCGCCATCCATCGCCGCAATCAGCGGCGCCATGCTGGCCTGCGCGCCTTCCACGAACGCGCTCGCCAGACCGCGCCGGCCGATACGGTGCAGCAGCCGCACATTGGGATGCTGGCGTGCAACCGCGGCAATGGCCGCGCGCGTGCCATCGCGGCTGTCATCATCCACAAAGATAATTTCCCAGCCAATCCCGCCCAACACCGCATCCACGCAGGCCACCAGCGGTGCGATGTTGTCGCGCTCGTTCAAAACCGGAATAACCAGGCACAGCTCAACGGGGGGCATCATGGCGCTCATGCCCCGTCTATAAGCGGAACCCGCGCCGCCTGACCAGCGCAGCCGCCCTCTTCGCGCTTGCTTTTTGGTGCCGTACGGACTAGCTAACCCACTCTCTCCTCTTCCAGCGCTTCTGGAGGTGGCCTTCACGGGCCGCCCTTTTTGCTTTGGCCATTTTGTTTTGGAGTCTGCCCTGACCACGTCCGAACCACTGCTCCCCGATCCTGACCAACCCGTGCATACCGGGCTGGAAGGGCGGATTGCCGCGCTGATCATCCCCACGTTGGCCGATCTCGGCTTTGAGTTGGTGCGGGTGGCCGTGCTTGGCCGGGAGCACCCGACGGTGCAAATCATGGCCGACCGCGCCGATGGCGCGATGATCACGGTGGAAGATTGCGAAAGCATCAGCCGCGGTGTCGGCGCCGTGCTGGATGTGCATGACCCGATCCCCACCGAATGGACCCTCGAAGTCAGCTCCGCCGGCATCGACCGCCCGCTGACCCGCCGCAAGGATTGGGTGCGCTTCGCCGGGCATCTGGCGCGCGCGGAAACCCAATTCCCCATCGATGGCCGCAAGCGCTTCAACGGCACCATCCTCGGTGCCGACGCCACTCACGCCACGCTGCGCCTGGACGATGGCACCGACATTGCCTTGCCTTTCGTCGATATTCGTCGCGCCAAGCTGGTGCTGACCGATGCCTTGATCGACGCCACCGCCACCCAATCTCACCCGAACTAGCCGGAAGGTCTTCCCCATGGATACCTCGATTGCCCGCCCTGAACTGCTGCTGGTCGCCGATGCGGTCGCGCGTGAAAAATCGATCGAGCGCGAGGAAGTGCTGGAGGCGATGGAGCAGGCCATTCAAAAGGCCGGGCGCGCCAAATACGGCCACGAGAAGGACATCCGCGCCACCATCGACCGTAAGACCGGCGATGTCCGCCTGTCCCGCTGGACCGAGGCGGTCGAGACGGTGGAGAACGAGGAAACCCAGATCCCGGTCCACATCGCCGCCAAATTCCAGCCGGGCATCAAGGTCGGCGAATACATCGTCGATCCACTGCCGCCGATCGATTTCGGCCGCATCGCCGCCCAGACCGCCAAGCAGGTCATCGTCCAACGCGTGCGCGAATACGAACGCAAGAAGCAGTACGACGAATTCAAGGACCGCGTCGGCGAAATCATCAACGGCGTCGTCAAACGCACCGAATACGGCAACCTGATGGTCGAAGTCGGCCGCGCCGAAGCCCTGCTGCGCCGCGACGAACTGATCCAGCGCGAAGGCTTCCGCAACGGCGACCGCGTGCGCGCCTATATCTACGACGTGCGGGAAGAACCGCGCGGCCCGCAGGTGTTCCTCTCCCGCACCCATCCCGGCTTCCTCGCCAAGCTGTTCGCGCAGGAAGTGCCGGAAATCTACGATGGCATCATCGAAATCAAGGCCGTGGCGCGCGACCCCGGCAGCCGCGCCAAAATGGCGGTGATCAGCCGTGATAGCTCGATCGACCCGGTCGGCGCCTGCGTCGGTATGCGCGGCAGCCGCGTGCAGGCCGTGGTGCAGGAACTGCAAGGCGAGAAGATCGACATCATCCCCTGGTCGCCGCAGACCGCGACCTTCGTGGTCAACGCGCTCGCCCCGGCTGAAGTCACCAAGGTCGTCATCGACGAAGACGGTGGCCGGGTGGAAGTGGTGGTGCCGGACGATCAGCTTTCGCTCGCCATCGGCCGTCGCGGCCAGAATGTCCGCCTCGCCAGCCAGCTCACCCGTTGGGATATCGACATCCTGACCGAGGCCGAGGAAAGCGAGCGCCGCCAGGAAGAATTCCGCCGCCGCACCGGCCTGTTCGTCGAGGCGCTGGACGTGGACGACATGATCGCCGGCCTCTTGGTGCAGGAAGGCTTCAACACCATCGAGGAACTGGCCTTCACCCCGACCGACGAACTGGCGGACATCGAGGGCTTCGATGAGTCGGTGGCCGAAGAACTGCTGCGCCGCGCCGAAGCCTTCATGCAAAAGCGCGACAATGAACTCCACGAGCGTCGGGTCGCCCTGGGCGTGACCGACGACGTCGCCGCGATCGAGGTCTTCACCCCGCAAATGCTGGTCACGCTGGGCGAAAAGGGCGTCAAAACCCTTGACGATCTGGCCGATCTGGCCTCGGACGAGCTGATCGAAATCCTCGGCGAAGAAGCGCTGGACGAAGCGGCGGCCAACGAAATCATCATGGGCGCCCGCGCCCATTGGTTCGATGGCGAAGACGCCGCTGCGGCCGGTGAAGCGCAGGAGGACGGCCACGCCTGAGATCGATCCCGATCCGGTCGCGGCCGCTGACGAGGACGAGCGGGAAACCGGTCCCCTGCGTCGCTGCGCGGTCACCCGCGTGCGATTGCCGAAGGACGAAATGATCCGCTTTGTTGTCGGACCCGACCGCCAGATCGTTCCCGATCTCGCCGCAGACCTGCCCGGACGGGGAATATGGTTGAGCGCCCGGGGTGATGTGCTAGAAGTGGCCTGTAAGAAGGGCGCTTTTGCCAGGGCGGCACGCGGTCAGGTGGTTGTGCCGCCGGATCTGGTGTCCAGCATCACGGCAGCACTCCTCCGGCGGATCGCCGAAACTCTGGGGCTTGCCCGTCGTGCCGGGCAGGCCATAAGCGGTTTCGCCAAGGCGCGGGAGTGGATTGCGGCTGGACGTGTCGGCGTGGTGGTGCAGGCCAGCGATGGCAGCCCTGATGAGCGTGCCCGATTTCTGGGCGCTGCGGGGTCTAAGCTGTCGGTGGTCACCCCACTCGATGCAGCGGGGTTGGGTGCGATATTTGGCCGTGATCATGCAGTGCATGTGGTCGTCGCGCCAGGACGTTTGGCGGAGCGCCTGCGGGTTGAGTCAGCAAAGCTGGCCGGCCTGCTGGAGGTTAAGCCGGCTTGAGCGACGCAGGCTTGCCAAACCGAGGACGCGATCACATCGCCGCCAAGGTTTCCGGCAGGTTGGACTTTCGTATAAGACGACACCTGGGGCGCCGCCCTGGGAAGCGATGCAGGATGTAGCGAATAGATGAGCGAAGGCAACGATCAGGACGCGGGCAAAGGCAGGCTCTCCCTGCGGCCGGCAGGCCGTTTGGAACTCGGGCGGACGGTTGACGCCGGTTCCGTGCGACAGAGCTTCAGCCATGGCCGGACCAAGGTGGTGCAGGTTGAGGTGCGGAAGAAACGCGCACTCGGACTGGCGCCATCGCCCGCTACGGCTGCCGCGAACGCCGCTGCATCCAGCCCCACCCCGAGCGCGGCACCCAGCGCCGCGCCGCAGCCGCAATCCTCCGCCCCGGTTGTCGCCCCGCCGGTTGCCCGCAGCGGCACCCAGGCTGGCCGCCCGCCGGTCGGCGCAGGCCGTGCGCTGACCGCAACCGAACTGGCCGCCCGCCAGCGCGCTCTGGCCGAACAGGCGCGTGACAACGCCCGCCGCGAAGCCGAACGCCGCGAACAGGAATCGATCTCGATCCTGTCCGCCGCCGAAGAAGCCCGCCGCCGCGAGGAAGAGGCCCGCAAGGCCGCCGAGGAAGCCGCGCGTGAGCAGGCTTTGGCCGAAGCCGCCGCGCGTGAGGCCGAGGAAGCCCGCCGGGCCGCCGAAGCCGCTGCGGCCGCAGCACGCGCCGCCAACCCTGATCGCGCCGACGACGTCGTGCCGGAAGCCGCCCCGGCCCCGGCGCCTGTCACTGCGGCCGTTCCCGCTGCTGCCAAGCCGGCGACGCCCGCCGCGCCGACGCGCCCAGGTGCGCCCGCAGCCCCCGGCAATGCCGCCGAGACCTTGCGCCTCCGCCCGGCCCGTGCCGAGGAGGAGGAGGAAAACCGTCCCATCCGCCGTACTCCGGCGGGCGTGATCATTCCGCCGCGCAAACCCGCTGTCGCCCCGCCGAAGAAAGGCGCCGATGGCCGCCGCGCTGGCCGTATCGACGTGATGGCGGCGATTGAGGGTGAGGACGACCGCGTCCGCAGCCTCGCCTCCGTGCGCCGCCAGCGCGATCGCGAACGCCGCCAGGCCGAGTTGGAGCGTCTGCGCGCCGACCAGGTGAAAGTCGTGCGCGAAGTGATCCTGCCGGATGCCATTTCGGTGCAGGAACTCGCCAACCGTATGGCCGCCCGCACGCCCGACGTGATCAAGGCGCTGATGCGGATGGGCGTGATGGCCACCGTCACCCAGACGCTCGATGCCGATACCGCCGAGCTGGTGGTGCAGGAATTCGGCCACCGCGTGAAGCGCGTCAGCGAGGACGATGTCGAAATCGGCCTCGATGGCGTGGTGGATGTGGACGAGGCCCGCCTGCCGCGCGCCCCGGTCGTCACCATCATGGGCCATGTCGATCACGGCAAAACCAGCCTGCTGGACGCCCTGCGCGCCACCGATGTGGCTGGCGGCGAAGCCGGTGGCATCACCCAGCATATCGGCGCCTATCAGGTGCAGCTGAAATCGGGCGCGCGTATTACCTTCGTCGATACGCCCGGCCATGAAGCCTTCACCGCCATGCGTTCGCGCGGCGCCAGCGTGACCGACATCGTCGTGCTCGTCGTCGCCGCTGATGATGGCGTGATGCCGCAAACCATTGAAGCGATTAAGCACGCCAAGGCGGCCAACGCGCCGATCATTGTCGCCATCAACAAGATGGACAAGGCCGACGCCAATCCGGACCGGGTGCGCCAGGAACTGCTCAGCCACGAAATCGTGGTCGAAGCGATGGGCGGCGATACTCAGGATGTCGAAGTCTCCGCCACTAAGCGGATCGGCCTCGACAAGCTGGAAGAAGCGATCCTGCTGCAGGCCGAAATCCTCGACCTGCGCGCCAACCCGGATCGTGCCGCCGAAGGTTCGGTGATCGAAAGCCGGTTGGATCGTGGTCGCGGCCCGGTGGCAACCGTGCTGGTGCAGAACGGCACCTTGAAACAGGGCGACATCATCGTCGCTGGCGCCGAATGGGGCCGGGTCCGTGCGATGCTGGACGACAAAGCCCGCCAGTTGAAGGAAGCCGGCCCGTCCGCGCCGATCGAAGTGCTCGGCCTGACCGGCGTGCCGCATGCGGGCGAACCGTTCGTGGTGGTGGAAAACGAAAGCCGCGCCCGCGAAATCTCCGAGCTGCGCCAACGCCGCTTGCGTGAGAAAAACTCCGGCGCCATGACCGCCGCCCGCGGCACGATGGACGAAATGCTCGCCCGCATTCAGGCCGGCGTGCAGAAAGAAGTCGCCATCGTCATCAAGGCGGACATGCAGGGCAGTGCGGAAGCCATTCAGGCCACCGTGCTCAAGCTGTCGCATGAAGAAGTGAAGGTGCGCGTGCTCATCGCAGGCGTTGGCCAGATCACCGAAAGCGACATTCAGCTTGCCAAAGCCTCGCAGGCCGTGATCGTGGCCTTCAACGTCCGCGCCACCAGCCAGGCCCGTGAACTGGCAACCCGCGACGGCGTGAACATCCATTATTACAGCATCATCTACGATGTCGCTGATGACATCGAGAAGATGGTCAAGGGCAAGGTCGCTCCCAAGGCACGCGAGCGTTTCCTGGGCTACGCCGAAATCCGCAAAGTGTTCGACATCACCAAAACCGGCAAGGTTGCTGGCTGTATGGTCACCGAAGGCCTCGTCAAGCGCGGCGCCGGCGTCCGCCTGCTGCGCGATGGTGTGGTCGTCCACAATGGCGAACTCACCCAGCTCAAGCGCTTCAAGGACGATGTCCGCGAAGTGGCGCGTGGCTACGAATGCGGCCTGTCCTTCGCCAACTTCAATGATCTGCGTGAAGGCGACATGGTCGAATGCTTCGACGTTGAGATGGTGCCGGGTTGAGGCAGGCCCGCACCGGCAACACGATCAAAATCCCGTCCGGAAAGCTGCCGAAAGACAGCGTTCCGGCGGGAAAGCCCGCAGCCAAACGCCCCGCCCCGGTCAAGAAATCCGGCGGCAAGATGCACTCCGCCAAAGCGCCCAGCCAGCGCCAGCTGCGCGTGGGCGAAGAAATTCGCCATGTGCTGGCGGGGATTTTCGGCCGGTTCGAACTGCGTGATCACGATCTGATCGACGTGGCGGTGACGGTGACCGAAGTGCGCATCGGCCCGGATCTGCGCCGCGCCACCGTGTTCGTCACCCGGCTCGGCCGGTCCGACATCGACGCCAAACTGCCGGCTTTGCGCCGTGCCGCGCCGTTCCTGCGCGCCGAGGTCGCCCGCGCGTTGCGCCTGCGTGTGGCACCGGATTTGTCCTTCATGGCCGACACCAGCATCGACTATGCGATGTATGTCGACAGCCTGCTGCGCAACCCCGAGGTTGCCCGCGATCTCGACGCGTCCCACGCGGACGACGAATAAAAGGTTTCTCCCAATGCGTCGCCGTAAACCCCACGGCCGTCCGCTGGACGGCTGGCTGATTGTTGACAAGCCCGCTGGGCTGACCAGCACTGATGTCGTCAACCGCGTGCGTCGCTGGTTCGATGCGCAAAAGGCCGGCCATGGCGGCACCTTGGACCCGTTGGCCACCGGCGTGCTGCCGATTGCCTTTGGCGCGGCGACCAAGACCGTGCCGTATGTGATGGATGGCACCAAGCTGTACCACTTCACCCTGAAATTCGGCGATGAGCGCGACACCGATGACGCCGATGGCAAAACCATCGCGACCTCTGATGTCCGCCCGACCGATGATGCGATCAACGCCGCTTTGCCGGCGTTTCGCGGCGATATCATGCAGATCCCGCCAATTTATTCGGCCATCAAGATCGCCGGCGAACGCGCTTACGATATGGCGCGCGAAGGCCGTGCCCCGGTGATGGAACCGCGCCCGGCGCGGGTGGACCGGTTCGACCTGATCGAGCGGGTGGACGCCGACACCGCGATCTTCGCCGTCCAGTCCGGCAAAGGTGTTTACATGCGCAGCCTGGCCCGCGACATCGCCCGCGCCTGCGGTACCGTCGGCCATGTCGCAGCCCTGCGCCGCTTGCGGGTGGGACCCTTTACCGAGGCAGGCGCGATTCCGCTGGACAAATTGCAGCGGGCAGAGGATACCCCGCCCACTTCCCCGGACTTCCTGCTTGAAGTCGCGACCGCGCTGGCCGACATCCCGGCGCTGGCCTTGACCGATGCGGAAGCCTCCGGCCTGTCACACGGCCAGGCGATCAGCCTGGTGCAGTTGATGGGCCGCATTCCTCGGACGGCCGATCCCGAAGGTGGGTTGGCCCGTGCCATGGCGGGGGGTCGCGTATTGGGCCTTTGCCGGCTGGAAGATGGCTGGCTGAAGCCCGAACGGCTCCTGTAACCGGGACCGGCGCGCCTTTTAACTTTTTATGTAGGAGCAATCCGATGTCGCAGACCGCTGAACGTCGCACGACGATCATCAACGAATACGCCACTGGCGCCGCCGATACTGGCAGCCCCGAAGTGCAGGTTGCCCTGCTGTCCGACCGGATCAGCAGCCTGACCGAGCACCTCAAAATCCACGCCAAGGACTTCCACAGCCGCCGCGGCCTGCTGATGCTGGTTGGCCGTCGCCGTCGCCTGCTGGACTACCTGAAGAACAAGAACCAGGCCCGCTACCAGACCCTGATCACCAGCCTGGGCCTGCGTCGCTAACCACCGCATAAGCCGGGTGATGAAAGTTTTTTGGTCCTTTTTTCCAAAAAAGGACGGCTTCCAAAGCTCTTCTTTTTGAAAAAAGAAGCAAAAACGTTTTATCACCCGGTGCTTGCCTAACCGCCTCGGGGCATTCCGCCCCATACCTGCGATGGCAGCAGCCACGCCAAAACGATTTGCTGTGCGGGAGCAGCGCGGCGCCTCCGGCTACATGGACCAACCCAGCGGCTGCATCCGATGCAGTCCGCCCCATGTGCCCCGAGACGCCGTTTCCCGGCAGGATCGCCCGGCTTTGGTTTGCCTGCATCGCGTAGATGAAGGACCATCACCGTATGTTCAATTATTTCCGCAAGGAACTCGACTGGGGTGGGCGCAAGCTCGTCCTCGAAACCGGCAAGATCGCCCGTCAGGCCGACGGCGCCGTGCTGGCCAGCTACGGCGACACCATCGTGCTCTGCACCGTGGTCGGCGCCCGTTCCACCAAGCCGGGCCAGGATTTCTTCCCGCTGACCGTGAACTACCAGGAAAAGACCTTCGCCGCCGGCAAGATCCCCGGTGGCTTCTTCAAGCGTGAAGGCCGTCCGACGGAAAAGGAAACGCTGGTTTCCCGCCTGATCGACCGCCCGATCCGCCCGCTTTTCCCGCAAGGCTTCCGCAATGAAGTCCAGGTCATCGCCACCGTGCTGAGCCACGACCTGGTCAACGATCCGGATATGGTCGCGCTGATCGGTTGTTCGGCTGCCCTGACCCTGTCCGGCATCCCGTTCTTCGGCCCGGTTGCCGGCGCCCGCGTCGCCTATATCGACGGTGCCTACGTGCTGAACCCGACCGCGGATCAGATGAAGACCACCGCGCTCGACCTCGTGCTCGCCGGCACCACCGAAGGCGTGCTGATGGTGGAATCGGAAGCCAAGGAACTGAGCGAAGAAGTCATGCTCGGCGCCGTGACGTTCGGCCATGCCGCGTTCCAACCGGTGATCCAGGCGATCATCGAACTCGCCGAAGTGGCTGCCAAGGAACCCTGGGCGTTGCCGGAAATCTCCGCCGAGCAGGTGGCCCTGGCCGCCCGTGTTGACGCGCTGGCCCGCACCTCCATCGCCGCCGCCTATCAGGAAAAGGTGAAGCAGGTTCGCTACGAGAAGGTCGGCGCCGCCAAAAAGGCCGCCGCCGCCGCGCTCGCCGCCGAAGGGCTGGACCCGGAGAAGGCGAAGGGCCTGTTCAAGGACCTCGAAGCCGACATCGTCCGCAACGCCATCCTGGACACCGGCCTGCGCATCGACGGCCGCGACACCAAGACCGTGCGCCCGATCATCGCCGAAGTGGGCGTGCTGCCGCGCGCCCATGGCAGCGCGCTGTTCACCCGCGGTGAAACCCAGGCGCTCTGCGTCGCCACCCTCGGCACCGGCCAGGACGAACAGGTGATCGACGCGCTCGAAGGAGAGTACCGCGAGCACTTCATGCTGCATTACAACTTCCCTCCGTACTCGGTGGGCGAAGCCGGCCGCATGGGCTCCCCCGGCCGGCGTGAAATCGGCCACGGCAAGCTCGCCTGGCGCGCCGTCCACCCGCTGCTGCCGGCGAAAGACAAATTCCCGTACACTATGCGCGTGGTGTCCGAGATCACGGAAAGCAACGGCTCCTCCTCGATGGCCACCGTTTGCGGCACCTCGCTGGCGCTGATGGATGCCGGCGTGCCGCTGACCAGCCCGGTCGCCGGTATCGCCATGGGCCTGATCAAGGAAGATCGTGGCTTCGCGGTGCTGTCCGATATCCTGGGCGACGAGGATCACCTCGGCGACATGGACTTCAAGGTGGCCGGTACCGCGAATGGCGTGACCAGCCTGCAGATGGACATCAAGATCACCTCCATCACCCCGGCGATCATGGAAGTGGCCTTGGGCCAGGCCCGCGACGGCCGTATCCACATCCTCGGCGAAATGGCCAAGGCGTTGACCGGTGCGCGTGAAGGCGTGTCCTCCACCGCCCCGCGCATCACCGTGATCAACGTGCCGAAGGAAAAGATCCGCGAAGTCATCGGCACCGGCGGCAAGGTGATCCGCGAGATCGTCGAGCAGACCGGCTGCAAGATCGACATCAACGACGACGGCACCATCAAAATCGCTTCCTCCGATCCGGAGAAGGCGCAGATGGCGATCGACAAGATCCGCGGCATCGTCGCGGAGCCGGAAATCGGCGTGATCTACAACGGCAAGGTGGTCAAGACTGCCGAATTCGGCGCCTTCGTGAACTTCCTCGGCTCCAAAGACGGGCTGGTTCACATTTCCGAGCTGCAACAGGGCCGGGTGAACAAGACCACCGACGTCGTCAACCAGGGCGATGCGGTGAAGGTCAAGGTCATCGGCTTCGACGATCGCGGCAAAGTGAAGCTGTCCATGCGGATGGTGGACCAGGCGACCGGCGCTGACATCAGCGACCAGGTTGGCCCGAAAGGCGGCGACCGTGCCCCGCGCGGCGAACGCCCGGCCCGCACCGAAGGCGAACAGCCGGCTGAGTAAGCCCTAAAGCCAACCCGCTTGCGCGCTGGATGCGTGCAAGCGGGATTGTCTGTATAACAAGCGCTTGCAGAATCCGGCTTGGCACATCGCCAATGCCGGATATTTGCTAAAATATGGGACGAAAGCGACGATGAAGCCGATCAACGCGATCCGCATGGGCGGGGTGGACGTACTGCCGATCGTTGAGGGCGGCAAAGGCGTCGCGGTATCCAACGGCATTACCGCCGGCCACTGGGCCGCCGGCGGCGGGGTCGGCACCCTCAGCGCGGTGAACGCCGATAGCTACGACGCCAACGGCGAGGTCATCCCGCAAACCTACAGCGCGGCCACCCGCCGGGAACGGCACGAACAACTGGTGGCCTACGGCATTGCCGGCGGCCTCGCTCAGGCCCAGCGCGCGCATGATCTCAGCGGCGGCAACGGCCGCGTCCACATGAATATCCTGTGGGAAATGGGCGGGGCGGAGCGGATTGCCACTGGCATTATGGAAAGCGCCAAGGGCCTGATCCACGGCATTACCTGCGGCGCCGGTATGCCGTATCGGCTGTCCGAACTGGCCCAGCAATTCAACGTCCACTACTACCCCATCATTTCCTCCGCCCGCGCCTTTGGCGCCCTGTGGAAGCGCGCCTACCACAAGGCGGCCGACCTGCTCGGCGGCGTGGTCTATGAAGATCCCTGGCTCGCCGGCGGGCATAACGGCCTGTCTAACTCCGAAGACCCAAAGAAGCCGGAAGATCCGTACCCGCGCGTCGCCGCCTTGCGCAAGCTGATGCGCGAATTCGGCCTCGGCGAAACCCCGATCATCATGGCCGGCGGCGTCTGGTGGCTGGAAGAATGGGAACATTGGATCGACAACCCCGAACTCGGCCCGATCGCCTTCCAGTTCGGCACCCGCCCGCTGCTCACCCAGGAAAGCCCGATCGGCAATGCCTGGAAGCGCCGCCTGCTTACCTTGCAGGAAGGCGACGTGTTCCTCAATCGCTTCAGCCCCACCGGCTTCTATTCGTCGGCGGTCAACAATGCTTTCATCGGTGAGTTGCGCAACCGCAACGACCGCCAGATCGCCTTTAGCACCGAACGCGTCGGCGATCACCAGGCGGAATTTGGCGTCGGCCCGCGCAAGCGCATCGTCTATGTCACCCCCACCGACCGCGATCGCGCGCTGGTATGGGAACAGCAGGGCTTTACCGAAGCCATGCGCACGCCCGACAGCACGCTGATCTTCGTCACCCCGGACGGGCAGCGCGAAATCCTCGCCGACCAGGCCGCCTGCATGGGCTGCCTCACGCAATGCCGCTTTTCCAACTGGTCGCAGCACGGCCCGGATTATGACAACGGCAAAAAGGCCGATCCGCGCAGCTTCTGCATCCAGAAAACGCTACAGGACATCGCCCATCACAGCGATAGCGATGCCGTGCTGGACAATAATCTGATGTTCTCCGGCCATAACGCCTACCGTTTCGGCCGCGATCCGTTCTACTCCAACGGATTCGTGCCGACGGTTCGCCAGTTGGTCGACCGGATCATGACGGGCCGCTGATGTCCTCTGTCGCGGTTGAGCAGCGCGCTCAGGTTATCGTCCTCGGCAATGAGAAAGGCGGCTCCGGCAAGTCAACCGCCTCGATGCATGTCATCGTTGGCCTGCTGCGCGAGGGCTATCGGGTCGGCGCCATCGACCTCGATGCGCGCCAGGGCACGCTGAACCTCTACCTCGAAGCGCGCACGGCTTTTGCCAAAGCGCGCGGGATCGATCTGCCGGTGCCCCGCAGTGCGGCGGTGTTTCGCAGCGAACTCGACAGCCGTGCGGAAGCGGATGCGGATGAAACCGGCCGCTTCAACGCCGCCATGGCCGATCTGTCACTGGATTGCGATATCATCGTCATCGACTGCCCGGGCTCGGACACCTTCCTCAGCCGGCTCGGCCATGCCCAGGCGGACACGCTGATCACCCCGATCAACGACAGCTTCGTCGACTTCGCCATGCTGGCCAAGGTGGACCCGGATAATCACGACGTAGTGCGCCCGAGCATCTACAGCGAGATGGTGTGGGACGCCCGCAAACGCCGCTTCTCCCGCGACCGTGGTCGGATCGACTGGATTGTGATGCGCAACCGCCTCGGCGCCACCGAAGCGCGCAATAAGCGCGATGTCGGCACCACGCTGGAAGTGCTGGCCAAGCGCATCGGCTTCCGCACCGTCCGCGGCTTTGGCGAGCGGGTGATTTTCCGCGAACTCTACCTCCAGGGCCTCACGTTGATGGACGTCAAAGAAGTCGGCGGCCTGGGCATCCACATGGGCATGAGCCACGTCGCCGCCCGCAACGAGGTCCGCGCCTTGCTCGCCGCCATCCGCAAGCCTGCCCCGCCTTTGGTGCTGTCCGCAGCGCAGTAGCGCGGTTGCAGATAGCCGCAAGGTTCGGGTATACCCCCCGCCAAGATGCCGACTTAGCTCAGGGGTAGAGCAACTGATTCGTAACAAACTGCCCTACGCTTAAAAAGCCGTGTTTTTTGTTTTATTTCAAATAGTTAACTGCATCGTTGTAGCATACCGAAAACCATGCTACATTTATATTATTGTTTTCGTAACGAAATGAATATGGCTAGCGAAAAACCAACCAAACCGCGTAGTGTCGTGCCTATACCCGACACCATTGAGACCATCCGCGGGTATCCCGACAAGCTGGTCATCTTCAAGGTGCCGGCCTCGCCGTTTTGGTGGATGCGCTACTACGACGGTAAGCCAATAAAGCGCAGCGCCAAGACCGCCGACCGGCGCGAAGCGATTAAAGCTGCCAAGGAGTTCTACGAGACCCTGCTGGTCAACAAGAAGCTGGGCGTTTCCAACAACCCCAAGAAGTCATCCTTCGCGCTGTGCGCTGACGCGGTGATCGCCGAGGACGAGCGCAAGGCCCAGCGTGGTGAGCTGAACCGGCACTACGTCAAGTCGCAGACGCAGCTCATACGCAAGCACATCATGGCGTTCTTCGGCCGCAGCGAGTTGCAGGCCATCGGCTATGCCGAGCTGGACAAGTTCAAGACCTACCTGTTCGACAAGCAGCTGGCAGCCACGTCCATCAAGATCCACTTCGTCGCGCTGAAAAAAATTCTGGATCATGCGCAGCGCACCGGCATCATCCCCACCACCCCGCTTCTTCCAAAGGTGAAGAAAGAGGACAACGCGCGAGGTGGTTTCACCCTGCCGGAGTACCGCGTGCTCCGTCGCGTGGTCCGGTCGCTGGTGGGCACCGTCAGCGAGGTCAAGCAGCGGGTCACCAAGGATGGTGAGGATGCGGATCGCAAGCTGCGCAACATCGAGATCACCCGCGAGATGCAACTGCTGATCCCGTTCATGGTCTACACGTTCATCCGTCCCACGGACCTCAAGAACATGCGGCATCGCCACATTGATGTGCGCCAAGGGGAAAACGGCCACTATCTCTGGATGCCGCTGCCGGAGAGCAAGCGCCACGACAAGCCCATCACGTCGATGCCGCGTGCTGCCATTTTCTATGGTCAGCTGCGCGCAAACCGGCTGGCACAGCTGGGTGATCCCAAGGCCGACATCAGCGACGAATACGTGTTCGAGCCTGGGCAGGAGAACCGCGACTACGCCTATCGCAAGATCACCCGGCAGTTTGACGTGATCCTGGACACCGCAGGGTTGCGCGTCAGCCCTGAGGGCGACAGCCGCACGCTGTATTCCCTGCGGCATACCAGCCTGATGTATCGGCTGCGCTATGGTGGCCAGATCAATCCGCTGGTGCTGGCCAAGAACGCGCGTACCAGCGTGGAGATGCTGGAGCGTTTCTACCTGTCCAAGCTGGAAACCGCGCAGTTCACCGAGGATTTGCACGCACCCAAGCCCAGCAAGCGGCAGCGCCGCGAGAAGGCCACGTTCACGGCTCCTCCGCAGCCGGCCGATGACCTCCGCACGCGGTTGGAACAAGGCCGCTTGCGCAAGCGGGTGGGTGATCGCCGGCTGAAGCTGGTTGGCGACCAACTGGTGGTGGACGACGGCTCCTGAAGCGTCGGGGGACACGACGCTGGTGGTGGGCGGAACTATTTTCTTCGCATGCGAGGAGCGCTTGCGGAGGGGCTTGGAAAGCAGCGCCGCACTGGCTATAAACCGCGTGACTGCCGACTTAGCTCAGGGGTAGAGCAACTGATTCGTAACAAACTGCCCTACGCTTAAAAAGCCGTGTTTTTTGTTTTATTTCAAATAGTTAGTTGTGTCCTTGTAGCATGCCAAAAACCATGCTACATTTATAATCTTGTTTTTGTAACGAAATGAATATGCCCGGCGGAAAACCAGCCAAACTGCGCAGTGTCGTGCCTATACCCGACACCATTGAGACCATCCGCGGGTATCCCGACA
>CAITOL010000199.1 GCA_903893975.1 uncultured Rhodospirillales bacterium | reverse complement strand
CCGAGGCGAACCTTGGAGGTGTCGGCGGTGGCCAGGGCCGGGCTCATCGCACCGAGGCGAACCTTGGAGGTGTCGGCGGTGGCCAGGGCCGGGCTCATCGCGCCGAGGCGGACCTTGGAGGTGTCGGCGGTGGCCAGTGCCGGGCTCATCGCGCCGAGGCGGACCTTGGAGGTATCGGTGGTGGCGAGCGCCGGGCTCATGGCGCCGAGGCGAACCTTGGAGGCGTCAGCGGTGGCCAGCACCGGGCTCATCGCGCCGAGGCGAACGGTCACAGGGCTGGTGGTGGTGGCGAAAATGTTGGTCATGGTGCTTGCCCTCGATGTGATCGGTATCGCCTGGTGCGATCCGTTGTTGATGAACAGATCTTCACATCATCGATTGCAGGGCTGCGTGTTAACGACGTGAAGACGACGTTAAAACGATGCTGAAACGCCGTTTTGACGCAAGAGATTCAAAAAAGGTCAGGATATCGGCACAGGCGATGTAAAAATATCGACACCAATGACTAGAAAATGGCACAAATCCGCCAAATTCGCGCGCCGGACATTTTGTTGAGGTTATCCATTCCACAGCGCTGCGACGGCAGCAAGCAAATCGTTAACGTCGCGCATTCCCGACACAATGACACTTGGTTGCTACGGCCGAAGCGGCAGGCAACAGAAAATTGCTGATGATGTGATTGTAGATGCGCGCTCGTGCATCGTTTCGACACGGGCTGTTACAGGAAGCTACTACTCCCCAGCCCGGTGACGCCTTGGAACAGAATTTTGGTCCCGTCGGCCAGCGTCAGCTGCTCAGATCCGGCAACGGTGGTCGCCGCCGCCAAAGCGCGCGTCGCCTCGCCCGTCGCGAAGCCGACGAAGGACACATAGTCCCGCAACCCTTGGCCGGACGATGCGGTGGCGGCGAAATTCTGGATGGTTACCGTCGCCCGATTGCCGCTGGTGAAGGCATATAAATCCGCGCCGGTGCCGCCGACCAGGGTTTCGCTGCCGGTGCCAACCAGCACCTGGTCGCCGCCATTGCCGAGCAGCAGCATCTCGGCCCCGGACCCGCCATAGAATTTGTTGGCACCGGTCGCGCCGGCGCCGGACATCGTCTCCGCACCGCTGCCGGCCTGGAACACGTCGCCGCCGCGGGCATTGCCGGTCAGGACATCGCCGGCACCGCCGCCGATCATAGTGGCATGGCCGCCAAGCCCGGCGGTAATGCGGTTCAGGCCGCCAGGGCCGCCTTGATAGACGCCGCTGCCGCTACCGCCGGTGATGGTGGCACTGCCGCCGAACGCGGCGACGGTCGCCGCGCCGCTGCCGCCCACGAAGCGAGTCGCGCCATAGGCGATGGCGATCACCGAACCGGCACCGCCGATGATGCTCGCGGTGCCGGCACTGGCGCCCAAAACGGTCGAGGCACCGCTGCCGCCAATAAAGGACAGCGGCCCGCTGCCGGCAAAGGCGAAATCATTACCGGCGCCAGCATTGACGGTCGCCGCGCCGCTACCACCGATCACCGTATCGGCAAGGCTGCTATTCACGACCCCGCCGCCCGCTTGCATCCAGAGTTGATCGCGCCCGGCCGAGGTAAGGGTCGCCGCCGCGCCGCCGACAACCACAGTGGCCTGCCCATTTCCGCCATTGAATTGGGATGCACCGCTGCCCAGAAACACGGTTGGGCTATTCGTGCCGGCGTTCACGGTGGCGTTGCCGGTGGGCAGATTGATCAGATCGGTTCCGGTGGAGGTGATGAGGTTGTTGCCGCCTTGCGCCAGGATAACGTTGGTACCCGACCCAGCGGCGATTGTGTTGGCGCCGGTGAGCGCGGAGATCGTATCGGCCCCTGCTCCGGTCATGATGTTCTGCGCTCCGGCGCCTTGCAGCACGCTCACCAGATTATTGCCGCCGCCGATGATAATTGTGCCGCTGCCTGTGCCGGCGTTGAAGGCAAGGCCCGCGGTGCCGGCCACAACCACCTGGCCGGCCATGCTGCCGCCGAACACGGTGGCCGGGGCGGTGGCGTTGTCCACCAGGGCTTCATACCCGATGCCGATGGCGTATTGGCCGCCCGCGGTGACTTGCAGCAGGCCGTATTGTCCGGCGGGAACCGAGGGCGCGGCCCCGGCGATGGCCGGCATGATCCCGCCCGCCGCTTCGGCGCTGCTGAACGGCGATAGCAGGGTCTGCGCAATCGCGGCCAGGCTGGCCGTGCCGAAGGCGATGCTGACAACCGCCCCGTTTACCCCGGTGACTGTCGCCACTGGACCGGTGGCAGCAGGCACGGTTGAGGCCGGCACGGTCGCTGCGGCAAGGGTGTAGCCAAGCGCCTGCATTTCCGCCAAATCCGTGGCACTGATTTGCCCGGCGACACCTTGGCTGCCATCGCCAAACGCATCACCGGTAATCGAGCTGGCCCAGTCTCCCCCGTCGCCGCCATTGCGCGGATCGTTGAACGGCAATTGCAGCGTGGTGCCGTTGGTGGAGAAATAGGCGGTAGAGGCGGTCATGGCCCGCACGCCGACGGACGAATAGCGGTACAGATCGAGCGGGCTGTAGACCGGGGCTCGCCGGTCAAACGTCTGGCCGAGCCCGGCGACCCGGCCCATGACTTCGGTCATTTCATGCTCGATGGTGGCGACGGCGTCGTACTCGCCGGAGACTGCCCGGTTATTGGGGTCGAAGTCGAACGAATAGGCGCTGCTCAGGCCGATCCAGCCATCGACGCTGGAGCCATCTCCGGTCAGGCCCAGCGCCTTCGCCTCTCCATCCGAGACCTCAAAGACGCCATTCCCGGTCGGATTGGTGGCAGGCAGGCCAGCATTCGGCAGTGCGGCCAGCAATTGCGCGTAGCTGACGTAAACGCTGTTGTTGATACTTTCGCCCAACGCGGCGCTGCCAATGGTCTGGCCATCGACCTCATTATACCCGACAGCAATGTTGAGGGTGACCGGATTGGTGAAGGTGCTTTCCAGATATGTCACCGCAGCAGCGACGGCACTGGTAAAACTGCTCGGCGCGGAGGCAACGCTGCTGTCGTAGCTAACGTTGATAATCAGTCCGGTGCCTGGCGTGATCGACATTACAAATCCTTACGAATATCAGACAGTTATGCCTTTCGTAAAAAGATGAAAGCCTATGCAACCGCGCCCGTCAAATCTTACGGATTGGCAGCGACCAGGCCAGGGCGGCCGAAAGCGTGGCGAAGCCGGCAATGGTCAGAAATGCGGCGCGGAAGGCGAGATCAATTTCCGCCCGCGCCGCCGCGAGCCTGGCGGGCGGGATATCGCTCAACGCCCCGAGTCCACGCTGGACAATCTGGTTGAACAGGGCGGCGCTGTCCGGGTCCATCACCGCGAGGGTGCCGAACAGCACCGCACCCACCATAGCCGTGCCGGCGGCAGCGCCGATGGAGCGGGAGAACTGGACCGATGCGGCGGCAACGCCCAATTGGCTCGGGCCGGCCAGCACCTGCACGGTAATCTGCACCACCGTCATCGCGGTGCCGTTGCACAACGCGACCACGCCGAACGCCAGCGGCAGGTAGGACAGGCTGAGAGACGGACCGGCGAAGGCGATGAAGGCGAGCATCACCGCGACCACCGGCATCGCAATGGAAGGAAAAATGGCTGTGCGCCCGGTGCGGCTGATGGTCCGCCCGGTCAGGAGCGAGCCGACGGCGCCGAGCGCGGTCAGCGGCAGCATCAACAGGCCAACCTGACCCGGTGAGGCACCGCGCGCGACGCTGAGGTAAATCGGCACGAAGCTGATCAGCGAGACGAACGTCGCCCCGCTGGTAGCGGCCAGGGCATCGGTGCGCCAGACCGCGCTTTGGCGCAGAAAGGCAATCGGCAGCAACGGAAACGCGGCCCGCCGTTCCTGGCGCAGCAGCAGCACCAGCGAGATGCCGGCCACGGCCGCGAAGCCGACGCCCCAGGCGAGCGAGGCCAGCGACAGCGTGCGCGCCTGTTCCAGCGCCAGCAGTGCCGGGCCGATGAACAGCGCGAAAAATACCGTGCCGACAAAGTCGAAATGCAACCGCCCGGCTGGGGAGGAGGTGGATTTCAACCGGAACGCCAGCACGATCGCCAGCACGGAAATCGGCACGTTCACCCAAAAGACCGCCGGCCAGCCCCAATGCTGCGTCAGCCAGCCGCCGGCCACCGGGCCGATCAGCGAGGAGAAGACGAAGATCGAGGAGTTATAGCCCTGGAACTTGCCACGCTGGCGAACCGGCACGGTTTCGCCGATCAGGGCCTGCGACAGGGTCATCAGCCCGCCGGCGCCGAAGCCTTGCATCAGGCGGGCGATGATCAGCACCGGCAGGCTCCACGCCAGGCCGCAGAGCATGGAGGTGAGCAGATTGATCCCCAGGCAGACCAGCAACATGCGGCGGCGGCCGAGCACATCGGCCAGGCGGCCGTAAATTGGCGCGGCGATGGTGGCGGCCAGCAGATAGGCGACCACGACCCAGGGCACGCGCTCCACATCGCCCAAGGCGCCGGCCATTGCAGGCAGCGCGGTTGAGACGATGCTGCCCTCAATCGCCGCCAGGAACATCGGCAGCATGATCGAGGGAAACAGCGCGAAGAACATGCGGGTGGTGAAAGGGGCCGCTGCCGCCTCGGCCGGATCGACGATTCCGGCCTTGAGTGCCATCAGGCCAAGGCTTCCCGGCCCATCTCCAGGAATTTGGCGCGGCGGCGGCTGATCAGGGTGGCCCCGTCCAGCTTCAGCAGCGGCTGCAACGCGGCATCGATCGCCGCAGCGATGGCGGCAATGGCGGCCTGCGGGTCACGATGCGCGCCGCCCACGGGCTCAGGGATAATGCCGTCGATCAATTTCAGCCGCTTCAGATCCTCGGCGGTAATGCGCATCGCTTCGGCCGCCGCCGGGGCCTGGGCGGAATCCTTCCACAGGATTGCCGCGCAGCCTTCGGGGGAGATCACCGAGTAGACCGCGTGTTCCAGCATCAGCACGGCGTCCCCGCTGGCCAGCGCCACGGCACCGCCGGAGCCGCCTTCCCCGATCACCGCCGCCACCACCGGCACCGGGGCGCCGAGGCAGGCTTCGATCGAGCGGGCAATCGCTTCCGCCTGGCCGCGGGCTTCGGCATCAATGCCGGGATAGGCGCCGGAGGTATCGACAAAGCACAGCACGGGAATGCCGAAGCGGCCGGCCAGTTCGATCAACCGGCGTGCCTTGCGGTAGCCTTCCGGCTTGGCCATGCCGAAATTGTGTTTGACCCGGCTTTCGGTGTCCGAGCCCTTTTCCGTGCCCAGCACCATCACCGACCGGCCGCGGAAGCGGCCGAGCCCGCCGAGCACGGCGGCATCGTCGGCAAAGGCGCGGTCGCCAGCCAGCGGGGTGAAGTCGGTGATCAGGGCGCTGATATAGTCGCTCGCCTTCGGGCGATCCGGGTGGCGGGCGACCTGGGTCTTCTGCCAGGCGGTCAGCTTGCCATAGATCGTTCGGAGCTGGCGGTCGGCCTTTTCCGACAGCTTGGCGACCTCATCGGCCACGCTGATGCTGTCGTCACCCACCATGCGGCGGAGCTCTTCGATCTTGGCTTCAAGTTCCGCGACCGGCTTTTCGAATTCGAGAAAAATGCGCATGAGGGGGCTTCTAGCATCGGTTGCCGGCGCGGTCAGCCCCCATCGCCAGCGCGCGTTGCAAGCGGGTGATGCAGGGCGACGAGGCGTTGCAGGCGCTCGGCCAGCACATGGGTGTAGATCTGGGTGGTGGCGATGTCGGCGTGGCCGAGCAGCATTTGCAGGCTGCGCAAATCCGCACCGCGCGCCAGCATATGGCTGGCGAAGGAGTGCCGCAGCACGTGCGGGCTGACGCGGCCGGGATCGAGCCCGGCATCCAGCGCCACCTGTTTGAGTGCGAGGGCAAATTGCTGCCGGGTCAGCGGCTCGGCCGGTTTGCGGGCGGGGAATAAATGCTTGCTCGGCGGGGCGCCGGCGACCAAAGCGGCGGCGGCGTCACGGGCCGAGTCCGACAGCGGCACCATGCGTTCTTTGCCACCTTTGCCTTTGACGATCAGCATCAGCGCATCGCCGCTGAGCTGGGTGCGGCGCAAGGCGAGCAGTTCGGAGACGCGCAGGCCGGTGGCGTAGAGAATTTCCAACGCCGCCCGCATAAGCCGGGCCTGCGCGGGTGGCCGGGCGGCGGCGGCGGCTAGCAGCGCATCCACTTCCGCCTCACTCAGGTATTTCGGCAGGGTTTGCGGCAGGCGCGGCGCATCGAGCAACGCGGTTGGGTCGTCGTCGCGCACGCGTTCGCGCAGCAGAAACCGGTGGAACTGGCGCAAGGCCGATAGCCGGCGCGCCGCGGTGCGGGCCGAGAGCCCAGCCAGGCGCAGCCCGGCGAGGTAGTCCCGCAGGCAGGCATCGTCGGCGGCGATCAGGCGCTGGCCGTGCGCGGCGGCGAAACCGGCAAAATCCTCCAGATCCGCCCGATAGGCCGCCAGCGTGTTGCGCGCCGCCCCCCGTTCGACCGCCAGCATTTCCAGGAACGACTCGGCGTGCCCGTCCATCGGCGGTCAGCGCACCGCGAGCAGCCAGATCAGCGCCACGCTCAGCCCGAGCATGGTCAGAAGCGACAAGGTCACCGCGAGGCTGACGCGGCCGCCGGCACGCACCAGCATGCGCAGATCGGTGCCGAGGCCCAGCGCAGCCATGGACAGCACCGTGAGCCAGGTGGTGACGAAGCCGATCGGCGGCAGCAATGCCAGCGGCACCAGATCGAGCGAGCGCAAGGTGGCGAGCGCGAGGAAGCCGAGGATGAACCAGGGCACCAGCTTGCTCAGGTTCAGGCGCGCGGGCGCGCGACCCGTGCCGCGGCCGGCGATGATCTGCTGGCGACGCATCAGCAGCGACAGCCCCAGCACCACCGGGCCGAGCATCAGCACCCGCACCAACTTGACCAGAGTGCCGATCTGCACCGCAACCTGGCCGAGCGGCGCGGTGGCGGCGAGCACTTGCGGCACGGCGTAAACGGTGAGGCCGGCGAGCACACCGTATTGCTCCACGCTCATGCCCAGCGGAGCGGCGAGCAGTGGCAGGGTGATCACCGCGATGACCCCGAGCACGGCGGTGAAGGCGATGGAGGCCGCGACATCCTCGGGCTTGGCGCCGATCACCGGGGCCACGGCGGCGATGGCCGAGTTGCCGCAGATCGCGTTGCCGCAGGCGACCAAGGCCGCCATTTTGGCTGGCAGGCCGAGGACGCGGCCGATGGTGAAGCTGACGGCGATGCCCATCACCACCACGCCGGCGATGCCGAGCACCAGCGTGTTCGGGCCGGCGGCGGAAATGCTGCGGGCGCTGATGGAGGCGCCGAGCAGAAAGACAGCGATTTCCAGCAGCATTTTCGCACTAAAGCCAATACCGGGGCGCCAGCGCGGGCTGGGCGCCCAGCAGGTGCGCACCACCGCGCCAACCAGGATTGCCATCACCAACGGCTCTAGCCACGCCGCCCCGAACAATGCCACTTCGATGCGGGTGAGCAGCACGGCTGCCGCCGTTACGGCGAGGCACAGGAGCAGGCCGGGCAGCAGATCAAGCCCGGCGGCGACGGGTTTTGGCAGGTTGGACGTCATGCAGGCCCCATATTATCGCGGTGCGTCGTTCGCGTTGGCCGCACTAATGCACGGCCCGGCCGCGCCGGTCCACCCGGGGCCGCGTTCTATCCCGCGTGCTGGAAGCGGTCGTTCGGCAGGGTTTTCTGGATCTGCTGCACACGTGGCTCTGGCGGAAAGGCGCCGAGCGCCACCACGCCCGCGGCCATCGCCAGCAGACCAAGCACCACGATACCAATGAAAATGCGCGCCATAACCGCTTCACCGCAACGAGGGAGAGCGGAAGCATAGGTCACCCGAGGGGCGCGCCAATGGCCTCCGACACAAGCCTTGTGCTAGCCTTGCCGGCGATGACAAGCAACACCGCTCTTCGTGAACCAGACCCGCTGCCCGCGTCCTTGCGCGGGCGCAGCATTGTTTTGGTTGGGCTGATGGGGGCTGGCAAGACCTCAATCGGTCGCCGCCTGGCCGCCCGCCTGGGCCTGCCGTTTCGGGATGCCGACGCCGAGATTGAAATGGCGGCGGGCTGTTCGATCCCGGAATTGTTCGAACGCTTCGGCGAGAAGGAGTTTCGCGACGGCGAGCGGCGGGTGATCCGCCGCCTGCTGGCAGGCGACCCGCTGGTGCTGGCAACCGGCGGCGGGGCCTTTATGGACCCGGATACGCGGGCCGCGGTGCGGCGGGATGCGGTCTCGGTCTGGATGCGGGCCAAGCTGCCGACCTTGCTGCGCCGGGTGTCCGGCCGCACCAACCGGCCGCTGCTGAACGGTAAGAATCCGGCCGAGGTGCTGGAGGCATTGATGGCGGTGCGCCATCCTGTCTACGCTGAAGCGGATCTGATTGTGGATTGCAGCGACGAGCCGCCGGACACCACCACCGGCAAACTGCTGGAGGCGCTGGAACGCTGGCGGCCGGCGCGGCGGCTGGCGCTGTCGCTCTCCACCGGCAGCTATGATGTTGTGGTCGGCAACGGGTTGCTGGAACGGGCCGGCGCGCTGCTGGCGCCGGTGCTGCCGCAAAAGCGCGCCGTGGTGGTCACCGATGCGGCGGTGGCGCCGATCCACCTGCCCCGCCTGCTGGACGGGCTGAGCGCGGTTGCCATCGATGCCAAAACCATCACCGTTGCCTCGGGCGAAGCGTCCAAATCCATGGCGGTTTACAGCGACGTGGTGGAGCAGTTGCTGGATCACGGGGTGGAACGCCGCACCACGGTGATTGCGCTTGGCGGCGGCGTGGTGGGGGATCTGGCCGGTTTTGCCGCCGCCACGACGTTGCGCGGGCTGCCGTTCGTGCAAATTCCCACCACCTTGCTGTCCCAGGTTGATAGCTCGGTTGGCGGCAAGACCGGCATCAACACCCGGCATGGCAAGAACCTGCTCGGCGCGTTCCATCAGCCGCGCATGGTGCTGGCCGATACCGCCACGCTGAGCACGCTGCCGCCGCGCGAGCTGGCGGCGGGCTATGCCGAGATTGCCAAGGCCGGGCTGATCGGCGATGCGGCGTTTTTCGCCTGGTGCGAAACGCATGGTGCCCAGGTGATTGCCGGCGATACCGAATTGCAGGCCGAAGCAGTGCTGCGCGCCTGCGCGTTCAAGGCGCAGGTGGTGGGCGATGACGAGCGTGAGGAGAAGCCGAATGATGGCCGGGCGCTGCTCAACCTCGGCCACACCTTCGGCCATGCGCTGGAGGCCGAGCTCGGCTACGGCAATATTCTGCATGGTGAAGCGGTGGCGGTTGGCATTGGGCTTGCCTACCAGCTTTCGGCCAAGCTCGGCTTCTGCCATCCGGCCGACCCGGCGCGGGTGATGCGGCATATGGGCGAGGTGGGGCTGCCGGCGGAGATCGCCATGCTCAACCGGCGCATTTCCGCCGAGCGGCTGATCCACCACATGCAGCGCGACAAGAAAATGCATGACGGCAAACTGAAGTTCGTGCTGGCGCGCGGCATTGGCAGCGCCTTCACCTGTGGCGACGTGCCGCCGGATGCAGTGCTGAGCCTGCTGCGCGACGCGGGCTGCACGGAATGATCGACGGCAAGCCGGAGATTTATCTGGCCGGGCCGGAGGTGTTTCTGCCGGACCCGTGGGCGCGGGCGCGGGAGCTGAAAGCCATCTGCGCGGCGCGCGGCGCGGTGGGCTGGTTTCCGATGGATAACCAGGACGGGGTGCAGCACCCGGACCCGGACGAAATGGCGCGCCGGATCAGCCGCGCCGATGAAGACCTGGTACGGCGCTGTGACGCGGTGGTGGCGAACATGACGCCGTTCCGCGGCCCGTCGATGGATGCCGGGACGGTGTTCGAAATGGGGCTGGGCAAGGGCCTGGGCAAATTGGTGGTCGGCTGGACCGAGGACCGTCGGCGCTGGCAGGACAAAATCGCGGCACTCGGCCCGTTGCGGGAAACCCCGACCGGGCTGCGCGATGCCGATGGCATGCTGGTGCGCGATTTCGGGCTGATCGACAATTTGATGATGGTGAAAGGCGCCGCCTTCGTCGCGGCGGATTTCGCCCGTGCGGTGGATTTCGTGGTGGCGCATTTCCGGCGGTGATTACCCGCTTCGCCCCCTCCCCCACCGGCCTGCTCCATCTCGGCCACGCGGCCTCGGCATTGCACGGTTGGCAGGCGGCGCGGGCGGCGGGCGGGCAGTTCCTGCTGCGGATCGAGGATATCGACGCCACACGCTGCCGGCCGGAGTTCACCACGGCGATTTTGGAGGACCTCGGCTGGCTGGGGCTGGACTGGGATGGCCCGGTGCGGGTGCAGTCGGCGCATTTCCCGGACTATCGCGCGGCTTTGGCGCAACTGGAGGCGCGCGGCCTGCTGTATCCGTGCTTTTGCACCCGGGCAGAGATTGCCGCCGCACCGCACGGGCCGGATGACATGCCGGTCTATCCCGGCACGTGCCGCGCGATCTCGGCCCGCGACCGCGCCGCCCGCATCGCCGCTGGGCAGGGTTACGGGTTGCGTCTGGACATGGCGGCGGCCTGCGGCTGCGTCGGCACCCTGGCGTTTCACGAGCGTGGCGTTGGGCGGATCACCTGCCAGCCCGCCCGGTTCGGCGACGTGCTACTGGCGCGCAAGGACACGCCGGCGAGCTATCATCTGTGCGTCACGCATGACGACGCTTTGCAGGGCGTGACCCTGGTGACGCGCGGGGTGGATCTGTTCGCGGTGACCGATCTGCACGTGCTGCTGCAAGCCTTGTTCGGCTGGCCCACGCCGGACTACGCGCACCATGCGCTGCTGACGGACGCCGATGGCAAGCGGCTGGCGAAGCGGGACAAGGCGCTGACCTTGCGGGCGCTGCGCGCGGCCGGCCACAGCCCGGCGGCGGTACGGGCGATGGCTATGGGGCAATCGGCGCCAGCAGGTCCGGGCCGTTATGCCTGACATTGCCGACACTGGGGCCGACACTGGGGCCGACACGCCAGAGCCTGAGCGCGGCGGTTGACGGGTGCAGCAGCCCGGCGGGATCGCCTGCGGCTTCCCCCAGCCAGAGCGGCCAATCGGCCGGTTCCAATATCACCGGCATACGGTCGTGCAGCGCTTGCAGCGCCGGGTTGGCGGCGGTGGTCAGGATGGTGAAACTGCGCACCACCTCCCCATCCGGGGCGCGCCATCCCTCCCACAGCCCGGCGGCGACCAGGAGCGCCGCGTCCGCGCGGGCGATGGCATGGGGGATTTTGCCGCCCGGCGTCGGCTGCCATTCATAGAACGCGTCCATCGGCACCAGGCAGCGGCGCCGCGCCATGGCGTCGCGAAAGATCGGGGTGGTGGCGGCTGTTTCCGCCCGCGCATTGATCGGGCGCCGGGCTGCGGCGAGCGAGGACGTCCAATGCGGCAGCAGCCCCCAGGACAGAAGGTCCAGATGCCGTGCGCCGGTCTGCGGATGCAGCCGCACCACGGGGGCAAGCTGGCGCGGGGCGATGTTCCAGCTTGGCGCGAAATTGGGCAGCGCGTTCACGGCGGCGAACACCGCGCGCAGGCGATGCATGGCACTGTCGAGGGCGAAGCGTCCGCACATCGGCAGACCTTGCCGCGCGCGGCGGGGAGTGGTCAAACTCCGGCATGAAACGTCGCCACTTTCTCGCGGGAACCGCCGCGCTCGCCGCCCCTCGCCTTGCCACCGCCGCCGGGCGGGCATTGCGGTTTATCCACTATGTTGATCTCGCGATCCTCGACCCGATGATCAACACTGCCACGCAAACCCGCACCCACGGCTATGCGGTGTTCGATACGCTCTACGGCATGGACAGCCAGTATCGGCCGCGCCCGCAGATGCTGGAAGGCGATCTGGCGGAGGATGACGGCCGGGTTTGGACGCTGACCTTGCGGCCGGGCCTGCGGTTCCATGATGGCGAGCCGGTGCTGGCGCGCGACGTGGTGGCCAGCGTGCGGCGTTGGGCGGCGCGCGATGAATTTGGCGAAACCTTGATGGAGGCGACCGACAGCCTCGAGGCGCTCGATGATCGCCGGCTGCGCTTCCGCATGAAGCATCGCTTCAGCCTGCTGCCGGATGCGTTGGGCAAGCTCGCCCCGACCATGCCCGCGATCATGCCGGCGCGGCTGGCGGCGACCGACCCGACCAAGCCGGTGGCGGAGATAATCGGCAGTGGGCCGTATCGGTTTGTGGCGGGCGAACGGGTGCCGGGGGCGCGCAATGTCTATGAGGCATTTGCCGGCTATGTGCCGCGCGACGAGCCGGCCGACCTGACCGCCGGGGGCAAGCGTGCCTGGGTGCAGCGGGTGGAATGGCTGACTATGCCCGATGCGGCCACCGCTGCCGCGGCGATCCAGTCCGGCGAGGCCGATTGGTGGGAAGGGCTGACACCGGATCTGGCGCCGCTGCTGCGGCGTGCGCGGGATGTGCGGGTGGAGATTCTGGATCGCACCGGGGTGATGCCGATCCTGCGCTTCAACTGCCTGCAGAAACCGTTCGACAACGCGGCCATCCGCCGCGCGGTGCTGAGCGTGATTGAACAGCGCGCCTTTGTGTCTGCCTATGCGTCCGACCCGACGGTGTGGAACGTTCCGGTTGGCATCTTCCCGCCCGGCCTGCCAATGGCCAATGATGCGGGGTTGGCGGGGCGGTTCGGCACGCCCGATCTGGCGGCCGCACGGCAAGCGGTGCTGGCGGCGGGATATGCGGGGGAGCGGGTGGTGGTGATGAACCCGACCGACCATCCGGTGAACACTGTCATGGCCCAGGTCACCGCCGATCTGTTCAGCAAAATCGGGCTGAAGGTGGATCTGGTGAGCATGGATGCCGGCACCATGTTCCAGCGCCGCACCAATCGGGCGGACGTGGATCATGGCGGGTGGAGTTGCTTCCCGTCGATGATCAACGCGATGGACAGTTCGGACCCGGCGGTTTCGTTCCTGACGCGCGGTAACGGGGCGAAGGCCTGGTATGGCTGGCCGACCAGCCCGGAGGTAGAGCGGTTGCGCGAAGCCTGGCTCGCCGCGCCGGATCTCGCCGAACGGCAAAGGCTGTGTCGCGATTTGCAGTCACAAATTTTTACGGACGCACCTTACGCGCCGCTCGGGCAGATTTTTCAGCCCAATGCTATTCGCCAGTCGGTGACTGGCATTTTGCCCGGCTTCCCGAAATTCTGGAATGTAAAGCTGGGCTGAAACCGCACTGGCGCGCCACGCCATCGCATGCTTGCATCCGCACCCGACGGGAGATTTGGCATGAGAGCGTGGCGCGGGTTGGTTTTGGCGGCGATGGGCTGGCTGGCGGCAGGGGCGGCGCAGGCTGGCGGCAATTTGCGCATCGGGCTGGCGTCCGACCCTGATCAGCTCGATCCGGCGCGCGGGGTTTCCTATGACGGACGCATCGTGTTTGCCGCGCTCTGCGACAAGCTGGTGGATATCGACGGTAAGTTGAACCTGGTGCCGCAACTCGCAACCGGGTGGGCGTGGTCGGACGACCGGCTGACGCTGACGCTGCGGCTGCGCGAGGGCGTGCTGTTTCAGGATGGGGAAAAGCTGACGGCCGAGGCGGTGCGGATCAACCTCGACCGCTACCGCACGGCGGCGGAAAGCCAGCGTAAATCCGAACTCAAGCCGATTGCCGCCGTGGAGGTGGTTGACCCGCTGACCGTGCGTATCCGGCTGTCCGCCCCCTATGCGCCGCTGGTGGCGGTGCTGGCGGATCGGGCGGGGATGATGATCTCGCCCAAAAATATCGCGCAGATGGGGGCGGAACTCGGCAGCCATCCGATCTGCGCCGGGCCGTTTCGCTTCACCCAGCGTGTGGCGCAAGACCGCATCGTGCTGGACCGGTTTGCTGGCTATTGGAATGCAGGGGCGGTTAGCGTCGACCGGATTACCTATCTGCCCATGCCCGATAGCACGGTGCGGCTGGTGAATTTGCGCACCGGGCAGTTGGACCTGCTGTCCGGGCTTGCGGCGTCCGACGCCGCGGCGGTGCGGCGGGACCCGAAATTGCGCCTGCTAGTGGCACCGTCCATCGCCTACCAGACCATGTTGTTCAATCTGGGCAATGGGGTGCTCGGGCGCAGCAAATTCGCCACCGAGCCCCGGGTGCGCGAGGCGTTTGAACTTTCGATCGACCGGCGCCTGATCAACCAGGTGGCGTTTGAAGGCACGCAGGTGCCATCCAACCAGACCGAGGCCCCGGGCAGCACGTATTGGAATTCCGCCTACCCGGTGCCGGAGCGGAACCTGGGCACGGCGCGGGCGATGCTGAAATCGCTCGGGCTGAGCAAAGTGCCGGTGCAGTTGGTGGTGGGCAATTCGCCCGCCGCGCAACAAACCGCCGAGTTGATCCAGTCCATGGCCGGGGAAGCCGGGTTTGAGGTGCAAATCCAGTCCATGGAAGCCAATGCGGCGGTGGCCGCGACGCAGCGTGGCGACTTTAACGCCTATATCGGCATCTGGTCCGGGCGGCCGGACCCGGACGGCAATGTGGCGATCTGGCTGGCCAGTGACGGGTTTCTGAATTGGGGCAAATACAGCAACAAGGAGTTCGATGCGTTGCTGGCCAAGGCACGCAGCATCACCGATGTGACCGAGCGCCAGAGCCTCTACCGGGATATTGCCGAAATCTATCTGCAAGACCGACCGATGATGGTGCTCTATCATCAAAACTGGCTGTTCGCGCATAGTGACAAGCTGAGTGGTTTCGTGCCGGTGCCAGATGGGCTGATCCGCCCGCAAGGCATCCAGATAAAGGAATGATGGCGTGACGCTTTCCAATGTTTCCATCGATGGCGGCCGCTTGCTCGCCGACCTCTACAAGCTGCGCGGCTTTGGCACCTACAAGACCGGGGTGCATCGGCCAACCTACACCAAGGTGGACATGGAGAGCCGGCACTGGATTGCCGAGCAGATGCGGGCGGCCGGGTTGGAAGCGGAGATCGACGGGATCGGCAATGTTTATGGCCGCAGCCCCGGCGATGGGCCGCGGGTGTTGCTGGGCAGCCATAGCGAAACCCAGCCGCATGCCGGCTGGCTCGATGGTGCGTTGGGGGTGATGTACGGCCTGGAGGTCGCGCGCGCGGTGGGGCGCGGGGTGGATGTGGTGTCCTGGGCGGATGAGGAGGGCCATTACGCCGCCTTCCCCGGCAGCCGGTCGTACATCGGCCAGTTCAGCGACGCGGATATAGATGCGGCGCGCAATCGCTATGACGGCACGCCGATGCGTGAGGCGTTGCAGGCCGCCGGGCTGGCCGGGCTGGCGCGCCGGCAGTTCGAGCCTGGGCGCTATCGCTGCTACATCGAAGCGCATATCGAACAGGGCGATGATCTGGAAGCGCGGGCGCTGAAAATTGGTGTGGTTACCAGCATCGTCGCGATCTGGCAGTACCGCATCAGCTTCACCGGGGTGCAAAACCATGCCGGCACCACGCGCATGGCGATCCGCCGCG
This sequence comes from uncultured Rhodospirillales bacterium, assembly GCA_903893975.1. Classification (GTDB taxonomy): domain Bacteria; phylum Pseudomonadota; class Alphaproteobacteria; order Acetobacterales; family Acetobacteraceae; genus CAITOL01. The sequence goes on along the minus strand of CAITOL010000199.1, from coordinate 44,823 downwards.
ATGCCGGGCTGGCGGCGGCGAAGCTGGCGGTGGCAATCGACGAATTGTTCCCGAAAATCTGTGCCGAGCGCAGCGTGTGGACGGTGGGGCGCATCGCGCTCGACCCCGGTGCGCCGAGCATTATTCCGGGCGGGGCGGAGATGTTGTTCCAGTTCCGCGACGTGGATATGGCGGTGCTCGAACGCATGGAAGGCGAGTTGAAGCGGCTGGTGGCGGAAGCCAATGCCGGGCCGTGCGAGGTGGTGCTGCACACCATGGGCCGGGCGATTCCGAAGTTGATGGACCCCGATTTGCAAGCCGCCCTCGCCCGGTCCGCCACCCGGCATGCGCCGAATTTGTGGCAGTCTATGCCGAGCGGGGCGGGGCATGATGCGCAATACCTGGCGCAGGTCATGCCATCGGCGATGTTGTTCGTGCCCTCCATCGGCGGCATCAGCCATCATTGGAGCGAGAATACCGACGACGCCGACATCGTGCTGGGCTGCCAGGTGCTGGCCAGTGCGGTGGCGGATATTTTGGGGAGCTGACGATGGCCTGGAAACGCATGGTGCTGGAAATTGGCATGGGCACCGATATTCGCGGTGCGGACCCGACCAAAGCCGCGGTGCGCGCGCTGCGCGATGCGCTGTGGCACAACACGCTGAGCCTAGGCGAACTGGTTGGCCAGCCGGTGGATGCGATGCAGGTGGAGGTGCGCATTGGCGTGCCGCATCCCGAGCAGGTGGATCACGCCCAGGTGCTGGCGGTGTTGCCGCACGGCACCGGCACGGTGACGGTGGTGGAAGGCGGGTTGGAAATTCCCAATGACGCCGGCACCAATTCCACCTTGATCGCCCATGCCGCCGCCATCGTGCGGCTTGATCTGCCTTGAAAGGGACTTGGGCATGACACTGGTTCGCGCCATCCTCGAAATGGGCGCCGGCAATGATTTGCATGGCGGCGACTACACCAAAGCCGCGCTGCGGGCGGTGCAGGACGCGCTGCACCATTCGTCCCTCAGCTTTCTGCGCGCGTTGAAAATCCCGCCGGCCAGCATGCAGGTGACGGTTACCATCGGGGTGCAGCAGCCTGACAAGGTGGATGCCGAGCGGGTGAAAGCCAGCCTGCCCTATGGGGTGATTACCGTGCGCGTGGTCAAAGGCGGGCTGGACGTGCCGGATGCGGACAACCATGACCCGGCGGTGATCGCGACCGCGGCAATTGAAGTACGGGTGGAACGCCAGGCATGAGCGAGACCGCGCTGCCGACGCTATCGCCTGGGCGGTGGCAGACCTTGCAGCTGCTGCGCAAGACCGTACGCAACCCGCTGGAGTTCTGGCCGGCGGAGGTCTACCAGCAACGCATGGTGCGGCTGAACTTCCTGGGCGCGTCACGCTATTTCGTCAGCGATCCCGGCTATATCCAGACCGCGTTGGTAGACAACGCCGACAAGCTACACAAATCCGACCAGATGCGCCGGGCGCTGGAACCGGCGCTCGGGCACGGCATTTTGACGGCGGAAGATGAACGCTGGCGGGCGCAGCGGCGCAGTGTCGCACCGGCCTTCCGGCCGAGCGCGGTCAACAGCTTTATTCCGGCGATGATTGCCGCCGCCCGCACCACCCTGGCCCGCTGGCAGGCCATGCCCGACGGCGCAGCGGTGGCGGTGGACCGGGAGATGATGCACCTGACGTTCGAGATCATCCTGGAGACGATGCTGTCTGGCCGGGGGGATATCGATGTGGCCCAGGTGGAGCGCAGCATTGCCGACTTTCTGCAATCCACCAGCTGGGCCGTGGTGCTCGCCGCGCTCGGGTTGCCGGAATGGACGCCGTTTCCTGGCAAAGCACGGGCGATGCGCGGGCGGAGCTATTTGCGTGGGATGATGACCAAGCGGGTGGGTGAACGGCGCCACTCCGGCGATCGGCATGACGATCTGCTGAGCTTGCTGCTCGATGCGCGCGACCCGGAGACCGGTGCCGGGGTGTCCGATACCGAGGTGATCGACAACATCCTCACCTTTATCGGCGCTGGGCATGAAACCACGGCGCTGGCACTGACCTGGACGTATTACCTGTTGAGCCATCATCCGGAGGTGGAGGCCAAAATTCTGGCCGAAATCGCCAATGTGACCGGCGGCGCCGGGTTGGAGCCCGGTCAGGTGGCCGAGCTGGCCTATACAAGGCAGGTGGTGATGGAGGCGATGCGGGTTTATTCGCCGGTTTCCATGATCGGGCGCACGGTGATGCAGGGCTTCCGCATCGGCCAGCAGGATTTGCAGCAAGGTGACCGGCTGCTGGTGCCGATCCATGCCGTGCACCACCACGTTATGCTGTGGGACCGGCCGGAGGTGTTCGACCCCGACCGGTTCGCGCCCGAGGCGGCCAAAGCGCGGCATCGCTTTGCCTGGATGCCGTTTGGCGCCGGGCCGCGCATCTGCATTGGGATGCAGTTTGCGCTGCTGGAAGCCGTGGCCATTCTCGGCACGCTGCTGCCCACGCTGCGGCTGCGGGCCAAGCCCGGCTATGTGCCGGTGCCGATTTCCCGCGTGACCACTCGGCCGGATCAGGGCATGCCGATGACGTTGATGCGGCGATAGCTACCGCAGACTAAATTGCCGCTGCGACGTCCGTATGGATAAAATCATCGCCTTTGAACAACAGCGCCATGCTGGATGATTTCGCCAATGCGTAGCTGAAACAATCCCCGAGGTTGAGGCGTGCGCGGTGCTGGCCCCGCCCATAGCGCCGAAACGCGGTGATTGCGACCTCGGCCTGTGCCGGGGTGGCAGCAACAATTTCAGCGTCCATCGCTGCCAGCAGACGCTCGACCGCAAGCCTGCCAGCCGCTCCAGCCCGCCCTTCGATGACGCAGGCAAGCTCGACCTGGGTCACGGCCGAAATCAGCCGCCGCGCCGATTGCTCCACAGCATCACGAAACCTCGGCGCCTCTGGCTCGTTCAGTAAGATCGCGACCAGGGCTGAGGTGTCGATCACCATCAACGCCACATGCCCGTTTCATCGTAGCCGAGAATCTCGTCCGGGCTCCGTGGGTCGAGGACCGGCAACTGGGCAAACTCATGCGCGATCTGCTCAAGCTTGGCGGCCATGCCTCCGATCAGGCCACGCCGCGCCTGTTCACGCGCCAACCGTTCGGCGAGGGCCGTGCGCACGGCAACCGTCAGACTTTCGCCGGTCATCCCCGCGACGGCGCGCGCCAGGCGGTCGGCTTCGGGGTCTTTGAGGCTGAGCGCCATCGCCTGCTCGTTCTATACTTACCCCGTTTTTATATACCAAATCCCCATCTAGCGGCAAGAAATTGCCGCTACCGCCCGCCATCCACCGACAGGATCTGCCCGTTCACGAAGCCGGCCAGTTCGGAGGCAAAGAAGACCACGCCGTTGGCGATGTCCTGCGGGCTGCCGAGCCGTTTGAGGGCGATGCGGGAAATCAGCGCCTTCTGGCCTTCGGCGCCATAGCCATCCCACTGCACCTCGGTATCCGGGTTGGAGCGGATGAAGCCGGGGGCGACGGAGTTGACGGTGATGTTGAACGGCCCGAGTTCATGCGCGAGTTGCCGCGTGAGCCCGACCACCGCGTGCTTGGCGCTGGCATAGGCCTGAATGCCGGTCAGCGACGCTTGCAGGCCGGCGCCGGAGCTGATGTTGATAATCCGCCCCTCCCCCGCCGCTTTCATCGCCGGCACCGCCGCCCGCGACAGTGCCATCGCGGCGCCGAGATTGATGGCGATCACCCGGTCCCAGTCTTCATCGGGCACGGTTTCAATCGGCTGCATGGCCTGGCCGGCGACGCCGCCGGCGTTGTTGACCAGGGTGAAAATCGCCCGGCCTTCCTTCTGCTCGATCTCCGCAATCCAGGCCGCCGCCGCCGCACGGTCGGTCAGGTCCACCACCTTGCCGGTGAAGCCGCCGGTGGCGGCGGTGGCCTTCAGGTTTTCGGCCGATAGATCGCTGCCATGCACCTTGGCGCCGAGGGAGGCGAAGGTTTGCGCGATGCATCGGCCCAGACCGTGCCCGGCGCCACTGACCACCACGAGGCGACCATCGAAACGGATGTTCATCGGCCCATCAACTCCACAAGATTGTCGTCATCCAAGACCCGGGTCCCAGCTTCCACTTCGTGGATCATCGCCACCAGCCGGTCGATGGTTGGGCAGGCAATGCCGTGGCTCGCGCCGATGCTGGCGATGGGGGCAATTTGCACATCGACCTCCGTCTGCCGTTTGCGGATTGCCAGATCGCGCCACACGCCGGAATGGGTTTTGGCGCTGGGGCGGTTGAAATCCACCATTGCCTGCACCGCGGCTCGCGCCTCAGCCAGGGAGGCGCCGGGCATGAAGGCGGCGGGATCGTAGCCGTTGAAGCCGCGCGGGGTCACGCCTTCGGCCAGGGTGACGGCGTTGGCCTCCGCCGCCAGGGCGCGCCACAAGGGCAGCAATTCCGGCCGGGCGAGGCAGTCGGCAATGCCTTTCATGCCCAAAGCCTGGGCGAACAACATCGCGCCATAGCCGAGCTTGCCCCAGAGATAGCCCCAGATTTCCGGTGTGGTGATGGCATTCGGCTCGAAATCCAGCATCACCTTGTGCAGCGCCGCCAGCCGGTCGGTCATCGCGCCGTCTAATTCGCCCAGCACCACGGCGCCGCGGCTGCCGAACATCACCTCACCGGGGGCAATCCAGTCGGTGCTGAAATTGACGAAGGCGCCGATCACCCGCGCCCGCCCGACCACATCGGCGATGATTCGTTCGCACAAGCCGTTCTGCAGCGACAGCACATAGCCATCCGCCGCCAGGAATGGCGCCAGGGCCTTGGCGGCCGCTTCGGTGTGATGCGCCTTCACGGCGAGGAAGATCCGGCGATAGGTGCCGGTGACCTCCGCCGGTTGCATCGCCGGTGCCACGACGCTGAACTGATCCACCGGCCCGGTGATCCGCAGCCCGGTGCTGCGGATGGCCGCGACATGATCAGCCACCACATCGACGAAATGCACATCGTGCCCGGCGCGCTTGAGCCACGCGCCGACGCTGCCGCCAATGGCGCCGGCGCCCCAGATCAGGATCGGGTCCACTACCAGGCCTCGAGCATGGCGCGGGTTTCGGCGACTGCGACATCCCAGATCGCCTGCATCTCCGCGTCGCTGCGTTGGGTGCGGCCGCCGTAATTGCCGTCTTCGAGCACGTTGCGGGTTTCAAACGGCGCCATGGTCTTCATGATGTCGATATCGACCATCGGCTTTTCGTCATGCGCCGGGGTGGTGGGCAGCCGGGTCCAGGGGAAGTTTTCCATCCAGCTGGCATGGCTGGCGATTTTATCGGTGGCCTGCACCTGCGCCCAGGTTTTCGGCGCCCGCCACCAGTCGTGAAACCGCACCCGGCAATCGGGGTTGTCCATCATCCATTCCTGCGCCAGGGCAGCGGCCGGCTGGTTGCCGCCATGGCCGTTGACGATGAGGATGCGGCGGAAGCCGGAGCGCTTCATGCTGTCCAGCACTTCGCGCACCACGGCGACATAGGTATCCACCCGCAAGGTGATGCTGCCGGGGAAGGCCTGGAAATAGGGCGCCAGACCGAAGGGCAGCGCGGGGTAGACCGGCACGCCGAGCGGGGCGGCCGCTTCAACCGCGACTTTCTCCGCCAGAATGGCATCGACCATGAGCGACAGCCCGGCATGTTGTTCCGTGCTGCCCAGCGGCAGGACGCCGCGATCATCGCCCCGCAGCCAGTCTTCGACCATCCGCCAGTCCATATCGGCTATGCGCATATCCACTCTCCCGCGTTCAGACCTCGCAGGCTGCCACAGAAAACCGGCGGGTCAAATGCGCCATCCGACGCTGGGCCGAAATAAGCTGCTGCTTGGGGGAGGCTAGATGTGGCGGGTGAAGGCACCGGGCGCATAGATGGTCATGCCGCAGCTCAACCGGCCGGCCAGCAGGCAGTCTTCCATCGCGGTGCTGGCCTGGAGCTGCTTGATGACGAACAAAGAGAGGACAATGATGGCGACCGTCAACGCCAGCCCGGCGAGACTGCCGGTTTGCCGATCGGCGGCCTGCTGGTCGTCTTCCACCACCGCAAGTCGCGGTAACCTGGACATGGCAGCGTTCCCCATGCGCTGGCCATCGAACCAGCGTCAGCGGGACTTTAGCGCGCAACGCTGGGCCAAAGACAAGCAGGAAAGGCATGGCCGAAGCGCACGCAGCGGGCAGGCGCGGCATCCCGTTGCTGGCGTGCTGCCGGCATAGTGCGGCCATGATCCTGATGTTGCAGGCCTTGCCGCTATTCGTGCTGATTGTGCTGCTGGCCACCGGGCGCGCCGGGCCGCTGCTGGCCTGTGGCTTGGCGATGCTGGCCTGCTTGCCGGCGGCGCTGCTGGTGTTGCCGACGGCGTCGGCGTTGCCGGGCTTTGTCGGCACCGCCTTGCTGCAAGGCGGGTGGCTGGCGCTGATCCCGGTTGGGATTATCGCCGGCGGGCTGGTGTTTCACGCCGCCATTCCAGACCATCATCGCGGCGCGCCGGGCGGGGCGGTCGCGGACACGCTGTTTACCGCCGCTTTTCTGCTCGGCCCGTTCACCGAAACCGTGACCGGGTTTGGCGTCGGGCTGGTATTTTGCCTCGGCGTGATGCGGCGGGCCGGCGTCTCCGGGATTTATGCCGCGATGATGGCGCTGGTTTCGCAATTGTTCATCCCCTGGGGCGGGCTGGGGCCGGGCACGACGATTGGTGCGGCGTTGGCCGGGGTGCCGGCGGCTGATCTGGCCGCCGCCAGCGCCTGGATTACCGCCAGCGTGCTGCTGCTGATGCTGCCGGCGTTCTGGTTTTGGTGCGGCAAGGCCGGGCATGCGGTGCCGCTGCGCCGCCGGTGGACGCAAACGGCCTGGGCGTTGGCGACCGCGGGCGCGCTGATTCTTTGGCATCGGGTGGCGCCGTGGGAACTTTGCGGCGCGCTGGCCACCGGGTCCGTGCTGGTGGTGCGGTTGCTGCACGCGGCACCGCCGCGCAGCCTGGCTGCCGCGCGGCAGGCGCTGGTGACCGCATCGCCGTATATGCTGCTGATCAGCATATTGCTGGCCAGCCGGCTATGGCCGAACCCGCCGCGCTGGCAACCTTTGGCGGATATGGCCGGGCTGCCGGCCAATCATGCGCTGTTTGGCCTGTGGCTGGCGGCGCTGTTGCAACTGGCGCGCGGGCCGCGGCGGCTGGCGCGGCTGGGGCATGCGCTGCGCCGCGCCGGGCGGCCGGCCACGGTGTTGCTGATGTTCGTGCTGTTTTCCCGCCTGCTGTCCAATGCCGGGGTGCCGCAAGGGCTGGCGCTGACATTGGCGGCGGTGTTCGGCCGGGCGGCCCCGTTCGCCGCCCCGGTGCTGGCCGGGTTGGGGGGCTTTCTGGCCGGCACCAATGTGGGGGCCAACTCAGCGATGATGCCGTTGCAGGCCGAACTGGGGCGGCTCGCCGGGCTGCCGCCGGTGCTGCTGCCTTCGGTGCAGAACGGCACCGCGTTTCTGCTGGTTTCACCACAGGTTACCGCGATGGCCGCGGCGGTCGCCGGGCATGGTGCGACCCAGGGCAAAATCTGGCGGCTGGCCTGGCCAATCCCGCTGGCGGCCCTGCTGGTGGGGCTGGCGGTGATCGCGCTTGGGTGACACTCTGCCGCCATGCGCATTGCCATCAAACACCTCTCCGCCGCCGATCCTGTCCTTGGCGCCCATATCAAGCGGGTTGGCGCCTATCGCGATAAGCCGGAACCGCGTGAGCCGTATGAGGCGTTGGTGCGCTCCATCGCCTATCAGCAACTGCACGGCAATGCGGCCCGCGCCATCATGGCGCGCTTTGTGGCGCTGTATCCGGACCATCCGTTTCCGCCGCCGGCGCTGGTGCTGTCCACGCCGGACGAGGCCATGCGCGCCTGCGGGCTGTCGGCGTCAAAAACCGCGGCGATCCGCGATATTGCCGCCAAGGCTGCCGAGGGGGTGGTGCCGAGCCGTCGCGCGGCGGCCCGCTTGTCGGACGCGGCGTTGATCGAGCGCTTGACGGTGATCCGTGGCGTGGGCCGGTGGACGGTGGAAATGCTGCTGATGGGCACGCTGGGGCGGTTGGATATTCTGCCGGTGGATGATTTTGGCGTGCGCGAAGGCTACCGGGTGCTGCACGGGCTGGAGGCGCAGCCGAAACCGCGCGAACTGGCGGCGATCGGCGAGATGTGGGCGCCGTACCGCAGTGTGGCGAGTTGGTATTTGTGGCGGGCCGCCGATATGGCCAAAGCCAAAACGCTCTAAAGCCGCGTCGCCGCTTTCAGCACCGCCAGTACGCCCTCCGGGTCGTCGGCATGGACCCAGTGGCCGGCGTTTTTGATCGTGACGAAGCGCGCGCGGGGGAAATGGCGCAGGATGCCCGGGCGATGTTCCGGGCGCACATAGCGCGACTGGCCACCAAGCACGAACAGCACCGGGCCGGGATAGGCTTCGTCGGCAAACGGCCAGTCGGAAATATCGGGCATGTCGGCGGCGATATGTGCCAGGCCGACGCGCCATTGCGGCACCCCGCCCAGCAGCAGGTTGGACAGCAGGAATTTCCGCGTGCCTGGGTCTGGCTCCGCGTCCGCCAGGATCGCGTCGGCCTGGGCGCGGGTGAGCCCTGGGACAAGGTCAATGCGCTGCATGGCGGCAACGATGGCGGCGAAATGCGGCCCGTAGCGCACCGGTGCGACATCCATCACGATCAGCTTGCTCACCCGCTCCGGCGCCAGCAGCGCCGCGGCCATGGCGGTTTTGCCGCCCATGGAATGGCCGATGATCGGGCAGGATGGCAGGTCGAGCGCCGTCATCGTCTCCAGCACATCGGCGGCCATGGTGCGGTAGGACATGCCCGGCGCGTGCGGGCTGGCGCCGTGATTGCGCAGGTCCAGCGCGATGACCCGCAGATTTTCCGCCAGGTGCCGTTGCAGGCTGGCGAAATTGCGCGCCTGCCCGAACAGGCCGTGCAGCAGCAGCACTGGCGGCCCGTCGCCCATGCTGATCGTGTTCAGGATCATGCGGTCCTCCGCGCTGGGGCCGGCCGGCTGGCCAGGCCGACGCCGAGCAGGATGAGCGCCGTGCCGGCCAGCAGGTCTGGGGTGAGCGGCTCGCCGAGCCACCACAGGCTGAACAGCAAACCCGCCGCCGGGGTGGCGAGAAAGCCGACGGAGGAGACCATCACCGGCAGGCGGGACGAGGCCTGCATGGCGCACCAGGTGCCAAGCGGGCCAGCCAGCCCGCCGATATAGAGCATCGACCAGCGCGAGGCCGAGGGCCAAACGCCCCATCCGCCGGCATGAAACAGGGCCAGCGGCAACAGCAGCAGGCTTGCCAGGGTGAAGCACCAGGGCAGCAGTTGGAACATGGTCAAGGCCGGGGGGAAACGCCGCACCGCCATGATGGCGCAGGCGAAGGAGGCCGCGGCCAGCAGCAGGAAACCATGCCCGAGCAGAATCCCCGGCGCCGACCAGTCGATCGCCCATGGCCCCATCAGGACCACGACCCCGGCCAGGGCGATGCCGGTGGCGAGCCAGCGGCGCAGGGGTATCGCCTCCCCCAACAGCAGCAATGACAGCGGCACGACGAAGATGGTGGTGACGTTGCTTAGCACCGTGGTGCGGCCGGCGGGCACGAATTCCACCGCCGCATGGGCCAGGCCGAAAAACGCCGCCAGTTGCAATGCGCCGACCGCGAGCAATGCCGGCAGGTCTTGCCGGCCGGGCAGCCGCAGCCGCCGCAGCGCCGCCAGCAAGGCGAAGGCACTGAGGGCGGAAAACCCGGCCCGGCCAAAGGCAAACCACAACGGCACTGCCCCGGCGGAGATCGCCGCTTTGGTGATCGGCCAGGCGCTGGCCAGCAGCACGACGGAGCCGGCGAGTTGCAGCAGGCCGGACCGCGGCAGCCGTTCGGTCACGCGACCGTCAGCATGATTTTGCCGATATGTTCACTGCTTTCCATCAGCGCATGTGCCGCAGCCGCTTCCGCCAGGGGGAAGACTTTGTAGATCACCGGTCCGGCCTTGCCCGCATCGAGCAACGGCCAGACCTTGGCCCGCAATTCGGCGGCGATCTGTCCCTTTTGCGCCGTGCTGCGCGGCCGCATGGTGGAGCCGGTTACGGTCAGGCGGCGGGTCATGATCGGGGTGAGGTCGAAATTCTCAACCTTGCTGCCTTGCAGGAAGGCGATTTGCACCAGCCGGCCGTCAATCGCCAGCGACCGGATGTTGCGGGGGAAATAGGCGGCGCCGACCATGTCCAGAATTACGTCCACGCCGCGCCCGTCGGTCAGGCGTTTCAGCTCGTCCGCAAAATCCTGGGTGCGGTAGTTGATGCCGATTGCGCCCAGTTGTTCACAGGCGGCGACCTTGTCGGCGGACCCGGCGGTGGCGTAGGCGGTGGCGCCGAAGGCGCGCGCCAGTTGGATGGCGGTGACGCCGATGCCGGACGTGCCGCCATGGATCAGCGCGCTCTCCCCAGCGGCGAGCCGCCCCATCATGAACAGATTGGCCCAGACGGTGAAATAGGTCTCTGGCACCGCCGCGGCGCGGACCGCATCGTAGCCCTTGGGCCAGGGCAGAGTCTGGGCTTCCGGGGCGGTGCAATATTCGGCGTAGCCGCCGCCATTGGTCAGGGCGCAAACCTTGTCGCCCGGCTTGTAACCGGTGACCGCTGCGCCGATCGCCACCACCTCACCCGCGACTTCCAGGCCGATGATCGGGCTGGCGCCGGGCGGCGGCGGATAGTAGCCGGCGCGTTGGGCGACGTCTGGGCGGTTCACCCCGGCGGCTGCAACGCGGATCAGCACCTCATCCGCGCGCGGGCTGGGCACCGGGCCGGCGGTGGGCACCAGCACGTCCGGCCCGCCGGGCCCAGTGGTGGTGATATGGGTCATGGTGGCGGGATGGGTCATGCGGAGATTCCTTGCAGCGGCACAATGCCGGGCAGCGCGCGCAGCCGGGCGAGCCAGGCTTGGATGGCCGGCCAGCGCGACATCGCGAACTCGCCGTCCTCGGCGACCTGGGTGTAGCCCATCAGCGCGAGGTCGGCGATGGTCGGGCCGGCATCGGTCAGCCAGTCATGCTGCGCCAGCCGGGTTTCCATCACATCCAGCGCCGCCGCGCCGCGCGCCCAGCATTGCGCCAGCCGGTCAGCGTTGGCGGCTTTCTGCTTTTGGTAGGCGATGATGTTGCGCGCGACGGCGACATAGGGCTCGTGGCTGTATTGTTCGAAGAACAGCCATTCCAGCACCCGGGTGCGGGCCAGGCCGGCCGGTGGCAGCCAGGGCGTGCCTTCGGCGAAATGGCAGAGGATGGCGGCCGATTCGGTGATCACCGTGCCGTCGTCCAACACCACGATCGGCACTTTGGCGTTGGGGTTCAACGCCAGAAATTCCGGGGTGCGGGTTGCGCCGGCGTTGGAATCCACCTCCACCCAGGCGAAGTCCCGCCCGGTGGAGCGCAGGATTTGCGCCACCTTCCAGCAATTGTCGGAGGCGGCGTAGCCGTGCACGGTGATCATGGCGCGATACAGCCCAGGCCGGGCGGCATTCGCCGCGCCAGGGTCAGTTGCTCGAACGCATAGGCGATGCGCAGCAGCTTCGCCTCGCTCCAGGCGCGCCCGGCGAAGGTGGCGCCGAGCGGGTAGTCTGGCGTCGCGGTTTTGCCGACGCCGGAGACCATGCCCGCTGGCACCAGCACGCTGGGGTAGCCGGCCTTGGCGGCGATGCCGGCGCCGGCATTGCCGGGGAACAGCACGGCATCGAGGCGATGCGTGTCCATATAGACATCCAGCCCCTTCTTGCGCGAGGCCAGCAGGTCGTTCCGGCGGGCGGATTTATACTCGCTTTCGCTGAGGTCGCCCTTGGTGGCACTGGCGGCCAGGAAAATGTCCTGACCGAAGCGCAGGGCTTGCGCGGGATGGGCGTTGTTGAAGGCGATGATGTCTTCGAAGGTTTTGATCTTGGTGCCATTGGCCCAGTCGCGCAGATAGGCGTTCATGTCGTGCTTGAGTTCGTAGACGAAGACGATCGACAGCCGGGCGACCTGGTTGAGCAGCGGGCTTTCCGGGTTGCGGTTGAGCACCGCCATGTCGGTGCCCGGCCCGCCGATCCAGCCTTCGGTGGGGATGTTGGCGCGCACGATCTCCGCCCCGCCATCCTGCAGCGCCTGAATGGCGCGCGCCATCACCGCGCGGCCTTGGCCGGTCAGGCCGTTGTAGTAGACGTCGTTACCAGGATCGGACGGGTCCGACGGCACCCCGATGCGCAGGCCGCGCAGCCCGTCTTTGCTGAGGCCGGCGGTGTAATCCTTCGGGCGCTTCAGCTTGGCGGTGGCTGGGTCGGCTGGGTCCGCCACGGCCAGCACGTTCAGCAGCAAAGCGGCGTCGCGCACCGTGCGGGTCATCGGCCCGGCCGTGTCCTGGCTGGCGGCGATGGGGATGATGCCGGCGCGGCTGATCAGGCCGACAGTTGGCTTGACCGTCACCAGCCCGTTCTGATTGGCCGGCGACAGCAGCGAACCGGAGGTTTCCGTGCCGATCGCCGCGGCTGCGAGCCCGGCGGCGACCGAGACGCCGGAGCCGGCGGACGAGCCACCGGTCATCACAATCGGCACGCCCTTGGCATCCACCGCCGGTGCGTATGGGTTGCGCACCTGGCCGCCGAGGGAGGAGTAGCCGGACGGCATGCCGACGGCGAGAATGTTGGCGAACTCGGTGAGGTTGGCTTTGCCTAGAATGACGGCCCCGGCTTCGCGCAGCAATTTGGTGACAGTGGCATCGCGCTTGGCACGTGCATCGGCCAGCGCCAGCGAGCCTGCGGTGGTGTGCTGCTTGTCGCCGGTGGCGATGTTGTCCTTCAGCAGGATGGGCATACCTTCGAGCGGCCGTTTGCGTTTGCCGGCGTCGATTTTCGCGGCGATGGCCAGCGCATCCGGGTTGATCTCGCGCACCGAGTTCAGCTGCGGCCCGCCGACATCATAGGCGGCGATGCGGGCCAGATAGGTCTCGGTCAACGCCGTGGCGGTCACGGTACCGGCGGCGAAGGCCGCGCGCAGGTCGGTCAGGTCGGTGTTTTCAATGCACAGCATCTTAGCCCCCGCTGGATTTGCGATCGTCGTGGATAGCGCGATGAGAATTGCCAGGCCTGGCCGCCACCTCAAGCCGCGACCCCGACGAGTTGCTGGTAAAGCGCCGGATCGGTCGCGCCTTCGGTGCTGAACAGCAGCACGTGGCTGTCGGCGGTGAGGCCCAGTTGGGCGCGCGCCCTTGGGTCGGCGGCGGCGAGCAGCAGGCCGGCGAGACCGGCAACCCCGGATTCGCCGGCGACGATCCCCGCTGCGGCGAGCAGGCGCATGCAGGCAACCGCCGCCGCGTCGGGCACGGCCATGAAGGCGAAGGCGGCGCGGCCGAGTTCCTGCCAGGCGAGCGGGCTCGGCTCGCCGCAGGCGAGGCCGGCCATCAGCGTGTCCAGATCGCCGCCGACCGCGGCAAGGCGACCTTGTTCGGCGCTGGCCAGCAGGCAGGCGGCGGCCTCGGGTTCCACCACCACCAGCCGTGGTGCCGGGCGGTAGGCCGCGCGCATTTGGGCCGACACCGCCGCCGCCACGCCGCCGACGCCGCCTTGCACGAAGACATGGCTGGGCGCCGGCCCGGTCCATTGGTGCACCGCTTCATCGGCCATCACCCGGTAGCCCTGCATGACGTCGCGCGGCACCTCGGTATAGCCGTCCCACGAGGTGTCGGAGATCACGAACCAGCCATTGGCCTGCGCGATGGCGGCAGCTTCGCGCACGGAATCATCGTAAGTGCCGGCGACCACGCGGATCTGCGCGCCGTAATGGGCGATGGCGTCGATGCGGCCCTGGCTGACGCCTTCATGCACGAAAATCACGCAGGCGGCGCCGAAGCGTTGCGCGCCCCAGGCGACCGAGCGGCCGTGATTGCCGTCGGTGGCACAGGTGAAGGTGATGCCGGCGGTGGCGGTGCGGAAACGCCCGGCGACGAGGTCGGCGGTGCTGGCATTGGCGGCGATGCCGCGCCGGGCCAGTTCATTGGCCAGCACCACCCCAACCGCATAGGCCCCGCCCAGCGCCTTGAAACTGCCGAGCCCGAAGCGGCTGGCTTCATCTTTGATGCGCAGAGTGGCGATGCCGATTTCCGCAGCCAGCGCCGGCAAATCCCGCAACGTGGTGACGGCATAGCCGGGCCAGGTGGTGATTTCGGCTTTGGCGCGGCGGAACCCGCCTTCGGGCAACACCACGGTGCCGGGGGTGCCGAACTGCGGATTGGCGAACAGGCGGAAAGGGTGCGGTGCGATCATACCGGCAGCATGAAGCCTGACCGGTTATCTGTCACGCCCACCCCTTGTCCTGTTGGGCGCAAACGTGCTTTGCGGGGCCGCAGAGCAGGAGCGGCGCGATGAACATTACCATTCTGGGTGGCGGCGGATTTTTGGGGCAGAAGCTGGCGGCACGGCTGGCGGCCGATGGCGCGTTGGGCGGCACGCCGGTGAGCAGCCTGACGCTGTTCGATCTGCACGCCCCGCCAGTGCCGAAAGCGGCGTTCCCGATCCACACGCTGGGCGGTGATGTGGCGGCGTTGCCGGATGCGGCTATCCCGGCCGGCACGGATGTGGTGTTTCATCTGGCGGCGGTGGTGAGCGCGGCGGCGGAGGCGGATTACGACCTTGGCCGGCGGGTGAATGTGCGGGGCACGGATGCGGTGATCGATGCCTGCCGCAAGCTCGCCAAGCCGCCGCGGGTGGTGTTCACCTCCTCCATCGCCAGTTTTTCCGGCGGGCAAACCGCCATCCTCGGCGACCAGGCGCGGCAGTTGCCGGCGAATTCCTATGGCGCGCAGAAAGCGGCCGCGGAGTTGTTCTTGCTCGACGCCACGCGGCGCGGCTTCCTGGATGCGGTATGCCTGCGCCTGCCGACGGTGATTGTGCGGCCGGGGCGGCCGAACAAGGCGGCATCGAGCTTCTTTTCGTCCATCGTGCGCGAGCCGCTGCTCGGCCTGGCGACCGATCTGCCGGTGGCGGATGATTTTAAGGTTTGGGTCTCCTCGCCACGCAGCGCGCTGGGTTGGCTGATGCATGCCGCGACCATGGATACCGCCGCCCTTGGGCTGGACCGCAGCATCAACCCGCCGGGGATCAGCGTGACCGTGGGGGCGATTGTCGCGGCGTTGGACCAGGTGCGGCAAGGGGCCTCCACCCTGATTAACCGCGCGCCCGATCCGGCGATTGAAGCGATTGTCGCCGGTTGGCCGGCTGGGTTTGAAACCGACCGGGCGCGGGGGCTGGGGTTCGCGCCCAATGAGGATCTGGTGACGCTGGTGCGCAGCTTTGTTGCCGATGATCTGGAGGCGACGCGGGCGGAGCGCGGCTAGGAGACACCAGCCTTGCGCTGGGGGCAAATCTGCACCCCAGCTTCATAGTTCGTATTTCAGCCATTATTGATAGATATCCGGCACAACATCCTACGCGCCCGACTTTTTGTTGGGGCGGCGATGTTGGCGGCGGAACGTAATGGTGGCTTTGCGCAGTGCCGGCGTCATGGGCCGGCTCGGGTCGATGCTTCCCCCCCGGCTACGCGGGCTCGGGGCGGAGACTCGCGTGCTCGCATCTGACACCACCGCCGATAGCGCGCCGGTGCGGCCGCGCCGCACCCTGTCCGGGTTTGTGCTGCATGCGCCGCAAATGCTGCGCGCGTTGGTGCGCACGGATGAAATCTGGCTGTCGGTGCTGGCGGCGTTCATTGGTGTGATCGCGGGCTTTTGCGTGACCGGCATGACGCTGTCGACGCAATGGGTGCATCGCATTCTGTTCCATCTCGGCCCGCATGAACGCCTGTCTGGCCAGGCGGAGGTGGAGCCGTTGCGCGCGGTCTTCGGGCCGACGCTGGGCGGGCTGGCGGTGGGGTTGCTGGCGATTGCGGTGCTGAAATGGTGGCCGCGCCGGGCGGTCGATCCGATTGAGGCCAATGCGCTCTATGGCGGGCGGATGTCGTTGAACGACAGCCTGGTGGTGGTGGCGCAGACCATGCTGTCGAACTCGGTGGGTGCGTCTGTGGGGTTGGAGGCGGGCTACACGCAGATTGGCGCGGCGCTGGCATCGCGGCTCGGGCGGATGTTTCGGGTGCGGCGCAACGATTTGCGCCTGCTGGTTGGCTGCGGCGCGGCCGGGGCGATTGCAGCGGCGTTCAACGCCCCGCTGACCGGCGCGTTCTATGCGTTTGAACTGGTGATCGGCACCTACTCGCTGGCGACCCTCGCCCCGGTGGTGGTGGCGGCGATTTCCGCCGTATCGGTGGTGCGGTTGCTGATCCCGGATGAATACGTGCTGGATGTGCGAGTGCCGACGGGGATTGAGCCGAGCGCCTACGCGCCGATCCTGGCGATGGGGATTATCTGCGCGCTTGGCGGCATTCTGATCATGCGCGGGGTGACGCTGACGGAATCGCTGTTCAACCGGTCTCGCGTGCCGCTCTGGCTACGCCCGGCGATTGGCGGGCTGGTGGTGGGGGTGCTGGCGCTGATGTCGCCGCAGGTGCTGTCCTCCGGCCATGCGGCGTTGCAGGTGAGCCTGGATGCGCCGTATTCGCTGAGCCATATCGCGGTGCTGATTTTGCTGAAAGCGGTGGCCTCGGCCGTGTCGCTGGGCTCTGGCTTTCGCGGCGGGTTGTTTTTTGCCTCCCTGTTTCTCGGCGCGCTGCTGGGCAAATTATTCGCCGCCGCCCTGGCGGCGCTGACCGTGGTGCCGGCCATCCCGACCGTGGTGTGCGCGCTGGTGGGCATGAGCGCGCTGGCAGTGGCAGTGGTAGGCGGGCCGCTGACCATGGCGTTTCTGGCGCTGGAAGCCACTGGCAGCCTGCCGCTGACGGTGGCGGTGGTGGCGGCGGCGGTGATCTCCGCCCTGACGGTCCGGCGCACCTTTGGCTACTCCTTCGCCACCTGGCGGTTCCATCTGCGGGGCGAGGCCATTCGCAGCGCGGTGGATATTGGCTGGGTGCGCACGCTGACGGTGGGGCGGATGATGCGCCGGGAAATTCGCACCGTGCGCGGCGATACCACCCTGGCCGCCTTCCGCCGCGACATTGCCTTGGGTGCCACCACGCGCGTGGTGGTGCTGGATGCGGAGGGGCATTACGCCGGCATCGTGCATGTGCCGGAGGCGCATGCCGCGGATACGCGGGCCAAGACGCTGATGGACCTGCTGCACAACGAGGACGACGTGCTGCTGCCGCAAATGACGATTAAAGACGCGGTGCAGATGTTTGAAACCGCCGAGGCCGATGCGCTGGTGGTGGTGGACGGGCCGGAGACGCGCCGGGTGATTGGCATTCTGACCGAGCAATATGCGCTGCGCCGCTATTCCGAGGAACTGGACCGCCGGCGGCGCGATATTTCCGGCGAATAAGACAGGCTATTCCGCTCCGCCGATTTGTCCGCCACACTCCCGGCAATGGACATAATTTGGGGAGCCGTTGCGATGACATCCGCCCTTCCCGGCCGCGTGCTGGCCGGAACCGCCCTTGCCCTGGGCCTCGCCTTCAGCGCCAACGCCGCCGATTTGCGGGTTGCGGTCAGCAGTGCCGCGACCGCGCTGGACCCGGACTTCCAGAACGCCACACCGAACATCGCGGTTTCCCGCAATATGTTCGAAACCTTGACCAAAATGGATGCTGAGAGCCGGTTGGTTCCGGGGTTGGCGCAATCCTGGCGGATGATCAACGACACCACCTGGGAGTTCAAGCTGCGGCCGGCCAAGTTCCATGATGGCAGCAAGCTGACGGCCGAGGATGTGATCTGGTCGCTCGATCGGCCGGCTACCATCACCAACAGCCCGGCGGCGTTTACCATCTTCACCAAGGCAATCACCGGCAAGAAGGTGATTGACGCCCAGACCATTCAGTTGACCACCGCGACCCCGTACCCGCTGCTACCGACGGATCTGGCGTCGATCTTCATCGTCAGCAAGGCGGCGACTGAGGGGGTTCCGTCGGCCGAGTTCAATACCGGGCGCGGCATGGTGGGCACCGGGCCATATAAATTCGTCAGCTTCGTGCGCGATGACCGGGTGGTGGTGGCGCGCAACCCGGATTACTGGGGGGCCAAGCCGGAATGGGACAAGGTGGAAATCCGCTTCATCTCGTCCGACCCGGCGCGGTTGGCGGCGATGCTGGCCGGCGATGTGGACGCGATCGACAATGTGCCGACCACGGATATTGAGACGGTGAAGGCGGATAAGCGGTTCAGCTTCGTGGCGAAGAAATCGCAGCGGCTGGTGTTCCTGTTCCTCGATAGCGGGCGCGATGCCGCACCGGGGGTGACCGATCTTGCCGGCAAGCCGCTGGACAAGAACCCGATGAAGGATGTGCGGGTGCGTCGCGCCATTAATATGGCGATCGACCGTGGGGCGATCCGCGAGCGCATCATGACCGGACTGGCCTATCCGACCAATAATCTGGTGACCGACGCGATGCAGGGTTTCGACCCGAAGCTGGAGAAGGTGCCGTTCAACCCGACCGAAGCCAAGAAACTGCTGACCGAGGCCGGCTATCCGAACGGCTTTGCGATGACCCTGGCATCCCCCAATAACCGGCTGATCAATGACAGCAAGGTCGCGCAGGCGGTGGCTCAGATGCTGACCCGCGTCGGGATCAAAACCCAGGTCGATGCGATGCCGTTCATGTCCATCGCCGGGCGCGGCCAGAAGGGCGAGTTCGCGTTCAGCATGATGGCGTGGGGGGTGCAGACGGCCGAAGCGTCGTCCCCCGTGCGGGCGCTGGTGGCCTGCGCGGATAAGGATAAAGGCTGGGGCGTGGTGAACTGGGGCAATTATTGCAACAAATCCGTCGATGCGCTGCTGACCCAGGCGGTTGCCACCATGGATGACAAAGCGCGGACGGCGCTGCTGCAACAGACGGTCGATAAGGTGATCGACGACGTGGCTTTGGTGCCGCTGTATTTCCAGGCGACCACCTGGGCGGCGAAGAAATCCATCAGCATTCTGGCACGGACGGACGAGGTGACATCCGCAGAAAGCTTTAAGCCGGCGAAGTAGGCCGGGGCGAAGGCGTGAATGGGGCGGCGCGGTTCACTCGCTGGACCGCGCCGGCCATTCATTGACCAGGGTGTAGCCGACGCCGAGCAGCACCGGGCCGACGAAAATGCCCAACAGCCCGAAGGCCAGCGCGCCGCCGAGCACGCCGAGCATGGTGAGCAAATACGGCAGATCCGCACCACGGGCGATGAAATAGGGCCGGATCAGCGAGTCGGCGCCGCTGATGACAATGCCGCCCCAGAGCGCGAGAAAGATGCCGCCGACCATGTTGCCGCTGGACAGCAGCCAGATCGCCGAGGGGATCCAGATCACCGGCGGCCCGATCGGCAGCACGGACAGGCCGCCGGCGATGACCCCGAGCAGCAGCGCGCGCGGCACACCGGCGAGCCACAGGCCGAATACGGTCAGCAGGCCCTGGACCACGGCCGTGCCCAAAATGCCGTAGACCACGCCGCGCACGGTGGAACCGGTGACGCTGATCAGGCGTTCTGCACGGTCCCCGGCGATGCGGCGCAGCAGGCCGGCGAGTTTGGCGGCCAGTACCTCGCCGGAGGCATAGAGAAAGAACGCCACGATCAGCGCGAGCAGAAATTCCAGCACCCCGTTGGCCAGGCCGAACAGCAGGCGGAAGCCGAATTCGGCGGCGATGCCGAAATAGGGGCGGAAGAAATCCACCATCACCGTCAGATCCTGCGTCCAGCTATCCCATAGCGTTTGCAGCCCGGCGCCGATGACCGGGATGGTCGCCACCCAAGGCGGGGCGGGCGGCAGGCCGGCGGCCAGAGTGGCCAGCAGCACCGATTGCAACGCCTTGACGTCGGTGCTGCCATTGGGCGCCACCATGGCCAGCGGGAAGACCACGACCACGGCGGTGCCGAGCACCATGAGGGCGGCGGCTGATTTATGGCCGAGGCGCAAGCGGTCGCGCAGCGCCTCAAACGCCGGCCAGGTGGTGAAGGTGAGGATGGCCGCCCAAAGAATGGCGGAGAAGAATGGATACAGCACGACGACACAGCCAATGGCCACCCCGCCCAGCAGCATCGCCATCAAAATCCGTTCGGTCTGCATTCAGCCCCCTTGCGTCCCGGCCAGAGTAGCGGCGGGCGGGCAGATCACCAAGCGCGGTGCGGCGCTGGCACCTGGGCGCACTTGGCTGTAGGGTGCGCCGCCTTCGGAGGAGACACCCATGCTGCGCCTGGCCGCCAACCTGTCTATGATGTTCAACGAATTGCCCTTCCTGGACCGCTTCGACGCGGCCGCCAAAGCCGGGTTTCAGGCGGTGGAATTCCTGTTCCCCTACGATTTCCCGGCCGCTGAAATCCGCAAGCGACTGGATGGCGCCGGGCTGAAGCAGGTGCTGTTCAACATGCCGCCGGGGGACTGGGCCAATGGAGAGCGTGGCATGGCGTCGCTGCCCGGCCGGGTGGATGAATTCCGCAACAACGTCGCCATTGCGCTGGACTACGCCGCCGCGTTGGACTGCAAGCTGGTGCATTGCATGGCCGGCATCCCGCCCGCCGGCACGCCGTTTGCCACCGCGGCCGCGTTGTTCGCCGCCAATCTGGCGTGGGCCGGGGAACGGGCCAAGGCGGCCGGATTGCGGCTGGCGATCGAGCCGATCAACCATCGCGACATGCCCGGCTACCATCTGAACACCATCGCGCAGGGCGCGGCGATTGTGCAGGCGATCGGGGTCGACAAAATCGGCCTGCAATTCGACATCTATCACTGCCAGATCACCGAAGGCGACATCACCAAGCGGCTGGAGGCGGTGCTGCCGTTGGTGGCGCATATGCAAATCGCCGATGTGCCGGCGCGCAATGAGCCGGGCACCGGGGAAATCGGTTGGCCGTATGTGTTCCGCCGCATTGTGGACCTTGGCTATACCGGCTGGATTGGCTGCGAATACCGCCCGGCCGGCGACACGGTCGCCGGGCTGGCCTGGCGCCAGAACTACGGCGTTTGACCGAACTGCGACGTTTGATTGACCACCCATCGTAAGGAACGACGGATATGAAGATCGGATTTATTGGCCTGGGCATCATGGGCAGCCCCATGGCGCTGAACCTGCGCGCCGCTGGCCACGAAATTGTGGTGCCGGAACGCCGCAGCCTGAGCCAGGACATGCGCGCCGCGGCCGATGTGGTGGCTGACGCGGCCGCGGTGGCGGAACGGTCTGACGTGATTGTTCTGATGGTGCCGGACACGGGCGATGTGGAACACGTGCTGTTCGGCGCGCATGGGGTGGCCGAAGGCCTTTCCGCCGGCAAGTTGGTGATCGACATGTCGTCGATTTCGCCGATCGCCACCAAAGGGTTCGCGGCGCGGATCAACAAGCTCGGCTGCCTTTACCTCGATGCGCCAGTTTCGGGCGGTGAAGTGGGCGCCAAGCAGGCGAGCCTGACCATTATGGTCGGCGGCCCGGATGAGGCCTTCGCCCGCGCGCTGCCGCTGTTCGAACTGATGGGCAAGAACATCACCCATGTCGGGACGGAAAACGGGGACGGCCAGACCTGCAAGGTCTGCAACCAGATCATCGTCGCGCTCAACATTCAGGCGGTGGGTGAGGCGCTGACCTTCGCGCGCAAAGCGGGGGCCGATCCGGCCAAGGTGCGGCAGGCGCTGATGGGGGGCTTCGCCTCGTCCCGCATTCTGGAAGTGCATGCGGAGCGGATGATCAACCGCACCTTCAATCCCGGCTTCCGGGTGCGTTTGCACCAGAAAGACCTCAACCTGGCGCTGACGGCGGCGCGCGAGATGGGCATGTCGCTGCCCAATACCGCGATTGCGCAGCAAATGTTCTCGGTGGTGACGGCGCATGGCGGGGCGGAGCAGGACCATTCCTCGCTGGTGCAAGCGATTGAGTTAATGGCCAATCTGGAAAAGTGAAGAAACTTTAAGTGCAAATCCCGCCGTTTTCACGATCTCGGGAAACGTCTTTCGTTTCATCGACGTGCAACCTGTGGTTAAATCATGAGACGTCGCGCGTGGCTGGGGCCATTGTCTCAGCTACTGCGTCTGATGAGCATGGAGCCAGCGACCTGACCTACGGTAGCTATCGCGGACCTAGGGACATGTTGGAAGGGTAGCACGATGCGCTTTACCGAAATCGGCCAGCAATTGCGGGCGTATCGATTGGAATCTGGGTTGCGGGCGGAGGAAATCGCCGCGCGCCTCGGCGTGTCGCGCGCGGCCTTGTACCGCTACGAAAAGGGCGAGGTGATCAAGCTGGATACGATCCAGCGGCTTGCCGAGTTGTTGAAGATTTCCCCCCTGTCGCTGCTGGGGATTGGGGTTGAGTATTACAATCGACCGGTCGGCTATCTCGAGCGGGCACGCCAGGCTGAGGAAACCGCCGAGCAGATCCTTATGCTGACCGGGCCGACAGCGTATTTGACCACGTCCGACAGCTATGATCAGGCATTATCGGCGAGTTTTGAGGATGCGGCCGAGTTGGCGGGCGGCGACCGTTTGGCGGCGCGTGCGGCGACGGAGCAGATTTTGGGGATACTGGCGGCCCGCAAGCGCGCTTACGGCCTGCGCAAGCCCAACATCATCGCCATGGTCACGGCCAATCGGCTGCGAGCTTTCCTCGACCATGGGGTTGCCGGTGGGGTGGCGCTGCCCGACCGGACCCGGCGCATGTGCCGCGAAGTTGCGGCGGTGGAGGCCGAGCACATCGCGCAGATGATGGAAGCCGAACCCATGGGCCTGCAATTCGGCCTGTTGCCGCAGGCGACCCCTTCGGGCGCGTTCAAGATTATTCGGGCGCGTGACCGGGCGACGCTGATGGTCAACCCCTTCCCTACCGATACCTATCCGTCCGCCGCGCCCGGCGTGGCGATGATTACCGCAGCCGATGAAGCGATCGCGGCGCATCAGCGCGTGGCCGAGAGCTTCTGGCGGGCGGCGGTGAAAGGCAGTACCGCCGCGGCGGCGGTGCGGCAACTGATCGCCGAGCGGCGGCCGACTTAAGGTCCGCCGTTCGGGTGGGCTGGGCAGCCTGCGCCGCCCGCACTATCCTCGCCAGGTTATTCCGGGAGGATCCATGACCGAGCGCCTGTTTCTCGACCAGTCCGAGCTTGCCAGCACGACGGCGACGGTGATCGCCGCCGATGCGCAGGGGGTGGTGTTGGACCGCACCAATTTTTACGCGCGCTCTGGCGGGCAGCCCGGTGATTTTGGCAACCTGAGCTGGGATGGTGGCACGATCGCCGTGATCGACACGATCAAGGGTGAGGGCGAGACCATTCTGCATCTGACCGCCCCGGATCAGGCGTTGCCGCCGGTGGGCGCGACGGTCACGACCGAAGTGGACTGGGCGCGGCGTAGCCGGTTGATGCGCATGCACAGCGCGCTGCATCTGCTGTGCGTGGTGCTGCCCGGCGCTGGGGTTACCGGCGGATCGATCGGAGCGGATAAATCGCGGCTGGACTTTGATTTGCCGGAATCGCCGCCGAAAGACGTGGTCGAGGCCGGGCTGAACGCCTTGGTCGCGGCCGATCATCCGATCAGCGCGACCTGGGTGGATGAGGCGATTTTGGACAGCAACCCGGATATGGTGCGCACGCTGTCGGTGAAGCCACCGCGCGGCAGTGGCCGCATCCGGCTGGTGCGGATCGGTGCCGACGCGGCGGCGCCGGTGGATTTGCAGCCGTGTGGTGGCACGCATGTGGCGCGCACCGGGCAGATCGGCCGTCTGGTGGTTGGCAAGATCGAGAACAAGGGCAAACAGAACCGGCGGATCACGCTGTCGCTGGCTGATTAATTAAAAACAAGAGGATACAGAGCATTGTCGCAGCATCCGCTGGTGTCCACCGCCTGGCTTGCCGAGCATCTCGGCGACGCCGATCTGGTGATATTCGATACGACCAAATACCTGCCGAACGAGCCGAAAGACGGCCGCACCGAGTATGCGCTGGCGCATATCCCCGGCGCGCGCTTCTTCGATATCGACGACATTGCCGACCCGGATACCGATCTGCCGCATATGGTGCCGACGCCGGGGTTGTTCGCCCGCAAACTGACCGCGCTTGGGGTGCGTAATTCCGATCTGGTGGTGTTTTACGACCAGAAGGGGCTGGCATCCGCCGCGCGGGGGTGGTGGATGATGGGGCTGTTCGGACATGACCGGGCCGCCGTGCTCGATGGGGGATTGCCGAAATGGCGCGCTGAGGGGCGGGAGGTTGCGAGCGGCGCTGCGGCCGCGATTGCGCCGGGCGATTTCCGGCCGGACTGGCGGCCGATGCGGGTGCGCGGGATTGGCGACATGCTCGCCAATGTCGGCAGCCGGCAGGAGCTGGTGTTGGACGCGCGGGCCGCGGGCCGCTTTACCGGCGCGGTGCCCGAGCCGCGCGCGGGCATGCGGTCTGGCCATATTCCGGGCAGCGCCAACCTGCCCTACACCGAGTTGCTCGCCGCCGACCAGACGCTGCTGCCGCCGGATGCGCTGCGGGCACGGCTGGCCGCGGCGGGGGTGAACGGCAGCCGCCCGGTGGTGACCAGTTGCGGCAGCGGGGTGACGGCGACCATCCTGACCTTGGCGATGGTTCTGGCCGGGCTGCCCAACGGGGCGGTTTATGATGGATCTTGGACCGAATGGGGTGGCCGGGCTGATACGCCGATCGACGTCTGATTCAACCGATTGATTTTGCATCTTTCCATCCCCGTCCTGCTGCTGGCCACCGCGATCACCACGCTGGCGGCGGCGTTGCAGACGGCAATCGGGATGGGCATGGGGCTGGTGGCCGGGCCGCTGCTGGTCATGGTGAGCCCCGGTTTCGTGCCGGGGCCAACGCTGTGCGGGGTGATGGCCCTGTCTGGCGTGATTGCGTGGCGCGAGCGGGCGGCGATTGATGCTGCGATCCTGCGGCAATCCCTGCTGGGCCTGCTGCTCGGCAGTGCGATTGCCACCGTGTTGCTGCCGGTGTTGATCCGCATTGGCTTGCCGCAGGTCTTTGCCGTGCTGATCCTGGGCGCGGTCGGGTTGAGTCTCAGCGGGGTGCGAATCCCGGCCGGACGATGGGCCTTGCTGATCGGGGGCACTGCGTCCGGCGTGCTGGGCACGCTGTCCGGCGCCCATGGGCCGCCGATCGCTTTGGTGTTGCAGCATGAAGCCCCGGCGCGGCTGCGGGCGACGTTGTGCGCGTTTTTCACCGTCGGCTGTGCCATCGCCTTGGCGATGCTGGCGGTCAGCGGTGCGTTCAGGGCCAGCACCGCGCTGGCGGGTGTGGCGCTGTTGCCGGGCGTTGGGCTCGGCATCATGCTCGGTCCACGGCTGGCCCGCTACCTCGATCCACGTCGGGGGCGGATTGCGGTTTTGGCGATATCGGCCCTGAGCGCCTTGGCGCTACTGTTTCGTTAGTTAGATCAGGAGTTTCCGCTATGGCCTTCGTGTGCACCATTCCCGCGACCCCCACCGTGCAGCGCGACGACGACGATGTGCGCATCACCCGCTGGGATTTTCCGCCGGGCGCGGTCACCGGGTGGCATACCCATGCGTGGCCGTATTTCGTGATTCTGCTGACCGATGGGATTTTGCGTATCCATAACGGCAGTGAGGTCACTGACACCCATCTGACGGCCGGCCAGACCTATAACCGTGTCGCCGGCACGGAGCATGACGTGATGAATGCCTCTGACCACCCGCTGGCGTTCGTGGAGATCGAGATCAAGCGGCCGGAAGCGATTGTGGCGGCCTAGCCGCGCCGCGCCCGCGCGACCGTGGATTTTGCCGGACGGCCATTCGCGGCGCATGATCACCGCCAGCACAAGCCCGCGCAGCCGCGCCGAGCGCCACACAGGGATAAGAAATGACCGATAATCAAGACGCCAGCCGCGCCAAGCATAATTACTTCACCCGGCTTTCCCATGCCGGCCGCGCCGCGACGCATAGCCATGGCTTCGTCAACCCGCCGGTGCATCGCGGCTCCACCCTGCTGGTGCCGGATATCGCGACGCGCAAGGCGAGCAGCGCCAACCGGTTTGGCCGCCAGTTGACCTATGGCGTGGGCGGCACGCCGACGCATTGGCCGTTGGAAGATGTGGTGGCGGAAATTGAGGGTGGCACGCGCTGCCAGATTGTCTCC
Organism: uncultured Rhodospirillales bacterium; assembly: GCA_903893975.1. Taxonomy (GTDB): domain Bacteria; phylum Pseudomonadota; class Alphaproteobacteria; order Acetobacterales; family Acetobacteraceae; genus CAITOL01. The sequence goes on along the minus strand of CAITOL010000199.1, from coordinate 18,667 downwards.
TCCGGCCTTGCTGCCGTGACAACGCCGCTGCTGGCGTTTCTGAAGGCGGGCGACCATCTGCTGATGACCGACAGTGCCTATGGCCCGACGCGGAATTTCTGCGACGGATTGCTGACGCGCTTTGGCGTGACGACAACGTATTACCATCCGTGCATCACGCCGGAGGAGCTGGAGAAACTGGTGCAGCCGAACACCAAGGTGGTGTTCGTCGAGTCGCCGGGAAGCCATACGTTCGAAGTGCAGGACGTGCCGGGGCTGGCGAAGGTGGCGCATGCGCATGGTGCCAAGGTGTTGATGGACAACACCTGGGGCATTCATCACTTCCAGCCCTTCACCCATGGCGTGGATGTGTCGATCCAGGCGCTGACCAAATACGTCGCCGGGCATTCGGACATTATTCTCGGCGGCATTACGGTGAATTCGGAAGCCGATTGGGAGGTTTTGCGCAGCACGTCGTCCACCTTGGGTCAGTTTGCCAGCCCGGATGATTGCTGGCTGGCGCTGCGCGGGGTGCGTACCATGGCGGTGCGGATGGAGCGGCAGCAGAAATCCACCCTGCAAGTGGCCACCTGGCTGTCGCAGCAGCCGGAGGTGAAGCAGGTGCTGTATCCGGCCCTGCCCGGCGCACCCGGCCATGACATCTGGAAGCGCGACTTTACCGGCGCGTGTTCACTGTTCGGCGTGGTGCTGCAACCGCAATTCTCGGAAACGGCGATGCACAACATGATCGAGTCGCTCGATCTGTTCGGCATGGGCGCGTCCTGGGGTGGGTATGAGAGCCTGGTGCTGCCGACCACAGGGTTCCTGACCCGCAGCGCCGGGTCCGGGGATTTCGGCGGCAATGTGATGCGGCTGCATGTCGGGCTCGAATCGCCCGACGATCTGATCGAAGATCTGCGGGAGGGCCTGGGCGTCTTGCGCCAGGGCTAGCAGCGCTTACGCCGCCGCCGCGCAGTCGGCGCACAGGCCTTCAGCTTCCACCGTTGCCCCGGTGACGGTGAAGCCGATGCGCCTGGCGGCGGCGAGCAAGGCATGTGCGAGGTCGTGGTCGTCGATTTCCGTGACCCGGCCGCAGCCGCGGCAGAGCAGGAACTGGGCGGCGTGTTCATGCGGCGCGCCATCGACACAGCCGACAAACGCCGCCAGCCGTTCAATGCGATGCACCAGACCTTGCTCGCGCAAAAACTCCAGCGCGCGGTAGACGGTTGGCGGCGCGGCGGCCTTGCGGTCCGCGCGCAGGCGGTCCAGCAGGTCATAGGCGCCGATCGGGGCCTCGGACTCCAGAATCAGCCCGAGCACCTGCCGGCGCAAGGCGGTGAGCTTGGTGCCGCGCTGGTCGCAGAGCAGGCTGGCGCGGTCGAGGGCCGCCATGGTACCGGTAGAGACCATATATCGTCCTTCGCGGGGATTTTCCGATGCAAGCTATACTTGATGCGATCCGATTTGACGAACGCGGTCTGGTGGCCGCCATTGCCCAGCAGCATGACACCGGGGAGGTGTTGATGATGGCGTGGATGAACCGCGAATCGGTCGCTGAGACGCTCGCGACCGGGCAGGTCTGCTATTTCAGCCGCAGCCGTGGCCAGTTGTGGCGCAAGGGCGAAAGTTCTGGCCAGCAGCAGCGGCTGGTGGATCTGCGGCTGGACTGCGATGGCGACACGATTTTGCTGCTGGTCGACCAGGTCGGGGTCGCCTGCCATACCGGGCGGCGCAACTGCTTTTATCGCGCCGCGCGCGACGGCCAGATTGTCGAAATTGCCGCGCCGCTGGTCGATCCCGCGGCGCTGTATGGCCACAAGCATGGTTGAGCGCACACCGGTTACGGTGCTGACCGGCTTCCTTGGTGCCGGGAAAACCACGCTGCTGAACGCGATGCTGCGGGCGCCGGGCATGGATAATATCGCCGTGCTGGTCAACGAGTTTGGCGAAATCGGGCTGGACCATCTGATGGTGGAAAAGCTGACCGATGACATGGCGCTGCTGCCGTCGGGCTGCCTGTGCTGCGCGGTGGGCGGCGATCTGGTGCGGGCCTTGCGCGACCTGCTGCCGCGCATCGCCGAGGGGCAGGTGCGGCGGGTGGTGGTGGAAACCACCGGGCTGGCCGATCCGGCGCCGGTGGTGCAGAGCCTGCTGGGCGATTTGCAGGTGGCGTTGCGCTTTCAGTTGGACGGCATTGTGACCGTGGTCGATGCGGTGCATGCGATGGGGCAGTTGGACCAGCACGAGGAAGCGCGCCGGCAACTGGCGATGGCGGACCGCATCGTGCTGAGCAAAACCGACCTATGCGCCGATACCGCCGCGCTGCGCGCCCGCATTGCCGCGATCAATCCGGGGGCGCGGTTGCTGACTGCCGTGCGCGGCGCGGTGGACCCTGCCCTGCTGCTGGATTGCGGGCTGTTCGATATCGCCGGCAAGCCCGCCGAAATTGCCGGTTGGATCAACGCGGCCGCGTTTGCCGATGCCACGCCGCGGCATGACCCGTCGATCCATAGTTTCTGCCTGACCTATACCGAGCCACTGCATTGGCAAGGCATCGGCACCTGCCTGGAAATGCTGATCGGCACCCGTGGCGAAAGCCTGCTGCGGGTCAAGGGCATCCTGAACCTGGTGGGTCAGGACAGGCCGGTGGCCATTCACGGCATTCAGCACCTGTTCCACGAGCCGACCTTGCTGCCGGCCTGGCCGGAGGGCGATCCGCGCACATCGCGGATCGTGTTCATCACCAAGGATTTGAGCCGCGAAACCGTGGCGCATGGGTTGGAAGCGTTTGAGGCTGCTGCGCGCGGGTAGACGTGGGGCGCGCCCTAGCTAGCGCGCGCCGTGACCAGCCAGACCGAGGCCGGCAACTGGATCTGGTCCCCCACCGCGTAAGGGGCAATCGCCTCCGCCACCGCGGCGAGGGCTTGGGTTTTAATTTCGTCTGGCTGGTCGCGCAGGATGCGGGCGAGCGGGCCGACCCCGCAGACGGCGCGGGCGGCATCCAGGCCGAGCCCGGCGAAATTCATGGTGAAATCCAGTTGCTGGAATTTCGGCGCGGTGAAGCCGGCGGCCGTGAGGGTGCGGGCGACATAGGCATCATCGCCAAAGGCAAACGGCCCGGGCTCATACCCGGTGGCGCGGGGGAATGGCGGCACCACCGTCATGGCGGCGCGCAGCGGCAGGTTGACCCAGAGATTATCCGCCGCCGCACGCCAGCAGGCAAAGGCGAGACGGCCTTCCGGCTTCATGCCGCGATGCAGATTGGTGAAAGCGGCCACCGGATCGCCGAAGAACATCACCCCGAAGCGGGAGAACAGCAGGTCGAACATCGGCTTCGGGAAGGCGACGGTGGCGGCGTCGGCGTGCAGGAATTCGGCCTGGGCGGTGCCATCGAGCCGCTTTTCCGCCAGCGCGAGCAGGGTTTTGGAAACATCGAGCCCGACGACGCGGCCGGTGGAGCCGACATCCATCGCCAGTTGTGCGGTGGTGGCGCCGCCGCCGCAGCCAACGTCGAGCACAACCTCCCCCGGTTCAACATCGGCGAGGCGGAACAGCGCGTTGCTGACCGGGATTAAGCCCTTGTCGGTCCGTGCCTCACTCGCCGCCCAGACTTCACCCATGGGGCCGTCCCAGTTGGCAATCTGGGCCTGATGCAGTTCGGCGGCTTTGCTCATGGTACGGGTTCCCCTGATAGTTGCCGCAAGCCTAGCCGAAACTGAACGCCACGGGAACGGTGGCAGCGCGCGCGGCGCTGGCGTATGAAACCGGCATGAGCATCCGTCTGCAAACCGTAACCGGCCCTGCCCTGCTGCCGCTGCTGCCCGTGTTGGCGCGGCTGCGCATCAGCGTGTTTCGGGAATTTCCGTATCTGTATGAGGGCGACCAGGTGGAGGAGGAGACGCATTTGCGGGCCTTTGCCGCCAGTGCCTCGGCCGGGTTGATTGTCGCCTGGGATGGTGAGGTGGCGGTGGGCTGCGCGACCTGCATGCGGCTGACCGAGGCATCTGCCGGGGTGATCGCGCCGTTCCGGGCGGCGGGGATTGACCCTGAACGGGTGTTTTACTTCGGCGAGTCCGTGCTGCTGCCGGGCTATCGCGGCCAGGGCATCGGGGTGGGATTTTCCGCCGCGCGGGAAGCGCATGCGCGGGCGGTTTCCGACTGCGATTATACCGCGTTCTGCGCCGTGATCCGCGCGCCGGACCATCCGCGGCGGCCGGCGGGTGCGGTGGGGCTGGAAGGGTTCTGGCGCAACCGGGGCTATACGCCCTATCCGAATTTGGTCTGCGTGATGCACTGGACGGAAATTGGCGGCGCGGCGGAGGTCGAGAACCGGCTGAGTTTCTGGCTGAAATCGGTCTCCGGCCGGGCGTTGCCATGAGGATCGGGGCGCTGGCCTGGCAGGTGGCGCCGAGCGGCGGCGTGGCGGACTGGGCCGCGCGGCTGGACCGGGAGGTGGCGATTGCCAAAGCGCACGGGGCGGATCTGGCGATGACGGCCGAATACGCGCCGATGGAGTTTGCCGCCGGTGCGGCACCGGATTTGCCGGGCGAGTTGGCGCGCGCGGTGGCGGGGGCGGCGGAAGCGGTGGCGGCGGCCCACGCGATTGCCGCCCGGCACCAGATCTGGCTGCTGCCGGGCACCCTGCCCTGCCGCGCGGGCGATGCGATTTACAACCGCGCCCCGCTGATCGCGCCGGATGGCCGCATCGGCTGGCAGGATAAGCATGTGATGACGCGCTTCGAGGCCGAATCCTGGGGGATCAGCGCCGGGGCGCCGCCATCGGTGTTTGCAACGCCTTGGGGCCGGATTGGCATAGCGATCTGCTTCGACCTGGAGTTTCCGGCGCTGGTGCGGGCGCAGGTGGAGGCTGGGGCGTGGCTGATCCTGGCGCCGAGCTGCACCGATACGGTGCAAGGCTTCAACCGCGTGCGCATCGCGGCCGCGGCACGGGCGATGGAAAACCAGTGCTTCGTCGCCCTGGCGCCCACTGTTGGTCTGGCGCCGTGGTGCGGCACGTTGGACGAGAACCATGGCCAGGCCGGCATTTTCGGCCCGGTGGATCGCGGCTTTCCTGATGACGGGGTGGTGGCCATGGGCCAGATGGACGCGCCGGGCTGGGTGTTCGCCGATATCGAAGCGGCGGCGCTGGGCGCGGTGCGGCAGGACGGGGCGGTGCGCAACCATCTTTCCTGGCCGGCGCCCCCGCCAGCCTGCCCGGTGGTGGCGCTGGCATGACGCTGATTTATCTGGTTGCCGGCGAGCAGAGCGGGGATGCGCTGGGCGGACGCCTGATCACCGCGCTGCGGGCGGCCCGGCCGGATTTGCAGTTCGCTGGCGTGGGCGGGCCGCAAATGGCCGCCGCTGGGCTCGCGAGCCTGTTCCCCATCCACGAACTGGCGGTGATGGGCTTGCTGGAGGTGCTGCCGCGCCTGCGCCGGATTGCCGGTTTGCTGCGCCAGACCGAAGCCGATATCCGCGCCCGCCGCCCGGATGTGGTGGTGACCATCGACAGCCCCGGCTTCACGCTGCGGCTGCTGCACCGGCTGCGCGATAGCGGGCTGCGGCGGGTGCACTATGTCGCGCCGCAGGTTTGGGCGTGGCGCGAAGGGCGGGTGAAGCATTATCCCGGGCTGTGGGACCGGCTGCTGTGCCTGCTGCCGTTTGAGCCGGCCTTCTTTGCCAGGCATGGACTCGAAGCCCGATTCGTCGGCCATCCGGTGATTGAGTCTGGAGTCGACTCGGGCGACTCGACGCGATTCCGGCAGAAATTTGGAGTCGCAGCCGAGTCGCCGATTCTGTTGGTGCTGCCGGGGAGCCGGCGTAGCGAGGTGTCTCGGTTGCTGCCGGTGTTCGGCGAAACCCTGGTGCGGTTGGTGCAGCAGGTCCCCGGATTGGTGCCGGTGGTGCCAGTGGCGTCTGCCGTGGCCGGGTCGGTGATTGCGGGCACGCGGGACTGGCCGGTGCAGCCGCTGATTGTGACCGACCTCGGCGATAAACATGATGCCTACGCCGCCGCCGCGGCGGCACTGACCAAGTCTGGCACATCGACGCTGGAACTGGCTTTGGCCGATGTGCCGATGGTGGTGGCGTATCGGGTGCATCCGCTGACCGCCTGGATCGTGCGGCGGTCGGTGAAAGTGCAGTATGCCGCGATCGTTAATCTGCTGCTGGGGCGGATGGCGGTGCCGGAGTTTATTCAGCAGGATTGCACGGCGGACGCGCTGGCGCCGGCGGTTGCAGGGTTGATCGCCGGCAAGGTTGCGGCAAGCCAGCACGCGGCGTTTGCCGAGTTGCGCGCGCTGCTCACCCCGCCGGGCGGCACGCCATCGCACGCCGCCGCCGCGGAGATACTTGCACTATTGCAAAGCTAGTGCTTGCGCCGGCGCGCCCAGCCTCATAGGTTCCGGACGGTTTCGGGGCGTGGCGCAGCCTGGTAGCGCGCGTGTTTTGGGTACACGAGGCCCCCGGTTCGAGTCCGGGCGCCCCGACCACCAGATGAAGGTTCAGGAGAGTTCCGCAATGACCAGCGCCCGCATCTATCAGCTTCCGAAGTCGGCGATGCAGTCCGGCCGCGCCAAGAGCGAAGGTTGGGTGCTGGAGTTTCCGCCGAGCGAGGCCCGCAAGCCGGACCCGGTGCGCGGCTGGATTGGCAGCGCGGATACCCAGGCGCAGGTGCGATTGAAGTTCGACACCCAGGACGAGGCGGTTGCCTATGCCACCCGCAAGGGCATCAGCTTCGCGGTGGAATTGCCGCAGGTGCGCAAGTTCAAGCCGAAAGCCTATGCTGATAATTTCGCCTTTGGCCGTGCGGAAAACTGGACCCACTAGCCCGATCGGTTTAGCGCCCTTAGCTCAGCTGGATAGAGCACCGGCCTTCTAAGCCGGCGGTCGCTGGTTCGAATCCAGCAGGGCGCGCCAGATAAACCTTGCTGCGGACGCCCAGCCGGCGGCGTGATAGAATGCGCAAAAGGTCGCGCGGCAGGGTTTCGCTGCCGGCGACCTTGGAATGCGTTCCGGGCCAGCACGAAGCCGGCCCGGTTTGTATTCGATAGAGTTTAGCGAGCGCCGCAGGCGATGCGTTAGGCAACGGCCTGGGTGTAAGCATCGCGATTGGCGTCCGCCAGTTGGTTATACGGGTGGGCGTCGTTCTCGGCGAGTTGCAGGCGCGGGTTGCCGTCCTGGTTGGCGTCCGCCAGCTGGTTATACGGGCGGGCGTCGTTTTCGGCGAGTTGCAGGCGCGGGTTGCCGTCCTGGTTGGCGACCGCCAGTTGGTTATACGGGCGGGCGTCGTTTTCGGCGACGATCACGCGGGTGTTGCCGTCCTGGTTGGCTTCGGCCAGCTGGTTATACAGGCGGGCATCGTTGTCGGCCATCGCGACGGTCGCGCCAAGAGCGAACACGGCCACGGTTGCCATCAGCAGGGTTTTGAGGTTGGTCATCGTAAGTCTCCTGGTCGCTGGAATGTCGAATGAAGCGGGACATCCGGGAAGTCGGGCCGGCCATCCGGTCTCGATGACGGGTATATGCGCCTCATCGCGGCCGGCGATAATCACGTAACGGCGCAATATATTCATGCGCATCGCGGTGAAATCGGGGGCTGGCGCGCCGGCGTTCTGCGACCAGTCCTGACGGCAAATGCCAGCTAAACGCGCCGAACGCCCCAGAAGACCGGGCACAGGCCCTTCATCGGCGGGGACAGCGTGCGCCCCCAGGCGGCGGGCGGCAGGTATTGGCCGATGGGGATGACGGTGACCAGGTCCAGGCACCGCGCCTGGATTTGCTCGGCCAACTGGCGCTGCCTGGCGGCGTCGGTCGTATCCAGCCAGGCTTCGCGCAGGTCTTCCAGGCGCTGATCGTCGGGCCAACCAAACCAGGCTTTGTTGCCGTTGGCGCGCACGCCGGTGGCCAGAAGCGGGTCGGTATACTCGACCGCCGGGTTGCCGGCGGGGAACATGGACCAGCCGCCTTTTTCCAGCGGTTCGTGGCTGGTGCGGCGTTCGACAACGGTGCCCCAATCGACGGATTGCTCATCGACGTTCAGTCCGATCTCGCGGAAGGCCGCGGCGACGACGCCGATCATGGCGTTGTAGAACACCTGATCGGTCGGGTGGAACAGCACGACCTTCTCCCCATTATAGCCGGCGGCTTTGAGCATCGCGCGGATTTCGGCGGTGGATTTGCGGTTGCGCACCAGATCCATCCCCGCTTCGTTGGCGCTGATGGAGCCGGGGATGAACATGCCGATCGGGGCGCGATAGAGCGATTTATCGTCCCCCATGGTGGCAGTCATGACATCAACCTGATTGATCGCCGCCAGCATCGCCTGACGGACGCCGAGATTGGCGGTGGGGCCATGTTGCCAGTTCGGCCGGAGCACCCCGAAATAGCCGGTTTCGTCTAACACGCCGACGGTGACCCCCGGCGCTTTGCGCAGCATGGGCAGCAGGTCCGGCAGTGGGGCTTCCAGCCAATCCACCTCCCCGGCCGCGAGGGCGCCGGCGGCGGTGGCGGCATCGGGGATGATGCGCCATTCCACCCGATCCACCAGCGCCCGCAAGCCGCCGGCGTTGTAGCTGGCCGCCTCGTCGCGCGGGCGATAGGCGGTGTTGCGGGCGAATACCGCCTGGTGGCCGGTGAGATATTCGTTAGCGACGTAGCGGAACGGGCCGCTGCCGATCACCTCGGTGATTTGCTTGAACGGGTCGGTGGCGGCGATGCGTTCGGGCATGATCGCCGGCGTTGGCTGCACTTTGGACAGCGCGGCGGGCAGGCCGGCGAAGGGCTTTTTCAGCCGGAAAACCAGGCTGCGGTCATCCTTGACCTCCAACGCATCCAGCCGTTGTTCGATGGTTTGGCCGGCCGGGTCGCGCTTCATCCAGCGTTTGAGCGAGGCGACGCAATCGCGCGCCAGCACCTTTTCCCCGTCATGGAACGCCAGACCGTCGCGCAAAGTCAGCGTCCAGCGTTTGCCGTCATCCTCCACCAGTGCGCCGGCGATCATCTGCGGCTGCGGGTTCATCTGGGCATCGCGGCCGTAGAGGGTTTCAAAGACCATGTTGGTCGCGTTGCGGGTGACGGTCGCGGTGGTCCAGACCGGGTCCATGGTGACCAGATTGCCTTGCGGCACGAAGCGGAGCGGTGCGGCGGGCTGGGCGATGGCCGGGCGGGCGAGCGCGGTGCTGGCGGCGGCGGCGAGAAAGCTGCGGCGTTTCATGCGGGTTTGCCCCTTGTTTTCTGCCGGCGCCGCCGCGTTGCGGGCGCGCCGTTCGCGTTTCCTGGATCGGCCGCAGCTAACCACACTCCGCCCGCCAAGCGATACCACCGATTGATTCAGATCAATGCGAGCCCACCACCGGCTGGGTTTTCTGCCCGAATATTAACAGGAGGGATGCCCATGTCGGCTGGTGAAAAGTTCTATCTCGCTGTGGTTCTCGTCACGTTTGTCGGTTTCATGGGCATGCTGGCGGTGCATTCGGCCGGCTACACAAAAATGCGCGATCGCGATTCCCGTTAGCCACAACTGGCCGTAATCTGCCCCCAGCATCGCGGGTTGGCCGCGATAACGGGGGTTTGCATGCTGGGAATACCGCGACGCTATAGCCATTACGTGTTCGGGGTGATCCAGTCCGGCTTGACCTGCGCAATTGCGGCGGCGATTGCCAGCCTGCCGTTTTTGCCCGATGGCAGTTTCGCCCGCCATTGGCTCCAATCCTGGGGCATTGCCTGGGTGACGATGTTGCCGGTGGTGATCCTCGCCGCACCGGCGATCCGGGCGCTGGTGCATCGCTTGACCCGCGAGCCGGTTGCAGGCGGCTAAAGCCCGCTTTCCCGCACCACCACGGCCATCGCCCGATCATACAGCCGGCGCAGCGGGCTGATGCGATCCCCTTCGATCACCAGGTTGCCCGGTTGGCGACGGCGCAGGGTGAGCGGCGCCGTGGGACGCAGCAGCACGCGGTAGACGGCGTGTTCCGGCACCAGATGGCCGGCCGGGTCTTTGCGCACCGCGAGTTGGCCGCCATAGACCGAGGCGAGGTCTGAGGCTTCCAACAGGCGAGCCGAGGTGGGGCTGACGCTGGCAACCGCGAGTTGCAGCGGCGCGGAAGTATCCCCCGGATAGAACATTGCGCGAGCGCCGGGCGCGAAGCGGGCGATGTCGCCCTCCTCCACATAGGCTTCGACCACGGGATCGCGCGGGTCGAACAAAATGCCCAGCATTTCACGCCTGGGCAGGGTGGCCCCTGGCCGGAGTTGCGGTGAAATATCGGTGAGCGTGCCGGCGAAGGGGGCGGTGATGACGAGGCCGGCCTGTTCGTTTTCGACCGCCCGCAGTTCCGCCAGCGCGCCTTGCAGCGAGGCTTGCGCTTCCGCCAGACCGGCGGCGCGGCTGGGGTCGAAGGCGATGCCGGCGAGGTCCGCCTGCTGCCCGGCGACGGTGGCGGCGGCCTGTTTATGACGCCAGTCCAAGGTTTCCGAGCCGAGCGCGAACAGGACATCGCCGGCCAGCACCTGCCGGCCATTGGCGCTGCTGTGCAGCAAGTCCCCGTCGGCGGCGGTGTAGATGGTGGCCTGATGTTCGGCGCGCAGCAGCGCCGGGGCGGTGATTTCACTGCGCCACGGCAATGCCAGCAACACCAGCACAAAGGCGGCCAGTCCGAGGGTGACGCGGCTGCGGCGGGTGAGTGCGCGGGGCCGCAGGGCTGCCCACCATTGGGCCATTTCCCGCAGAATGGGCCGGGCCAGGAACCACCAGATTTCAACCGCCATCAGGAACAATCCCAGCAATTTGAACGCGAGGTGATAAACCAGCACCGCGATGCCGAGGAACAGGAAGAAGCGATAGACCCAGGTGCAATAGGCGTAGGTCAGCATGATCCGGCGCAACTGCGGCGAAAGCGGCTCTGGCGGCGGGGCGCCGAGCGCGAACAGCCATTGTCGCAACTGCCAGCGCGCCAGGGCGAAGGCGCGGTCTTGCAGGTTGGGGATATCGAGCCCATCGGACAGCAGGAAATAGCCATCAAACCGCATCAGCGGGTTGAGGTTGACGGCCAAGGTCAGCAGCCAGGTGGAACTGCACAACAAAAACGCGGCGCTGCGCAGCGGGCCGGGGGACAGCAGCGCCCAAGCCAGCCCGGCCAGCACGGCGAGCACCAGTTCGGCGGCCATGCCGGCGCTGTCGACCACCAGGCGGTGTCGGCGGTTGGTCAGGCGCCACGCGTCGGTGGTGTCGGTCCACAGGACCGGCCAGAGCACCATGAGTGCCACGCCCATCGCCGGCACCTTACAGCCGTAATGCCGGGCGGCGATGCCGTGGCCGAATTCGTGCACCATTTTCGCCGCCGACAGCGCCACGGCAACCATCAGCGCCCCTTCCAGAGTGAACATCTCCTGCAGGCTATGGGTGAAACCATCCCATTGCCGGCCGATCAGGTAGAGCGCCAGCAACGCCAGCCCGACCATGGCACCGACAAACCGGCGGGTGAACATCCAGTTGGTCAGCGGCACCAGGGCCGCCAAAGCGGCGTCGGGGTTAAGCAGGCGCAAGCGCAGAAACAGGTAGTTCTTCAGCAGCCAACTGCCGGCCGAGAGCCGCCCACGATTTTGTTCGGCCAGCATGTCGGCCAGCCCCGCCGGGCCACGCGGCACGGTCAGGCCGGCATGTTGCAGAAAAGCGGCAAGGTCTTGCACATCGGCCGTGCGGGCGCGGAGGGTGGTTTGCGCCGCGACCGCCGCGGCGATGCTGGCCGGGTCGCCCAGGTCCCAGCGGGTGAGGTACTCAAACTCCGCCCAGCCGATGCGGAAGAAGCGGTGGCGGGACGGGTCGTGGATGGTCCAACTCGGCGCGCCGTCCGGGGTGGCGGGGCCGGGGAGCAGGTGCAGGTCCGGGCGCAGTTGCGGCAGGGTGACCGCGACCCGTTCCACCCGCCCGGTCAGCGCCGGGGCGAGGGTTACAGCGCCAGCCATTGCCGGAGCGTGGCGAGCGGGCGGCGCAGCAGCCATAATGCCAGCGGCCGAGGCTCCCCATAAACTTTGCCGGTGCCTTTCAGGCCGAGGCGTTGCGGCGGGGCGGCATCATCCAACTGGGCGCGGAACACATAGGCCATCACCCCATCGGCCCCGACGGCGCTGCCGTAGCTGGCGAAGGTCAGGCGGGCGGCAACGGGTTGGTCGGGCGAGAGATTGCCGAAGAACTGCACCGGGGCGCCGGGTTCAAACGTGGCGACCTCCGCCACCGGCACTTGCAGTTCGACGATGCGCGAACTGGGCGGCGCCAGCACCATGATGCGTTCCCCGAGTTCAACCGGGCGGCCGATCCATTCGCTGGCATCATTGAACACCGCGACGCCATCGGTGGGGGCGGTGACGCGTGCCCGGCTGAGCAGGCTTTGCTGGTAGCCGAGTTCGGCTTCCTGCTGCTCCATCTTGCTGCGCAGCAAGGCCATGCGGCCACGGGCGCGGGCATCAGCCACGGCTTCGCGGGCCACCTGGGCATATTCGACCTGGGCGAATTCGAGCGCCTTTTTCGCCACATCGACCCGGCTGGCGAGTTGGGTGGTATCCAGCGCCAACAGCGGCGCGCCGGCCTGCACGGTGGCGTTCGGGGCGACCAGGATCGAGTCCACCACGCCGGCGAAGGGCGCCCGTACCGGGGTTGGCTCGGCTGGCACGATTTCCGCCGGGGCGAGGATGGAACTGCGGATTGGCACCGCACCTATGCCGACCAGAGCGAGCAGCAGCAGCACCAGCACCAGGCGCCGGCGATGGGTCAGGCTATGCGGCAGCCGGGCGCGGCGTTGCAGCGTGTGCCAGGCGAGGGATTGGGCGTAGCTGCCGGTCAGGGCTTGCAGCAGTGTCGCATCGCCCTCGGCGAACGGATCTTGCCGGGCAAGCAGCAGGACGCCGGCTAACCGGCCATCGGGGAACGATAGCGGGCACCACAAAGCATGGTCTGGCAGATGCTCCGCCCAATCGGCGGCAATGGGCGCGGGCAGGTCGGCCGCCGAGAGCATCCGCATCCTTGCCGCATCCGGGCGGGCAGCGAGATGGCTGCACAGCCGGCGCACCCACACCGCATACGGGCCATCCTGATCTGGCGCCCCGGCGCCGGAGAGCACCAGATTGCGCCGATGCGCCTGCCACAGCGCCGCATGGGTATAGGGCACCACGCTGGCGGTTTCGTTGACGATGAGAAAGCCGAGTTCCGCCGCCCCAGCCAGTTGCGCTTGCGCCTGCAACTGCAGGACACCGGACAGGCGGAGCAGCTGCTGGTTTAGCCCGGCAGTTGGCGGGGCGATATCGGACATTATGGGGCCGGCGGGGTCAGGGTCGCCTGCCCGCTCATCCCCGGCAGCAACCCAGACTGGCTGCCGAGCACTTTGCCATAGGCCTTGATGGACTGGCTGACGGAATCAACCTTACCGGACAGGCGGACGATTTCCGCCTGATAGGCTTGGCCGGTTTCTTGAATATTCACCGCGAAGCCAACGCCGGGGTGCAGCCATACCAACCAGCGCGAGGGCAGAATGAGTTCCAACTCCTGTTCCTGGTCACCGATCAGTTCCAGCAACGGTGCGCCGGCGGCCACAAATTCATTGGCGCGGGTCATGGTGTTGCCGACCCGCCCGGCAAAGGGGGCGGTGACGGTGCAGTTATCCGCGCTGGCCATGGCGATGGTGAGATCCGCCTGGGCTTCCGTCACCTCCGCCGCCGCGAGACCGTATTCGGCCACGTTGTTGGTGCCGAGTTGGCGCAGCTTGGCAGCGATGCCGAGTTGCTGCTGCTTTTTGTTCAGCGTGGCCTTGGATCGGGCCACCATGCCTTCGACCTGAGCGCACACGAACCGGGCCACCACGTCGCCTTGGGCGAAGCGGTCCCCGTCGCGCAAGGGAAAGGCGCTGAGCCGGCCGGCCATGGGCGCGCCGATGACCGCATCCTGTCGCGCCACGACCTGAACCCCGACGCTCACCGGTGGCTCCGCCAGCGCCGGCCCAGGCCAGACATGGCCGAGCACGGCTGCGCAAATAGCAGCGGCGCGCGACAGGCCGCGCGCCGCTATACGTCGCCGTCGCACTGCCGTTTATCCCGCGGTGGGGGTGGTCGTCGCGCCCTGGGCGGCGGCGCTGGGCGGTTGGCTCAGGTCTGGCAGGGACCCGCCTTCCCAGCCCTTGATGGAATCGGCCACCCGCTGGATCAGCACCGGAAGATCGTCGAGATCGGCGCTCGGGGGCACCAAATCGACCCCGATGGAGGCATAAACCGCCGCCAGCGAGGTGTGCACGGCCGCGGCCGAACGGTCGCGTTGCAGGCGGGCGACCAGACCGGAGAGTTGCCGGCGCAGCACCTCCGCTTCCGATTCTGCCCCGGCATCGCCGGCGTTGCGGGCGTATTTCTGGATTTCGCTTTCCACAGCGTCGGCCTGTTCGGCCATTTTCAGATCATCGAGCGCCATCATGTATTGGCGGTAGGACAGGTTGATCTGCGTCAGCGCGGCAACGCTGAGGGCGATGCGGCGTTGTTTGGTGATTTCGAGTGAGGTTTCCGCCACCCGGATCGCCTTCGGGCCCTGGATCAGCGACATCAGGTTCCAGGTGGCGCGAACGCCGAGCACGCCCCAGGCATTGTTATAGAGGTAGCGGTTGGAATCGTAGTTGAGGCTGCCAAGGCCGCCGATGCCGGGCATCATGCGGATCATTTCCTTATAGATATCCTGGCGGTCAATTTTTTCCTGATAGGCTTCCACCCGCAGTTCCGGACGGAGCGCCAGCCCGGTTTCCTCCAGGCGCGTCATGTCGAGTTCCAGCGAGCGTGGGGCGGAGGTTGCGGACACCGGCACCAGGGCGATGGCCTGGGTTGGCGGCACGTTGATCAACGAGGCGAGCTGGATTTTCGCGTCGGTCAGATCGGCCCGCATATGGTGCAGTTCCGTGATGACCTGCAGCAGGTTATGCTGGAAATCCAACGTCGCCAGTTGCGGTTGCAGGCCGCCACGGGTGGAGGCGCGCGAGGCATCCAGCACCTTCTGAGCCCGCTCCAGCAGTGGGTCTACCATCGGCAGCAATTCTTCCGCCGCCGCCGCACGCCAGTACGTATCGGTGACCGAACGGAGAATGTTTTCGATGACCTTGCGGCGGCGTTCCAATGCGACGAATGCCCGATAGCCCTGCTGCTTGGCCTGGAAGTAGCTCACCCCGGCATCGAGCAGGTTCCAGGACAGTTCCAGGTCGGCGTTGCCGTGCTGCGGTTCCTCGGAATACGAGTAATCCAGCGATTGCAGGCCCGTGCGCTCAGCCACCGACTTGGCGGAGTTGTGGTTACTGCGCCAGTTGTAGCCAGCGTCCGCCGCCAGACGCGGCAACATCTGCGAATAGGCCAGATCCAGCTGACGTTCCTGCAAGGTGGCTTCCGCGCGGGCCAGTTGCGTGTCGTAATTATATTTCAGGGTGCGGGCGATGGCGGTGGCCAGATCCAACTTGCCTTCAAGCGGGATATAATTGGTTTTCAGCGCCTGATAATCCTGCACCGCGCGATCGACATGTTGATCTTGGGTGATCGGTTCAGGCCGCAGGTTGCAGGCGCTGACCAGCATCACCGAGCCGAGCAAAGCAAGCCGCAGCCAGGAACGCGGAGGGGAAATCACGAGGCTGTGGTTCATGTCATTCAATGCTTTCATTCCTGGTCGCGTGGTCATGCCGCCGGCCGGTTCTGCCCAACGCCCTCGAGGCTGCGTAATACCGCACGCGCTTGGCCGAGCCGCCCCATTCGGCCGGCGTCCCGCAATTGCTGGGCAAAGTCCGGACGTGATGCGGTGGTGCGAACGCTAGCCGTGCTGACAGCCACGGCACTTATGGCCGCAGAGGGCGAGGTCTTGTCAATTACACTGTGTATATTTTTCGTTACCCCACGCTGATCAATCGCCACCGCGACCGGGTCGGCCGTGGTTGGATCGGCCTGGCCGCGCAGTTCAATATGCGGGAGCGGTCGGGGGCCTTTTTGGGGCGCCAGCAGCTTTTCGAGTTCGTGCAAGTCACGGCCGACGAGGATGCGGTAAACACCGTTCGCACGGTGCCCCTGGTCATCCTGCGCGTTGATGAGAATATCAACCGCGCCATGGAAATCCGACGGTGGGGTGCCGTAGAAAACGCGCCCGCGCGAGTCGAAAATCAGCCAATCCGGCAAAGGACGGCCATCGACCTGTTTGGCCTCCAAGGTGAGTTGGGCGCCGGGATCGGTGTCGTAGAACATATCCGGCGGCAGCGGCTCAACTGCGTGTTGATTGGCAATGACGAAACGGCGCACGTCGCTGCCGACCAGCCAGGTCTCGGGCCGGCCGGGGCGATCGACGATGATGTCTGGGTTGGCACCGCCGAAGCCAAAATTCTCGATCGGATTGGCCGGAGGCGGCGGATCTTGCGGATCGCGCGGGCCGTTGGCCGGGAGCGGTGAGATGGCGACGGTGGCGATAACGGTGTTGCTGTTCAGCGCGCCGCCGGTGCCGAGATTGTAGCCGGGCGACGTGCCGCCGTAACTCGTGATGTTATGGTCGTTGAGCGTGGCGCTGAGCGAGACGATGGTGACCTTGGTGAGATCCGCCGCGGTGTTGCTGTAGGTGAGGTGATCGAGCACGCCCGACACCTGCGCTGCGGTGGCGCCGTTGGCGAAGGTGATGGACAGGCTGCCGCCGGTTTGGCTGTAGCTGCCGATCAGCGTGTTGCCGAGGGTGACGGTGCCGCCGGTGAGGGTGAGCGCGGTATCGCCGGTAAACTGGTCCTGCGCATTCGCCCCGCCGGTGCGCTGCACGGTGAGGATGGTGCCGCCGTAATTGCCGCCGAGGCTGGCAATGGGCGTATCGCTGACCGTGGCGCCAAAGCCTTTCAACGGCACCGGCGTGGTGCCGGTCTCCGGGATGTTGCTGCCGCCCCAGCCGGAGATGACCGGCGCGAGGTCTGGCTTTTCGTAGATGAAGTTCACGTTGTTGACCGGCCCGCCCGCCAGGGTGATGGACGAGGTCGCCGGACCAGCGCCGACGGCGCCGATTTGTTGCAGCACCAGGGTTTCCGCCGCGTTGAGCCCGGCGCTGCCGGGAGTTGGCAGGGTGATGGTGACCGGACCATCCGGCAAGGTGCCGGCGGCAAAGGTGTAGGTGCCATCAGCCGCCGTGGTGGTGGTGACGGTATGGGGGACGCCCGCGGTGACATAGGTCGCGGTGACCGTGATACCGGCGAGGTTGGTATCGACATCGCCGGGGGCAGCGTAGGTGAGATTGGCCGGCCCGAGCGTATCCCATACCCGGCCGGTGATGCTGCCGGCCGGCGCGAGGGCGACGGTGGCCACAGCACTGCCGGTAAGCGGGCCGGAGGTGCCGAGGTTGCGGCCGGCGGAGTTGCTGTCCAACCCGGTATAGAGCGTGGTGTTGTTATCGTTCAGCGTCGCGGTGATCGAGGCAGTTTGCCCGAGCGCGGTGACGGACGCGGTATTGGCGTATTGCAGCCCATCGAGCACGCCGGCGACCTGGGTGTTGGTGGTGGCATTGGCGAAAGTGATCGCCAGCGTGCCGCCGGTTTGCGTGTAGGTGCCGATGGTGGTGCCGCTGAGCACGACGTTGCCGCCGGTCAGGCTCAATGCGCCGGTGCCGCTGAACACGTCGGTTGCTACCGCGCCGCCGGTGCGGCCAACGGTGAGGGTGGTGCCGCCGTAATTGCCGCCCAAGGTGGCGATGGGGGTGTCGCTGACGCCCGTGGTCAAGCTGCCTTTTAGGGCAACCGGGGTTGATCCGGTCTCAGGAATGGCGGTGCCGCCCCAGTTGCCGATGACCGGGGCGGAATCCGGGCGCTGGTAGATGAAATTCACGTTGCTGACCGGGGTGGCACCGACAGTGATGCTGGAGGCGGCCGGGCCGGAGCCGACGCTGCCGATCTGCTGCAGCACCAGGGTTTCATTGGCACTGAGGCCAGCGCTGCCGGGGGCCGGCAGCGAAATGGTGACCGCGCCGGCCGGCAAGGTGCCGGAGGCGAAGCTGTAGGTGCCATCGGCCGCCGTGGTGGTGGTCGCCGTGTTGGTGACGCCGCCGACGGTGAACGTCGCCGTAACCGTGATGCCGCCGAGATTGGTATCGACATCCCCCGCCGAGCCATAGGTTTTGCTGGCGACGCCGAGTTCATCCCAGACGCGGCCGGTGACCGCACCGATGGGGGTGAGCGCGACGGTGGCGACCGCGCTGCCGGTGAGCGGGCCGGAGGTGCCGAGGTTGCGGCCGGGGGAGTTGCTGTCCAGCGCGGTGTAGAGGGTGGTGTTGTTGTCGTTCAACGTCGCGGTGATCGAGGCGGTGGCGCCGCCGGCTGGAATTGCGGCGGTGGTGGCGTATTGCAGCCCATCGAGCACGCCGGCGACCTGGGTGTTGGTGGTGGCGTTGGCGAAGGTAATTGCCAGCGTGCCGCCGGTTTGGGTGTAGGTGCCGATGGTGGTGCCGCCGAGCACGACGTTACCGCCGGTGAGGCTCAACGCGCCGGTGCCGCTGAACACGTCGGTTGCCACCGCGCCGCCGGTGCGACCGACGGTGAGGGTGGTGCCGCCGTAATTGCCGCCGAGCGTGGCGATGGGGGTGTCGCTCACGCCGGTGGCGAGGGTGCCTTTGAGTGGGACCGGCACCGAGCCCAGTTCGGGGATGGCGCTGCCGCCCCAGTTGCTGATG
>CAITOL010000198.1 GCA_903893975.1 uncultured Rhodospirillales bacterium | reverse complement strand
TGCATCTAAGGTGTTGGTCGCTTCTTGGGGCGGAATATACCGGCTTCCGGGCCGAAAATGAACTGCGCGATTTCCCCATCATCAAGGCTTACTGTCCCACGGCCCCCCATACCGGTTGCGTCTCGTATCGCAGTACCTATTCCCTGACGACCATCGTTGCAGACAGTTGAAAAATTTACATCAGGCGTCAGTAGTAAAGCGTTATACGTGCCGCGGCATGTTATTGTAGAATTGGTAACTTCAAAAGTGCCGCCTGATATCGCGGCCGTCGCGCTGCCTACCAACACGTCGCCATGTTGTCCGATTACTGCGACCGGTTGTATGACAGAGCATCCGACCATTCCGATGCTTCCGACAATCGCTAGCTATAAATTCGGCTTCATAGTTGCGGTCCTTTGTCGTTGCGCCATCGTGACCCGGAATAACAAGCGAATGCAACTCCCCATCGTGCGATATCGCTGAACATGCTGATACCGTTCTCACTGCACCAATGCTGCTTGGAGATGTGTGGTGAAATTGAAAAATAATAATCAATATTAAAAAAGAATTATCAAAAATTCTTTTATTAAAAGATGCAATAAAAATAAGACATAAAAATATAGAAGTTTTTTGCTCCTTTTTTCCAAAAAAGGAGTGCTTCCTTCACTAAACCCACCCCCTCTACCGCACCGCATCCCCATCCCGCAGCACCACATAAATCGCCGGGATCACCAGCACCGTCAGCAACGTTGAAGACGCCAGCCCGAACAGCAACGAAATCGCCAGCCCCTGAAAAATCGGGTCCACCAAAATCGTCGCCGCCCCGATCATTGCGGACAGTGCTGTCAGCAAAATCGGCTTGAACCGCACCGCCCCGGCTTGCAGCAAAATCTCCCGCAAGCTCAGCCCCAGCCCGCTGCGCTGGCGGATGAAATCCACCAGCAGGATGGAATTGCGCACGATAATCCCCGCCAGCGCGATAAACCCGATCATGGATGTCGCGGTAAACGCCGCCCCCAGCAGCCAATGGCCGAGCACAATACCAATCAGCGTCAGCGGAATCGGCGTCAGGATCACCAGCGGCAGTTTAAAGCTGCCGAACTGCGCCACCACGAGGATGTAAATCCCCAAAATCGCCACCCCGAACGCCGCCCCCATATCGCGGAACGTCACATAGGTTACTTCCCACTCGCCATCCCACAGCAGCGTCGGCCGCGCCTCGTCGCGCGGCTGGCCATGCAGCGCGATCACCGGTTTGGGCAACTTGCCCCAATCATGCGCCTCCACCCGCTTTGCCACGTCCAGCATGCCGTAAATCGGCGCCTCGAAACTGCCGGCCAACTCGGCGGTCACCATATCCGCGAACATCCCGTCGCGCCGGAACAGCATGGGGGACCCAGCCTCGAGGCTCGCATGCACCAGCTCGCCCAACTCAACCACCCCGGCACTGCCGGGAATGCTATTGGCCGGCACCGGCGTCGCCGCCAGCCGCTCGCTCCACGCCAGGTCGGTTTTCGGCAGCCCGAGCACAATGCCAATCGGGTCCCGCGCCTCGCCGCGATGCGAGTAGCCAATCGGCGCCCCACCGAACAAAGCGGCAATCGTGTCGTAGACCGCGCTTTGCTCCACCCCGAAAAATTCCAGCCGATCCTGATCGATCGACAGCCGCAGCCGCGGCCTTGGGTGCCCGTAGCTGTCGTCCACATCCACCAGATACGGCACCTCGGCGAATACCGTCTTCAACTCCTCCGCCATCGCCCGCCGCGTGGCGATATCCGGGCCATAAATCTCCGCCAGCAACGTCGCCAGCACCGGCGGCCCCGGCGGCACTTCCACCACCTTCAGCACCGCGCCTTTCGGCAAGGCCAGCGCCTGCAACCGCTGCCGCAAATCCAACGCCACCTGGTGGCTAGACCGCGCGCGGTCGGCCTTCGGCGACAAATTCACCTGCAAATCGCCCATTTCCGGCGCGGTCCGCAGATAATAATGCCGCACCAGCCCGTTGAAATTGAACGGCGACGCCGTGCCGGCATAGGCCTGCAGAGACCGCGCCTCCGGCATCTGCCGCGCAATCTCCGCCACCGCGAACAGCGCCCGCTCGGTCTCCTCCAGGCTCGCCCCCTCGGGCAGGTTCAACACCACATCCAGCTCAGATTTATTGTCGAACGGCAGCAGCTTCACCGTCACATCGCGGCTGGCGAACAGCACGCACACCAGCACGGTGGCCACCCCCACCGCCGTCAGCAGCAGCCCCGCCCGCCGCCGCGTCGCCAGCACCGGCGCTGCCACACGGCGAAACATCCGCCCAAGCCGCCCGCCATCCGCTGGTTCCGCGTGTCCGGCATGCTCCGCATGCCCCGCAACGTCCTCGCCCGTACCAGCCTGGCGCGGGCTCAGCTTCAGCATCAGCCACGGCGCAATCGTCATCGCCACGAAGAACGAGAACAGCATTGCCACCGACGCATTGGCCGGAATCGGCGCCATATACGGCCCCATCAACCCAGACACGAACAGCATCGGCAACAGGGCGGCAATCACCGTCAGCGTCGCCACCACCGTCGGGTTGCCCACCTCCGCCACCGCCTCCACCGCCGCCTGCATCCGGCTGCGCCCGTCGCGCATGCCCCAATGCCGGGCGATGTTTTCCACCACCACAATCGCGTCATCCACCAGAATGCCGATGGAGAAAATCAGCGCGAACAGGCTCACCCGATTAATCGTGTAGCCCATCATTTCCGCGGCAAACAGCGTCAGCAAAATCGTGGTCGGAATCACAATCAACGTCACCAGCGCCTCGCGCCGGCCAATCGCCAGCCAGATCAACGCCACGATCGACAGCGTTGCCAGCCCGAGATGGAACAGCAGCTCGTTGGCTTTCTCATTCGCCGTCGCGCCGTAATCCCGCGTCACCTCCACCGCGATGCCGTCCGGGATCAACCGCCCCTTCAACCCCTCCAGCCGATCCAGAATGCTTTGCGCCACCACCACCGCATTCGCCCCGGCCCGCTTGGCGAAGGCAATCGTCACCGCCGGGCTGCGCTGCCAGACCTTCGCCGCATCCGGCGCAAGGGCCCACACGCTATGCTCCACCGCCGCACCGCCCACGACCACGCGCGCCACATCGCGCACATAGACCGGCCGCCCGTCGCGGCTGGTCAGCAGCAGCAGCCCGATATCCGGCACCCCGGCCAAAGTCTGCCCGGCCACCACCTGCCGCTGCACCCCGGCATCGCGCACCCCGCCGGCCAGAAACGACCGATTGGCGCCGGAAACCTTGGCCACCAGCTGCTCCAGCGTCACCCCAAACAGCGCCAGTTTCTCAGGGTCCGGCTCCACCCGGATCTGCTCCGGCGTGCCCCCGGCGATATAGGTCAGGCCGATCTGATCAACCTTGATCATCTCCGCCTGCACCCGGTTCGCGAGCTGATACAAATCCTTATCCGACCAATGCCCCGCCGCCTCCGGCTTCGGCGCCAGCGTCAACGTCACAATGGCCACGTCGTTAATCCCACGCCCCACCACCAGCGGCTCAGGAATGCCGGTCGGCACCCGGTCCGCATTGGCGCGAATTTTCGCGTGCACCCGCACAATCGCATCGTCCTCGGACGTGCCGACGAAAAACCGCGCCGTCAGCATCACCCGGTCGTCCTGCGTCTGGCTATACACGTGCTCAACGCCGTTGATGCCCTTAATCAACGTCTCCAACGGCTTGGTCACCAACTCCACCGCATCGGCCGCCTTCAGCCCGTCGGCGCTGACCAGAATATCCACCATCGGCACGCTCAGCTGCGGCTCCTCCTCGCGCGGGATCGTCACCAGCGCCAGCATCCCGGCCACCAACGCCGTTAGCAGCAGCAGCGGCGTCAGCGGCGATGTAATCGTGCCGCGCGTCAGCCGGCCAGACAGTCCCAGTTTCATGGTTGCACCAGCACGTCACCGGCCCGCAGTCCGGACAGAATTTCCAACCCGTCCGGCATCTCCGGCAAAGCCCGCGCCAGCCCGCGCTGCACCGGCACCTCCACCCCGCCAATGCGCGCATAATCCAGCCCGAACCGGGTGATGATGTAGCTGGCCGGCACAATCACCGCATGCCGCGCCCCGCCGGAAATCCACACCCGAATGCGCTGGCCGACGAAGTAATCCCCGAGCCCGGCCACCTCGGCATCCGCGCTCACCCGCCCGTTCTGAATTTGCGGATACACCAGGCTGATCCGCCCAGTGGCAGGGGCCGCCTGCGCCTCCGGGTCCAGCCGCACCGCATCCCCCGCCTTCAGGTCGCGCGCATGCCGCTCCGGCACCTGCAAGCGCAGCACAAAATCCTGCTCGGCAATCGTCGCCACCGCCTCCCCGGTCAGTACCACGCTGCCCGGCGTCACCGGCACTTTCAGCACCCGCCCGGCCGTCGGCGCCAGCACCTTGCCCTCGGCCAGTTGCTGCTCCACCACATCCCGGTCCGCCATCCGTGCCGCCAGCGTCGCCCGCGCCACATTCGCGCCGGTCACCAACGCGTCGTAGTTCGACCGCGACACCGCCCCGCTGCGCAGCAACGCCTCCGCCCGACCCAATTCCAGCCGCGCCTGCGCCAGTTGCGCCTGCAACCCGTCAATCTGCGCCGCCAGCGCCGCCTGTTGCAGCAGCAGCTTCGGGTCGGCCACCACCGCCAGCACCTGGTCGCGCGCCACCCGGTCGCCCTCTTTCACCGCCAGGCTGGCAATCGTGCCCCCGGTGCGCACCCGCGCCGGCACCATCTCCCGGCTTTCCACCGTGGCGAACACCGCCTTTTCGTCCGCCACCACCCGATCGGTCACGGTAAACGCCGCCTGCGCCACGCCGGAAAACAGGGCAAGCGCGGTCGTCGCCAGGAACAGAGCCTTGCGCATGGGGTCGCCTATTGCTGCAAAAGGGAAGGGGGGGAGCGGCCTACTTAATCACCGGCAGCCCGGCGACGTGCCAGGCCTGAATGCCGCCGGCCATATGGCTGGTATGGGCAATGCCCTGCTCCAGGCACCGCGCCACCGCGGTTGCGGACCGCTTGCCCCCGGCGCAGTGGAACACGATGTCGCAACCCTCCGGCGACGGCAGCGCCTTCGGGTCGAAGCTGGACAGCGGAAACAGCAGCGCGCCGGGAATGCGCGCGGCGGCATATTCATTCGGCTCACGCACATCCACCAGCACCGCCTTGCGGCTGCGCAACAATTCATCCACCGCGTGCGCGGTCAGTTCGTTCAGGCTCATGGCGAAATCCTTTCCGGGGTTGGCGCACAGTAAACGCCATATAAAGTCTCCAGCACCGCACGCGCCGGCGCGCTGGCAATCGAATACCAGATCGTCTGCCCCTCGCGCCGCGCGCTCACAATCCCATCCTTGCGCAGCAGCGCCAGATGTTGCGACACGGTCGAATCGCGCACGCCCACCAACTGCGCCAGATCGCCCACCGACCGTTCCTGTTCGATCAGCTGGCAGACAATCAACAGCCGATGCCGGTTCGCCAGGCTCTTCAGCAGCTCACTCGCGCGCTCCGCCGCCGTGCTCATGCTCTCAGCGTTTATCTTCATAAACCCGTAGATACCGCCGCGACCTCTATCTGTCAATCATCGTAGTTGCAAATATACGATAAAACGAATATAAAATCCTCATCCGCCAAAAAGGACACCAATCATGAACATCGACAAAGCCATCCTCTCCTTCGCCGGCACCATGGTGCTGCTCAGCCTCGCGCTCGCCCAGCTGCACAGCCCCAACTGGCTCTGGCTCACCGCTTTCGTCGGCCTCAACCTGCTGCAAGCCGGCATTACCGGCTTCTGCCCCCCCGCCACGCTGCTGAAAAAGCTCGGCCTGCGGCCCGGCACCGCGTTTTAGCCACGCCCGACAACGCTTCTTTAACCGGTTGCTGCGCATCCACAGGTATTAACCTTGGAACCGCACCATGCTTAAGAATCTGTCGGTCGAGCGGCTGCTCAAATCCGTTCTCCTCGTGTTGGCGATCGTCGCCATCAGTGGCCTGAGCCTGCGCGTTTGGGGCGGCGTCACCGCTGCCCGCGTCAGCGCCCGCATCCAAACCGTCGCCGACCTGTCGGAAAACGCCTTCGTCGCCATGCTGAACGGCCGGACCGACCGCAGTTCGGTGGCACGCACCTGGAGCGCGGACGCCATCGCCTCGCAGGAAGTGCGCGACTACATCAAGCCGCTGCAAACCGCCGAAATGGCGGCCCTCGCCCAAGGCCTCACTCGCCTCGCCAGCATCGATCTGCCGGACCGCGACACCGCTTTGGCCAATCTGCGCCAGACCCAGACCAAGCTGCTGGCGCTGCAAACCGAATTCTGGGGTGGCCTCGACAAGCCGCTCGCCGCCCGCCGCGCCGGCCTCACCGCCGACTACACCGCCACCGGCCTGCTGCTGCAAAAGCAGTTGGAAGCGCTGTCCACCCAAATCTTCACCACCATCCGCCATCAGGATGCGGTGGTCGATCAGATGCTAGACCTGAAAGACCTCGCCTGGCTGGTGCGCGACCGCGCCGGGGAAGCCTCGCTGCTCATCTCCCAGGGCCTCGCCGCCGGCAGCCTGCCGGCCGATGCCCGCCGCCGCTTCGATACCTTCGCCGGTGGCGCTCAAGCGGGCTGGATCGCGATTGATACCCTGCTGGCCTCCGCCTCCGTCCCGGCCGATTTCGCCAACGTCGTCGCCGATGCCCGGCGCATTTCCTTCGCACCGGACTACGTCGCCACCAAAGAACGCCTGCTCACCGCGCTGCTCACCGGCACCAAACCAGACATCGACGCCGACCACTGGTCGCCGTACACGGTGCCGAAACTCGGCGCCATGCAGGACGTCGCCGCCGCCGCCCTCGCCGCCGCCCGCGCCCAGGCCAGCGCCGGCTATGCCTCCGCGCAACAGGAACTCATCGTCGCCGGCGCCCTGCTCCTCGCCGTCACCGTGCTCGCCGCCTTCAGCCTCGCTTTGGTCAGCCGCCGCGTCACCGCCCCGTTGCGCGCCCTCGGCGATGCGATGCAGCGCGTCGCCCAAGGCGCGCTGGATGTGCCGCCGATGTTCACCGACCGGCACGACGAAATCGGCGCCCTCGCCGGTGCCCTTGCCCGCTTCCGCGACGTCGCGGAGCAGAAAGCCCAACTCGATGCCGCCGAGCAAGCCGAAGCCGCCCACCGCGCCCAGCGCCAGAGCGCCATCGGCGATCACATTGCGCGGTTTGAAGGCAATGTCAGCACCGCTCTGTCCAGCCTCGCCCACGCCTCCACCAGCATGGACAGCAGCGCCCAGCAGATGACCGACCTCGCCGGCAGCAGCGGCACCAAAGCCAGCCACGCCGCCACCGCGTTTGAAGAAGCGTCCGGCAACGTCGCCGCCATCGCCGCTGCCACCGAAGAACTCACCGCCTCGATTGGGGAGGTCTCGCGCCAGGTCGCCCAGGCCACCGCCATCGCCGCCCGCGCGGTCGATGAAGCGCGGGAGACGGACACCACCGTGCGCGGCCTGTCCGAAGTCGCCGCCCGCATTGGCGAGGTGGTGAAGCTGATCAGCGACATTGCCGGCCAGACCAACCTGCTGGCGCTGAACGCCACCATTGAAGCCGCCCGCGCCGGGGAAGCCGGCAAAGGCTTCGCGGTCGTCGCGTCGGAGGTCAAATCCCTCGCCAGTCAGACCGCGAAAGCCACGGAAGAAATCTCCACCCAGATCGCCGCCGTCCGCACCGTGACCGACCAGGCCGTGGTCGCCATCCGGCGCATCGGCGCCACAGTGGGGGAGGTGAGCACGGTTGCCGGCGCCATCGCCGTCGGCATCGACCAGCAGGCCGCTGCCACGCGGGAAATCGCTCAGGGCACGCAGGAAGCCGCCCGCCGCACCCAACAGGTCAGCACCGTCATGGCCGGGGTGACGGCGGATGCCGAAGCGGCCGGCCACACCGCCGCCACGGTCAAAGGTGCCGCCACCAGCCTGCGTCAGGAAGCCGATGGTCTGCGCGACCGCATCGAACAGTTCCTCGGCGGCATTCGTGCCGCCTGATCGGTCGCGCCGGCATTGCGCTCAGCCCCGATAGCGCAGTGTCTCGACGAGCAGCGCAAAGGCCGGCGAGGCATGGCGGCGACTGGGGTAATAGAGATGGTAGCCCGGAAACGGGCCGCACCATTGCTCGAGCACCCGCACCAGCCGGCCTTGCGCGACATGCGATAGCACCTGGTCTTCGGGCAGGGAGGCGAGGCCGAGGCCATCGAGCGCGGAATTCAACCGCAGGCTGATGTTGTTGAAGACCAGCTGGCCTTCGATGCGGACGTTCACCTCATGGCCGTCCTTGTCGAGATCCCAGGGAAAGATGCCGCCGTAGGTCGGCAGGCGGATGCCGATGCAATTATGCGCCGTGAGGTCCTGTGGCGTCAGTGGTATGGGGTGGCGGGCGAAATAGTCGGGAGAGCCGACGATGGCCATGCGCAGGTCCGGCCCGATCCGCACCGCGATCATGTCCTTGGCAACCTGTTCGCCCAGACGTACGCCGGCATCGTAGCCCTGCGCGACGATATCGGTCAGGCCGTAGTCGACCATGATCTCCACCTTGATGTCGGGGTTGTTGCGCAGCATATCGCGCAGCGCTGGCTGGACGACGAACACGGCCGGGTGCTCGCCGGCGTTAATGCGGATCCTGCCGGCGGGCTTGTCGCGAAGCCCGCTCAGCGCGCCAAGTTCATGCACGATCTCCTCGAAGCGGGGCGCGAGCGTTTCGTGCAGCCGCCGTCCCGCCTCGGTCAGCGCCACGCTGCGCGTCGTGCGGGTAAGCAGCCGCAGCCCAAGCCGCTCTTCGAGCCCACGGATCGTCTGACTGAGGGCGGGCTGGGAGACGCCGAGCTTGGCCGCGGCGCGGGTGAAGCTCAGTTCCTTGGCCACGACCACGAAAGCGGCGAGGACATTGAAGTTCTCAGTCTGCATTTATTAGCTCAAATTATTGAAGCATGCGGATTATACCGTCTAATCCCAAGCGCGCCACCGTCCTACGTTCATAGCCACGGGTCCGATCGGATGTCCGCTCACCTATGCGTGCAAGTAGAACGGCCATGATGACCCAGCCAGGAGTGCAGACATCATGACCAGCCCTGTTCCCACAGTGACCCTGAATAACGGCGTGCAGATGCCAAGCCTGGGCTTTGGCGTCTTTCAGGTGCCTGACCCGGCGGAGTGCGAGCGCAGCGTCCGAGACGCCATCGACGTCGGTTACCGACTTCTCGATACGGCGGCGTCGTACGGCAACGAAGCGGCCGTCGGCGCCGCGATCAAAAGCCACGGCATCGATCGCAGCGCGCTCTTCGTCACGACCAAGCTCTGGATCGAGGACGCGAGCTATGCGGGTGCGAAGGCGGCGTTCGAGCGCTCGATCAACAAGCTGCAGCTCGACTATCTCGATCTGTGGCTGATCCACCAACCCTATGGCGACGTCTACGGCGCATGGCGGGCGATGGAGGAACTGCAGCGCGCGGGGCGCATCCGGGCGATCGGCGTCAGCAACTTCTACCCCGACCGCCTGGTGGATTTCGTACTCCACAACGAGACCTGCCCGGCGGTGAACCAGATCGAGATCCACCCCTTCCACCAGCAGGCCGACGCGCAGACGATCCTCGCGGAATACAAGGTCCAGCCCGAAGCGTGGGGTCCGTTCGCCGAGGGCAAGAACGGGCTCTTCTCCAACCCGGTGCTGCAGGCGGTCGCCAAGAAGCACGGAAAGAGCATCGCCCAGGTCGTCCTGCGCTGGCTGCACCAGCGCGGCATCGTCGCCATCCCCAAGTCGGTGCGCAAGGAGCGCATGGCCGAGAACTTCGCGATCTTCGATTTTCAGCTCGATGACGCGGACCTCGCCACGATCGCGACGCTCGACCAGAAGGCCAGCAGCTTCTTCGACCATCGCGACCCGGCGATGGTGAAGCTATGGCGCGACAATCTGCGTGAGAAAACGCGTCAATCAGGATGAGAAACTGTGACCGTAACGGGAACGATGTTGTCTGGTCTGATTGTCGCTGACAAGTTCTAAATTTTGGTTTGATTGTCGCTCGGCGACATGCCTTC
>CAITOL010000197.1 GCA_903893975.1 uncultured Rhodospirillales bacterium | reverse complement strand
TGTTCTTTTTGTGAACAAAAAGAACCAAAAAAACTTTTTATCGATGCCTGGCCTACGGCGTACTCGTGCCGGTGAGAGTACGCCGGAGGCCAGGCAGTTTTGAAGTTTTTTTGCTTCTTTGTTTTCAAACAAAGAAGACGCTTATGCCTCCTGAAACTGCTTCTGCAACTGCCCATTCAGCCGCCCATACACCCGCCGTGCATTGCCTTCGTAGATTTTCGCTTTATCGGCGGACGAAAGCGGCAATTGTTCGATGTAGCGTTTGGTGTCGTCATAGGGGAAGCCGGTTTCGGGATCGATGCCGCGCACGGCGCCGATCATCTCGGAGGCGAACAGGATATTATCGACCGGGATGACCTTGGCGAGCAGTTCCTGGCCGGGGAGGTGGTAGACGCAGGTATCGAAGAAGATGTTGTGCAGCATGGTGTCTTGCAGCAGGCCCAGCCCGGCGTCTTGCGCGAGGCCACGGAAGCGGCCCCAGTGATAGGGCACCGCGCCGCCGCCATGCGGGATGATGAACTTGATGGTGGGGAAGTCTTTGAACACCGACGAGGTCATGAACTGGTTGAAGGCGACGGTATCGCCGTTGAGGTAGTGCGAGCCGGTGCTGTGGAAGGCCGGGTTGCAGGCGGCGCTGACATGGATCATCGCCGGGACGTCCAGTTCCACCATTTTCTCGTAGAACGGATACCAGGATCGATCCGAGAGCGGTTTGTCTTGCCAGTGGCCGCCGGAAGGGTCTGGGTTCAGGTTGCAGCCGATGAAGCCGAGCTGGGTGACGCAGCGTTCCAGTTCCGCGATGGCGTGACTGATCGGCACGCCGGCGGTTTGCGGCAGTTGCGCCACCGCGACGAAGTTGCGCGGGAAAAGCTGGCAGACGCGGTGGATGAGGTTGTTGCAGTGGATGGCCCAGGCTTCGCTGACCGTGGCATCGCCGAGATGGTGCGCCATGGCGGAGGCGCGCGGGGAGAAGATGGTGAGGTCGGTGCCGCGTTCCTGCTGCAATTTGAGCTGCCCGCCGATGATGGAGGCGCGGATTTCATCGTCGGTGATCACCGGGTAGGCCGGGGCGGACTGGCCGGCGGCGAAGGCGGTGAGTTGGGCTTCCCGCCAGGCCTGATGGGCGGCGGGGGAGGTGGTGTAGTGGCCGTGGCAATCGATGATCATGGCGGGGTTTTCCGTCGCGTGGCTCAGGCGTTGGGTTTGGCGTGGGTGCGGTAGAAGGCGACGGTGGCGGCGAGGCCGTCTTCCACCGAGGTTTGCAGCACGCCGGGCAGAATGGTGGCGATGTTGCCGATGTCGAGATCTGGTAGGATGGTCAGCGGCGGGCCGGCGATGGACAGGCGCGCATCGGGCACCATGCCGCGAATGATTTCGATGACGCGTTCATTGCTGGTGGGAATGCCGGACATGTTGACGACGTGGGCGCCGTCGATCTCGCGCAGCAGGGCGGCTTCGTAGGCCGCCGCGACGTCGTCAACATACACCAGGCCGGAGGCGCCGCTGAAGGGGATGGTGTAGGCTTCGCCCCAGGCGGCGGCGCGGGCGGCGAGGCTGGGGCCGGCGCTGCCGCCGCTTTCGCGGCCGGGGCCGTAGACGACGAAGGGGCGGAAGCCGATCGAACTGATGCCGTGATCGGCGTAATAGGCGCGGGCGGCGCCTTCGCAGGCCAGTTTGAAGGCGCCGTAATGGGTGTGCGGCAGCGGGCTGTGGCCGTCATCGGGGCCGTAGACGCCGGCGGAACTGGTGTAGATGACTTTGCGATGGCCCAAAGCGCGCGCGGCCTCGAACACCTGGAGCGTGCCGATGAGGTTGATTTCGGCGCCGCGCACCGGGTTTTCGGCGCAGAACGGGGTGAGGACGCCGGCCATGTGGATGATGGCGCTGGTGCCGGCGGCGGCGGCGCGGACATCCTCGGCGCGGGCGATGTCGCCGCGCAGCCATTCAACCTGATCGGCGGCGGGGCCGACGATCAGGTGCAGCAGGCGGCGGTTTTCCGCCTGATCGAACACGCGCACCGCGCGGCCGCGGGCGAGCAGGCGGCGAATGATCCAGGCGGCGAGGAAGCCGCCGCCACCGGTTACCAGAACAGTCATCCGCGCGACGCCTCACCGATTATGTGCTGTTTGAGCGTGGCCAGTTCCGGCTCGTTCAAGGTTTCGGTTTTAAGCAGCGCTTCGGCGGTCGTGTCTAGCAGGGCGCGGTTGCGTTGCAGGATGGCGATGGCTGTTTCCAGCGCGGCATCGACCAGGGCGCGCACGGCGGCGTCTACCGCATCCGCCGTGCGGTCGCCGTAGAGGCGTTCCTGCGGCATGGGGATGGCGGGTTGCAGGAAGGGCGTGCGGTCACGGTCATAGGCGACGTTGCCGAGCGCGTCGGACATGCCGTATTGCAGCACCATGGCGCGGGCGATGTCGGTGACGCGCACCAGATCGTCCGAGGCGCCGGTGGAGACGTCGCCGAACACCACTTTTTCCGCTGCCCGGCCGCCGAGCAGGGCGGCCATTTTGGCTTCCAACTCTGGTCGGGTCATCAGATAGCGGTCTTCGGTCGGGCGTTGGATGGTGTAGCCGAGGGCGCCGACGCCGCGCGGGATAATGGAGACTTTGTGCACCGTGTCGTTGCCCGGCAGTGCGAGGGTGACGATGGCGTGGCCGAGTTCGTGATAGGCGACGACCTTGCGTTCCTGTGGGTTGAGCAGGCGGTTGCGCTTTTCCAGCCCGGCGACGATGCGTTCGATGGCGTTGTTGAAATCGTCCATGCCAACCGCCTCACCATTGCGGCGGGTGGCGAGCAGGGCGGCTTCGTTGACCAGATTGGCCAGATCGGCGCCGGTGAAGCCGGGGGTGAGGGCGGCGATCTGTTCCGGTTCGACATCGCTGGCGAGTTTGGCTTTCTTCAGATGCAAAGTGAGGATTTGCACCCGGCCCTTGCGATCCGGGCGGTCGACCAGCACCTGGCGGTCGAAGCGGCCGGCGCGGAGCAAAGCGGGGTCGAGGATTTCCGGCCGGTTGGTGGCGGCGAGCAGCACGAGGCCGCTTGAGGCATCGAAGCCGTCGAGTTCGCCGAGCAACTGGTTGAGGGTTTGTTCTTTTTCATCGTTGCCGCCGCCCATGGCGAAGCTGCCACGGGCGCGGCCGAGGGCGTCCAGTTCATCAATGAAAATGATGGCCGGGGCGTGGGCGCGGGCTTGTTCGAACAGGTCGCGCACCCGGGCGGCGCCGACGCCGACGAACATTTCGACAAATTCGGAGCCGGTGATGGAGAAGAACGGCACCCCGGCTTCCCCGGCGACGGCGCGGGCGAGCAGGGTTTTGCCGGTGCCGGGGGGGCCGACGAGCAGCACGCCTTTGGGCGAGCGGCCGCCGAGGCGGCCATAGGCTTGCGGGTCTTTGAGGAAGTTGACGATTTCGACCAGTTCGTCCTTCGCCTCATCCACCCCGGCAACATCGGTGAAGGTAACTTTGGTGTCGGTATCGACATAGATTTTGGCGCGGCTTTTGCCGATGGCCATCATGCCGCCGCCGAGGCCGCCGGCACCCATTTTGCGGATCATGTACATCCACACCGCGGCGAAAAACACCACTGGCACGATCCAGGACAGGATATCGCGCAGCCAGTTGTTTTCCACCACGCCGCTGTAGATGACGCCTTGTTTATCGAGCGCGCTGGCGAGGTCCGGCTCCACCCGCGTGGTGACGAAGTCTTTCAGCCCGTCCGTATCGGCGTCTTTCAGCGAGCCGCGGATGGAATTGGCGGAGATGCCGATTTCCGCCACTTTGCCGCCGTTCAGCAGCGTTTGAAAGCGGCTGTACGGGATGGGCGTAACCTTGGTGCTTTGCAGGTAGAGGCTTTGGAACAGCAAAATTCCAAACGCCGCCGCAATGGCATACCAAAAGTTGATATGCGTCTTCTTGTCATCCATGGCGCAATCCCCGCTCCGCACTGCATTGCCGGGGGCAGCAAAGCAGATTCAGCCTGCCGAAGGAATGC
Organism: uncultured Rhodospirillales bacterium; assembly: GCA_903893975.1. Classification (GTDB taxonomy): domain Bacteria; phylum Pseudomonadota; class Alphaproteobacteria; order Acetobacterales; family Acetobacteraceae; genus CAITOL01. Next base: position 15,045 of record CAITOL010000197.1, on the reverse strand, counting down.
CGGGGCTTATTCGTCGTCCTTCGGCACAATGGCGTCCACCACCTCGTCATCATCGAGGCCGTCGGCGTCGATGGTGTCGGCGTCGTCGGCGGCGACATCGTCTTCATCGTCGTCAGCGACGATCAGTTCGGCGTCCTCGGCGTCCGCAGGCAAGGCGGCCGGGGGTTTATTCGCCGTCCAGCCGCGCATGGCCGGGCGGGCGGGGGCGCGGGCACCGGGGATGGCGCGCCGGCGAATGACAGGCTGCTCGGTGCCGCATTTCGGGCAAACCACTGGCGCGCGTTTGAGGTCGAAGGACCGCACGGCGCAATTGACGCAGGTGAATTTCTGTCCAAGGTCCGCCTTGTCCATCAATGATCTCGCTTTCAAGGCGTTGGCCGGCACGCGGGCGCGGCTATTTGTTCGGGGATTTGGACGGCGGCGTGTTGGCCGGCGCCTTGAGGAAGTCTGACTTGGTGGCGGCGGCGGGCTTTTTGTCCGCTTTGGGCTTCTTGGCCTCGCGGCCGCTGTTCTTCTGTCCCTTGGCCATGACGACGGTACTCCGGATGGGGATTGGATCGGGCCGCACGCCGCCGCAGCACCCTGGGGGAGGTGCCGTTACGATGTTTAAACTATCAGAATGGGCGGTAGCAGGGCGCAGGCACGCGGAGCGGCGATCAGTGACGCCTGCGGCGCACCCTAGACCTATTGCCGGGAAATACCAGCGCGGCTGCTACAGCGCGGTGCCGATGCCGCCATCGACGCAGATTTCCTGCCCGGTGACGTAGCCGCCGGCGGCGGAGGCGAGGAAGACGGCGATGCCAGCGAGGTCACGCGGGCTGCCCCAGCGACGCAGCGGAATGCGGGCGTTGATGCGGGCGACGAGGTCGGCGTTTTGCCGCAGCAGCTTGCTCAACTCGGTTTCAAAATAACCGCCGGCAATGGTGTTGACGGTGATGTTGTGTTCCCCGAGTTCGTTGGCGAGGGTGCGGGCAATGGCGCCAAGGCCGCTTTTGGAGGCGGCATAGCCGTGAATGGTCGGCCGGCCGCGTAGCCCGGTGAGCGAGCCCATGAAGATGATGCGGCCGCTTTTCTGCCGCACCATCGGGGCGGCGGCGGCCTGGGCGGCGAAGAAGCAGGATTTCAGGTTGGTATCCATCACCCGGTCCCAGTCCGCCACCGTCCACTCCGGCAGCGGCAGGGCGCCATGGGTGCCGGCATTGGCCACCAGCACATCGAGCCGGCCGTGCCGGGCCACGACATCGGCGATGCCGGCCTGCATGGCGGCGGTGTCCGTCACATCGAAGGCGACGCTGTCAGCGGTGAGACCCTGGGCGCGCAATTCGGCCACCCGTTCGGCCAGGGTGGCCGGGTCGCGGCCGTTGAGCAGCACGGTGGCGCCGGCTTGCGCCAGCCCTTCCGCCATGCCCCAGCCGAGCCCGCGCGACGATCCGGTGACCAGGGCGACCTGGCCGGTAAGGCTGAACAGGGGGTTCATACGATGGTGGCCTCTACCGCCGCGCGCAGTTCGGGCGTGACATCGGGCAGCACGCCCCACCAGGCCTGGAAGGCCGGCCGGGCCTGGTGCAGCAGCATGCCGAGGCCGCCGATGACCGGGTTGCCGCGCGCTTTGGCCTGCACCAGCAGATCTGGCAGCAGCGGGTTGTAGACGATGTCGCAGACCAGCGCGCTGGTCGGCAGGGCATCAAGCTGCAAATCCAGCTTCGGCTGGCCGGTCATGCCTTGGTTGGTGGTGTTGACCAGCAGGGCGGCGCCGGCCAGGGCGGCGTGGCGTGCCTGCCAGTCCAGCACCGTGATTGGGCCGCCAAATTCGGCTTTCAGCGTTTCCGCCCGGGCGCGGGTGCGGTTGAGCAGGCGGATTTCTGGCGCGCCGCCTTCCAGCAGGCTGACGACGACGCTGCGGGCGCCGCCGCCGGCGCCGAGCACCACGGCCGGGCCAGCGTCCGGCTTGAAGTCCGGCTTGCCGTCATAAAGGTTCTGCATGAAGCCGTAGCCGTCTTTGTTGTAGCCGGACAGGGTGCCGTCCGGCTCCACCACCACCAGGTTGATCGCGCCCATGCGCTGGGCGGTGGCATCCAGCCGATCCACCAGCCTGGCTGCGGCTTCCTTGTGCGGAATGGTGACGTTGCAGCCGGCAAAGCCCAAGGCCACCAGACCGCGCAAGGCGGCTTGCAGGTTTTCCGGCTGCACCGGCATCAGCACATAGTCGCCGGCGATGTCGTGCCGGTCGATCCAGTAGCGATGGATCTTGGGCGAGCGGGACTGGAAGACCGGATTGCCGATGAGGCCGGCGGCGCGATAGGTTTTGGGGTCGGCCACGGTGGGGTCCTTTGGGCTGGGCGAGAGGGGAAGGATAGGGTCTTCTTTGTTTGAAAACAAAGAAGCAAAAAACTTTTGGACTGCGTAGCCGTTGGCGTACTCTCACCGGTGAGAGTACGCCGCAGGCCAGGCATTGATGAAGTTTTTTTGGTTCTTTTTGTTCACAAAAAGAACAGCTTATCCTATTATTTCTTGCCTAAAGGCGGCAGCGTTTCGGTGATCGTCTGCTTGCCGTCTTTCACTTCCACCAGGTAGCTCTCCCGGTCCAGATCGCCATTGGCGTCGAAGCTGACATCCATCAGCAGGCCCGGATGGTCTTTGGCGCTGAAGCTGGCGCCGTGCAGGGTGCTGGCGAAGAGTTTGCGGTCGAACTTGCCCATTTTCTCCGTCACCGCCTTGATCAGGTAGATCGCGGTGTAGCCTTTGATGCCGTTATGGTCGCTGGCGACGTTGTAGGCGGCTTTGAACTTGCGGGCGTATTCCTGCACCAGCGGGTTGGGCGCATCGACGCTGAGGCCGACATGCGCCTTGACGCCGTTGGCGGCGGGGCCGGCGAGTTCGATCACGCGCTGGCTGGCGAGCACGGTTTCACCGATGATCGGCTTGGTGTAGCCGAGTTTTCGCAGCGCGATGAGGAAGCGGGCGCTTTCTTCCTCGTTCATGTAGGCGAACAGGGCATCGGCCGGGGCTTTGGCGATGTTGACGACCACGGCGGAGTAATCCAACTGCCCGGGCTCGGTTGAAATATCGGCGACGATTTTGATGCCGCGGGCGTTGAGTTCCTTCGCCATGGTATCACGGCCGCCTTTGCCGAAATCGTTGGCGATCCAGACCATGGCGACGGATTTGACGCCGGTTTTTTGCAGGTAGTTCGCCACTTTCGGCATGGCCGAGCTTTGGCTGAACGAGGTGCGGAACAGGTATTTCATGCCCTGCTGGGTAAGATTGGCGGCTTCGCCGCCCATCAGGGTCGGGGTTTCCGCGTCTTCGCCGACGGCCATGGAGACGTTGACGTCGCCGGAGAAGATCGGGCCGAGCATGACATACGGCTCATTATCCACCGCCTTGGTGGCGACGGCCTTGGCGATCTGCGCCTGGCTTTGATTGTCCTGATGCTGGATGGCGATCTTGCGGCCGAGAATGCCGCCGGCGGCGTTGACCTCTTTGACCGCCAGATCCACGCCCTGCTGCCACATGCTGCCGGAGGTGACCCCGGTGCCGGAGAGTTCGACGTTGTCGATGATTTTGATGTCGTCAGCGGCGAAGCTGGTCTGCGGCACGGCGAGGGCGGCGGTGCCGAGGAGTAGGGTTGTGCGGCGTGAGAGCATCGGGAGGTCCTCCGGGGGATTTTTATTGGGTTAGTTTAGGTCTTCTTTTTGTGGACAAAAAGAAGCAAAAAAACTTTTTGAAACGGCCTGGACTACGGCGTGCCAAGCCGGTTGGTGTACGGCGAAGTCCAGGAATTGACGAAGTTTTTTTGGTTCTTTTTGTTCACAAAAAGAACAACGCTTTCGTTCACGAAACCGCCTTCCCCAAAAACACCCGATTCAAGTCCGGGTCCGCCAGCAACGTCGCCGCCGGGCTGTCCAGCATCAGCCGGCCGCCTTCCAGCAGCAGCACCCGGTCTGACACGCCGAGGGCGGCGCGGACGTTTTGTTCCACCATCAGCACCGTGGTGCCGGCGTCGGCGAGGGTGCGCAGCAGGGCGAAGACCTGTTGGTTGACGATGGGGGAGAGGCCGATCGAGGGTTCATCGATCAGCAGCACGTCGGGGCGGAGTTGCAGGGCGCGGGCGATTTCCAGCTGTTTCTGTTCGCCGCCGGAGAGGGTGGAGGCCTGGCTGTCGATGCGGGAATGCAGGCTGGGGAAGCGGGCCAGGGCTTCGGCGAAGCGGCTGGCGCGGTCGCGCGGCGGCAGGGTGATGGCGCCGAGTTCGAGGTTGTGGCGGACGGAGAGGGCGGGGAAGAGGTTGCGGCCCTGCGGCACGAAGGCGACGCCGGCGCGCAGCATTTGCGCCGGGGCGCGGCCGCCGACCGCGTTGCCCTTGAAGTGGATCTGGCCGCTGCGTGGGGCGAGCAGGCCGAACAGGGTTTTCAGCACGGTGGATTTGCCGGCGCCGTTCGGGCCGATCAGCAGGGTGATTTCCCCGGCGCGGGCGGTGAAGGAGAGTTGGTTGAGGATGGTGAGCGCGCCGTAGCCGGCGACCACATTGTCGAACCGGAGAAGCTCAGCTGCCAAGATACGCCTCCAGCACCGCGGGGTTGGCCTGCACGCTGGCCGGTGCGCCTTCCGCGAGAATGCGGCCCTGCGCCATGCAGATGACCCGCGCGCAGAGGTTCATGACGAAATCCATGTTGTGTTCGATGACGATGAAGGTGGCGCCGGTTTGCTGATTGACCTGGCGCAGCAGGTCGGTGAGCTGATCGATCAGCGCCGGGTTGACGCCGGCGCAGGGTTCATCGAGCAGCACCAGGCGCGGGCGGCTCATGAAGGCCATGGCGATGTCGACCAGTTTCTGCTGGCCGTAGGACAGGCTGCCGGCGGGCAGGTGGGCGACGTGGCCGATGCGGAACAGGGCGATCATGTCATCCGCGCGGGCGCCGAGGCCGGCATCGGGGGCGGCGAACAGGCGGCGCCAGGTGCTGCCGCCGAATTCCTGGCCGGCGGCGATGAGATTGTCGCGCACCGAGAGTTGGCCGAAGACCTGGAGGGTCTGGAAGGTGCGACCGATGCCGAGGCGGGCGAGGTGCAGCGGTTTGATGCCGGTGACGGACTGGCCTTCAAACGTAACGGCGCCGGCGCTGGGAGTGACCTGACCGAGGATGGCGTTGAACAGCGTGGTTTTGCCGCTGCCGTTGGGGCCAATGACACCGAGGATTTCCCCGGCATCGACGCTGAAGCTGACGCCATCGACGGCGCGGATGGCGCCGTAGTCTTTGCGCATGTCGCGCACATTGAGCAGCGCGGTCATTTCAGCACCCGGGCGGCGCGCAGCCGGTCTGGAATGGAGAGCAGGCCGCCGGGGAGCCAGACCATCATCACCACGATCAGCACGCCGAAAATGGCCAGATACCATTCGGCGGCGAAGCGCAGCCATTCCGGCAGCAGCACGACGACGATAGCGCCGATGGCCGGGCCGAACAGCCGGCCGGAGCCGCCGGCGATGACCATGAGCAGCATGGAGAGCGAGGTAGTGACGGCGAAGGGGGCGGGCTCGATAAAGCCGACCAGCGGGGCGAAGAAGGCGCCGGCCACCCCGGCATAGGCGGCGCCGATGGCGAAGGCGAGCAGGGTGTAGAAGGTGGTGTCGATGCCAACGCTTTCGGCGCGGATGGGATTGTCGCGCAAGGCGGCGAAGGCGCGGCCCCAGGGGGAGCGGAGCAGCAGGGCCATCAGCGCGCCCATCACCACGGTGGCGATCCAGGTGAGGTGGAAAAAGTCCAGCGGGGCGCGCAGGCGCCAGCCGAACAGAATGGGGCGGGGGATGTTGTTGATGCCGAACGTGCCGCCGGTCAGCCAATCCTCGTTACGGAAGGCGAGGAAGACCAGGACGTTGAAGCCCAGAGTGGCGAAAGCGAGGTAGTGGTGCTGCACCCGCAGCGCGGGGAAGCCGAGCAGCAGGCCGACGCCGAAGCAGAGGGCGGCGGAGAGCGGCAGGGCGGCGAAGAAGGGCAGCCCGGCTTTCAGCGCGATGGCGGTGGTGTAGGCGCCGATGCCCCAGAAGGCGGCCTGGCCGAGCGAGATCTGCCCGGCATAGCCGACGGTGAGGTTCAGGCCCATGCCGGCGATGACGTAGACCGACCAGAGGGTGACGATATAGACCCCGTAATTCTTCAGCGTGCCCGGCAGCAGGTAGATGGCGACCAAAGCGAAGAGGAGCAGGGCGGCCTGCCACAGGCGGGTCATACCTTGCGCTCCTCGGGTTTGCCGAGCAGGCCTTCTGGCTTGAACAGGATGACGGCGAGGAACAGCACCAGCGCAACGCCGTCTTTGTAGCCGGGGGAGAGATAGGCGCCGACCAGATTTTCCAGCACGCCGACCAGCACGCCGCCGAGCAGGGCGCCGCGGCTTTGGTTGAAGCCGCCGATGATGGCGGCATAGAAGGCTTTGAGGCCGAGCGTGTCGCCCATGTCGAACTTGGCGAGGTAGACCGGGGTGACCAGCAAGGCGGTGGTGGCGGCCAGGGCGGCGTTGATGAGGAAGGCGTAGAGCACCATGCGCTGGACGTTGATGCCGAGCACGGTGGCGGCGTCGCGGTTTTGCGCCACGGCCTGCATGGCGCGGCCGGTGAGGGTGCGGTTGAGGAAGGTTTGCAAGGCCACGACCAGGCCGCCGGCGACGATGACGGTGCCGAGGTCGCTGACCGAGAGGCGGGCGCCGCCGATGCTGAGCAGTTCCTGCGAGAAGATGGCGGGGAAGGTGAAGACCTGGGCGGAGAAGGCGATGCGCACGCCTTGCTTCATGGCAATGGAGAGGCCGAGGGTGGCGATGACCAGCGGGATGACGCCGTGCTTGAGCATCGGGTCTACCACCAGGCGCTTGAAGCCGAGGCCGAGCACGAGCAGGGAGACCAGCAGCGTGGCGGCGAAGGCGAGCGGCAAGGGCAGGCCGGCCGGGCCGATGAAGAACAGCATGATGAAGGCCGGCAGCATGACCATTTCACCCAGGGCGAAGTTGATCGTGCCGGAGGCCTGCCACAGCAGGGTGAAGCCGAGGGCGGCCAGGGCGTAACAGGCCCCGGTGGCGGTGCCGGAGACGATAAGCTGCAAAAAGTCGATCATGTGTGCCGCGCCATGCCGCGTGCATCCCCCCCCCGTGCTTGGGATTTCCTATAGAAACCCAGCCGGAGGGGGTCAATCCGCGTTTTTTCAGGCGGTGGGCGGGCCGAAGCGGGCCTCCACCAGCAGGCAGAGGATTTCGAACAACAGGGAGGCGCCGTTGAAGGCGGTGAGGTTGCCGGGGTCGAAAGACGGGGCGACTTCCACCAGATCGCCGCCGATGAAGTTCAGCCCGCGCAGGCCGCGCAGCAGGCGCAGGGCCTCGATGGTGTTCAGGCCGCCGGCTTCCGGGGTGCCGGTGCCCGGGGCGTGCACCGGGTCCAGGCTGTCGATATCGTAGGTGAGGTAGGTTGGGCCGTCGCCCACGATGCGGCGGGCTTCCGCGACGGCGTAGGCCCAGCCGCGGTCTTGGAATTCGTCCATCGCCAGCACGCGCATGCCGCTGTCGCGGCTGAAATCCCACATATCCCCGGCGTTGACGGTGCCGCGAATGCCGATCTGGATGACGCGTTTCGGGTCCAGCAAACCTTCCTCGACCGCGCGGCGGAAGGGGGCACCGTGATGGAAGCGGGAGCCGAGATAGTCGTCGCCAGTGTCGCAATGGGCGTCGATATGGATCATGCCGACCGGGCGGGTGGCGGCGACGGCGCGCAGGATGGGCAGGGAGATGGAATGGTCGCCGCCGACGGAAAGCGGGGTGACGCCGGCGGCGACGACCGGGTGGTAGAAGGCCGCGATTTCCGCCAGCGCGGCTTCGAGTTCATACGGTTCCTCGATCCAGGCATCGCCGAGGTCGCGCACGCGGGCCTGGGCGAAGGGAATGATGCCGGTGGCGCCGTTGATGCGGCGGAGCAGGCTGGACTGGTCGCGCACCGCGCGCGGGCCGTGGCGGGCGCCGGTGCGGTTGGTGACACCGCCATCGAAGGGCACGCCGATGATGCCGATATCCACCGCGGCGAGGTCTTGGGTGTAGCCGGTGCGGAAGAAGGTGGAGATGCCGGTGTAGCGCGGATGGGCCTGTGGGTCGGCCAGGTCCGGGTAGCGTTTCGGGGTTTTGAGCATGGAGGGGGGCCTTTGAGGGGGGCGGGAAGAACCGACACACTTTAGCTGTTTCTGGGCGATGCCGTACGATCCCTGGGTGAGGTGGGCTTGCCGTCAGGCGATGGCCAGGTCCTGCGCTTCGGCCTTGCTGGCCAGCCGGGCGATGCGGGCTTTGCGGGCATCGTCGCGCCGCTTCAGCACCTCGTAGAGCAACGCGCCGCAGATGGTGACGGCGATGATGACGACGGCGAGCGCGCTGATGGCGGGGGTGGAGCCTTGGCGGACGCGGCCGGCGAGCACGGTGGTGAGGGTTTTGTCGGCCAGGATGGCGAAGGTGGTGGTGTTATAATTCTCAAAGCTCGACAGGAAGGCGAGTACGGCGGAGGACAGCAGCGCCGGGCGCATGAAGGGCAGCAGGATGTGCCAGAAGATCTGCGTGCGGCTGGCGCCGAGGTCTAGCCCGGCTTCTTCCAAGGCGCGGTCGAAGCGTTGCAGGCGGGCGATGCAGATCAGCATGCAATAGGCGGAGATGAAGCTGGACTGGCCGAGCACGGTGAGAAAATCGCCGTTGTAGAGCAGGCGGGAGCCGAGGGTGGTGGTGAGGTCGCGCCAGAAGATGACGGTGGAAATGCCGATGATCACCCCGGGGGTGAGCACGGGGGAGACGACGACGAGGTAGTAGAAGCCACGGGCGCGCGGGGTGATCTGCTGCATCATGATCGCGCCGGCCAGGCCGACCGGCACGGCGAGGGCGACGACGCACACGCCGATGATCAGGCTGTTCTGCAGGCCGTAGATCATGTCTTTGTCGTTGGCCAGGGCCAGGAACCAGTTCCAGGTGAAGCCCTCGAACGGGATGACGGTTGGGTAGCTGGAGGTGTTGAAGGCGCTGATGCCCATGACCAGCAGCGGGCCGAACAGATAGAGGAAGAACAGGCCGATATAGAGGCCGAGGGCGGCGCGTTTGGCGCTGGCGGCGGTCATCGGGTGATTTCCCCCAGGCTGAGCTTGCCGAGCCGGAGCACGGCGAGCACGAAGGCCACGCAGGTGAGCAGCAGGATGAAGGCGTAGGCCGAGCCCTGCGGCCAGTTGAAGGCCTGGTAGAAGCGGTCATACACAATCGGGGTGAACCACAGGCTGCGCGGGCCGCCGAGCACCAGCGGGGCGGCGAGGGCGCCGGAGGTGAGCATGAACACCAGCGTGCAACCGGAGGCGATGCCCGGCTTGGCGAAGGGGATGACGATGTCCTTATGGATGCGCCACCAGGGCGCGCCGAGGTCGCGGGCGGCTTCGATCAGCCGGCCATCCAGGCTTTCGATGGCGTTATAAAGCGGGAAGATCATCAGCAGCAGATAGGCGTAGCTGAGCCCGGCATAGAGCCCGACATCGAGCCCGAGGAAATCCACCGGCGCATCGATGAGGCCGGCGCCGAGCAGCAGCTTGTTCAGAACGCCGGAGGTGCCGAGGATGACGCGGAAGGCGAAGGCGCGCAGCACCTCGTTCACCCAGTAGGGCGCGATGAGCAGCAGGAGCAGCAGCCGGACCCGGGCGGCTTTGGCCATTTGCGCCATGTAGAAGGCCAGCGGATAGCAGAGCAGGAAATTGCCGGCGGTGACCAGAATGCTGGCGACGATGGTTTTCCAGAACGCGGTCAGGTGCGTAACGTTCCAGGCGGCGGTGGAGGTGGTGGAGCCGTAGAGGAAGTAGCGGAAATTCTCCAGCGTGTAGACATCGCGCGGGCCGCCGGTGGCCGCGGGCGGCAGTTTGGGGCGGAAGGCCATTTCCACCATAAATAATTGCGGCAAGACAATGACAAGCAAGGCCCAGAAACTGACCGCGAGCAGCAGGTAAAGCCCGATGCCGACGCCGTTGCGGGCGAAGAAGCCGGGGCCGGTGACGCGGCCCTGGCGGCGATCCACCAGCGCGATGAGGGCGAAGCCGGCAATGACCAGCAGCGGCAGCAGCAGCACGAAAATATGGCCGTCCGAACTGCGCATGGCCTAGGCGACCGGGAGCACGCGGGCATCGCCGGCGGCGAAGCCCAGCGCGATGCTGGCGCCGGACGCGGGCGGGGCCCGCCGGTCGCGCGCGCCGAGCAGCACGGTGAGCCGCAGCCCGGCGGCGCGGCAGGCGAGATGGGTGAGATTGCCTTCATAGGCGTGGTCTTCGACCGTCGCCGAGAGGCGGTTTTCCGGCGTGGTTGGGTCGGGCAGCAGCATTTCCGGGCGGACGTAAAGCTGTGCGGCAGTGCCGACCGGCAGCGTCTGGGGGTTGCGGCCGCGCAGCACGCCGAGCGGGGTTTCCAGGGCCGCTTCGCCATCCGCGGTGGCGGTGATGCGGCCGGGGATGGCGTTGGTTTCACCGACGAAACTGGCGACGAAGCCGGTATCGGGTGCATCGTAGACGGTGCGGCCATCGCCGACCTGTTCGATACGGCCCTGGTTCATCACCGCGATCCGGTCGGACATGGTGAGTGCTTCGCCCTGATCGTGGGTGATGTAGATGAAGGTGATGCCGACGCGGCGCTGGATGGCGCGCAATTCGTTGCGCATGTGCTGGCGCAGTTTGAGGTCGAGCGCGGAGAGCGGTTCATCGAGCAGCAGCACCTGCGGTTCCACCGCCAGGGCGCGGGCAATGGCAACGCGCTGGCGTTGGCCGCCGGAGAGTTCATCGACCTGCTTGCCGCCTTGATCGCCGAGGGCGACGACGTTGAGCAGTTCATCAACCTTGCGGTCGCGCAGCGCTTTGGCGACGCCGCGCACGCGCAGGCCGTAGCCGACATTATCTGCCACCGACATCATCGGGAACAGCGCGAGGGACTGGAAGATCAGCGCGGTTGGGCGTTGGTTGGCGCCGACGCCGCGCATATCCTGCCCGCCGATGCGCACCGCGCCCTCGGTGGGGTCGATAAAGCCGGAAATGGTGCGCAGGATGGTGGTTTTGCCGCAGCCGGACGGGCCGAGGAAGCTGAAGAATTCCCCCGCCTGGATGCGGAGATTGGCGTTTTCAACGGCAGTGAAATCGCCGAAGCGGACGGTCAGATTGGCCAATTCTACCGCTTCGGTCATCGCGCGGCACCCATATACACGAACAAAACGATATCCTTACGAAAAATGTGGCCCCTGGCGGCGCAAAATAGTCCGCCAGGGGCCGGCAGCATCAGGCGGCTTTGAATTTTTCCGCGTATTGGGTGCGCAATTCGGCGAACCATGACGGCTCCACCGGGCGTGGCCAGATGCGCTGCAAGGCATCGCCGGGGTAGGATTCGGCGAAAACTTTCTTCGCCGTGTCGGACAGCAGCGCGTCCGCCCCCTTGGCGACCGGGTTGTAGCCGGAGCCTTCGGCCACTTTGGCGGAGGCTTCCGGGCTGTGCAGGTAGTTGATCCATTCATAGGCCTGGGCGGTGTTCTTGGCCGCTTTGGTGATGGCCCAGCCATCGAGCCAGGTGATCGCCCCTTCCTGCGGCGCCATGTAGGCGACGGGTTTGCCGGCCTTGCGCAGGCTGATCGCCGGGCCGTCCCAGGTTTCGCCGATCACGCAGCCATTTTCCAGGAAGCCGGATTTGGTGTTGTCCGCCGAATCCCAGAATTGCTTGATGGAGGCTTTATGCGCGACGGCGAATGCGAGGATCTGGTCGTAGATTTTCCGCATTGCCGCCTCGTCCTTATAGGCGTCGAGCATGCGGTTGGAGGGCAGCTTGCCGGTGGCATCCCACCAGAGGCCGATGGTGAGCAGCAGGGAATGCGGCCGCCCCTGCACCTTGCCTTTGTATTTGTCGTCCCACAGCGCGCCGTAGCTGAGGGTTTTGTAGTCGAGGGTGGTGAGGTCGGTGCGCCAGGCAATCGCCTCCGACCCCCAGCAATGCGGCACGTGATAGAGCTTGCCGTCCCAGGTCCATAATTTGGTGGAGGTGGCGAGCATGGAGGGCAGCAGCCCGTCGAGATGCAGCTTGCTGGTGTCCCACGGGGCCAGCACTTCGAGGTCTTTGAACTGCGGCGCGCGGTCATGCGTCGGCTGGCAGACGTCGAAGCCTTCGCCGGCGGTGGCTTGCAGCTTGTTGATCTGTTCCTCGTTCTGGCTGAACGGGGTGGCGTTGACTTTGATGCCGGTTTTTTTCTCGAAATCCGGGATGACCGGGTTGGGCAGCTCATCATCCCAATTAAGGATGTTCAGGGTGCCGGAGGAGGAGCGTGCGTCCTTGACGATGAACGGGCCGGCCGCTGCCGCCACGCCGAGCATGCTGGAACGGCTGAGCAGCAGGCGGCGGGTGAATTTCTGCGCCGCCAGGAGAGTGGCAGTGGTGGAGTTGGTCGGCTTCCGCATCATGGGTCCCTTCGGGTTGACAGGCAGTGCATGGCTGCTTTGCAGCTTTCGGGCCAGACCGGGGAGGTGATGTTTCTGCGGGCAGAAATGGACGGAAGAGTTTTAAATTGCTTAAATAAAGGTCTGTTTGCCTGTTTTGCGGTCATATTTTGAGGGTGGGGAGGATTTTTTTGGACTGATGACCCTCACCCCGACCCTCTCCCGTAAGAACGGGAGAGGGGGCTTAGTAATTGATGGAGCGGAGGGCGCCGCCGTCGATGGCAATGGATTGGCCGGTGATGGCGGCGGCGAGGGGGGACGCGAGGAGGAGCACCAGGGGGGCGATGTCGGCGGGTTCGACAACGCGGCCGAGGGGGAATTGGGCGGCGATTTCGGCTTCGATGGTGGCGGGCGAGACGTTGCGGCTGGCGGCGAGACGGGTGACGCGGTCGGCGTGGCGGTCGGTGCGGGTGAGGTGGGGATGGATGGTGTTGACGGTGATGCGGTCGGGCGCGAGTTCCTCGGCCAGGTGGCGGGCGAAATTGGCCAGGGCGGCGTTGCCGAGGCCTTGCGGCAGGCCGGAGCCGGCGCCGGGCAGTTCACCGGTGCGGAAGATGGCGCGGGCGGAGCTGCCGCCGATGCAGAGGATGCGGCCGGCGCCGGAGGCGCGCAGCGCCGGGATGGCGGCGCGGGTGCAGCGCATCGCCGGCATCACTTTGCCGGTGAAGCGGGCGGCGAGTTGGCTGTCGGTGGCGGTTTCCAGCGCGGCGGGGGTGGTATCGACGCTGGCGGAGGCGTTGTTGACCAGCACGCGCAGGCCGCCGAAGGCCTGGACGGTTTGGGCGACGAGATCGGTGCAGGCGTCCGGGTGCAGCAGGTCTGCCTGCACCGCGAGCACCTGGCCGCCATGGGCGCGGAGTTGGGTTGCGGCGGCGGCGAGGGCGGTGGCATCGCGGCCGCAAATGGCGATGTTGGCGCCTTCTGCCGCGAAGGCGTGGGCGATGGCGAGGCCGATGCCGCGGCTGCCGCCGGTGACCAGGACGCTGGCGTTGCGCAACCCGAGTTCCATATCGTCGCTCCTTCGGCTCGACGCCTGTGCCGCCAGCCAGTATGCTCCGCCGATAACACCACACCAAACCGGGGGCCAGCGCCATGGGCATGACCATTGAGCAATTCGGGCAGCAGTGCCACGACTTCATCGCCGCCGATCCGGGGCCGGCGAGCCGGGCGAAAATCTGCGCCCTGTTGCAGACCGCGTTGCAGGACCCGGCCTTCGTGCAGGCCTATATCGACCCGAACGGCCCGGAGCGGAAGATTATCTACCAGGACGCGGAGTTCGGCTTTTGCGTGCTGGCGCATTCCTACAAGGGCGCCAAGGGCAGCCCGCCGCACGACCATGGCCCGACCTGGGCGATTTACGGCCAGGCGACCGGGCAGACGGTGATGACGGATTGGGAAAAGGTGACGCCGGGCGATGCGACCACGCCGGGGACGGTGCGCAAGCTGCGTGATTACGTGCTGACGCCGGGCATGGCGTATGCGTATGAGCCGGGGGTGCTGCATTCGCCGCGCCGCGACGACAGCACGACCTTGATCCGTATCGAGGGGCTGGATGTGTCTAAGATTACCCGCCAGCCCTATATCGCCATCGCGGCGTAAGGGTTAGCGCCGCGCCCCGGTGGGGCGCGGCGTGCCGACCAAAGCGAGGGCGGCGCCGATGAGGCCGAACAGGGCGGCGAGCGGGCCGAAGCCGCCGAAGCCGTAGCTGGCCATCATCCAGCCGCCGAGGCTGGCGGCGAACAGCCAGCCGAAGCTGGCCGAGGTGACGTTGAGCCCGAGCACGGTGCCGCGAATGGCCTCTGGCACATCGGTCAGCGCCGCGAGCATCGAGGGGCGGGCGACGGCGTTGACGAAGACGTAGAGAAAGCCGAGCCCGACCGAGGTTGCCAGATTGGCGGGCCAGCCGAACAGCAGCAGTGCCACGCCCGACGAGCCGGCCATGGCGCAGGCGAAGGTGCGCAGGCGGTTGGACAGGCGGTCGGCCAGTTGGCCGCCGACGATGGTGCCGAGAATGTTGCCGGCGGCGAACAACGCCAGCGGGATGGCGACGGCGGCGACGCTGACGGCGTAGGTGGATTGCAGGAAGGTGGCGAAGTAGACGGCGGTGAGGCCGTAGCACACCCGTTCACACACGCCCATGGTGAGCAGGCGCAGCACCGGGCCGGACATGACCGAGCCGAACGAGGTGGGTTTGCTGCCGGCGAGCCGGGCGCTGCTGGCGCGGCCATGGGTGGTGATGAGCATGCCGATCAGCGCGCCGAAGGCGAGCACGCCGATGCACAGATTGACCCCGCGCCAGCCGACGAACGAACCGATCCAGGCCGCCATGGGCACGCCAACCAGCAAGGTGAGCGATTGCCCGGCCATGACCCAGCCCAAAGCGCGGCCGCGTTGGCCGGCATGCACCCGGGCGGAGACCTCGGCATACACCGGGCCGGTGAAGCCGCCGCTGAATCCGCCGGCCGCGACCGACCAGAGGGCGACGGTGAGAAAGCTGCCGGCCTGGGCGACGCCGACCAGGGCCAGCATCAGCCCGAGCGGGCCG
>CAITOL010000196.1 GCA_903893975.1 uncultured Rhodospirillales bacterium | reverse complement strand
TTGACAGGCGTTTGACAGCAACAACGATCGCCTGCTCCGCCTCCGTGCCCTGCAAATTCAAGGCCGAGTAGGACCCTACCCAGCCCCGCGTCCTCGGAGCGAAAAACCGCAATTCGGTCTCGCTGTCCCATAACCCTACGGGATGAAACCGAAACCGCGCATCCAACGTCGCATCCGCCTGCTGTTGGGCAACGAATTCCACCGAATGCGGCGTCGGGTCATAGGCCTCAATCGCGCAGCCGCAGCGTTCGATCAACGCCTGATCGAACGAAACATCCTGCCCGATGCCGGCGCTGTAGACGATCGAGCCCGCATGCAGTTCGCTAACCGGCACATACCAGCCGCCATAGTCACTTCCCACGCGCGCCAGCCCGACGGCGTCTTCACCGAAGCGCCGCCAAGCATAGGCGGGATACATCACCATCAAGGCACGATAAACCCGGTTCAACACCCAAATCCGGGTCAGGTACTGCGGGAAAAAATCCATCAGATAAAATTCCAGTTGCAGCCATAATCTCGTCAGCCGCTGCGCATTTAAGCCGCTTGGGCATCGACGCGACAATCCAGCACTGAAAATCCTATAATACACCCGACGCGAAAGGGCGACACATGGGCAGTTTATTGATCTTCGGCCTGGGCTATAGCGGCCTCGCCATCGCCCGCGCCGCCGTCGCCGCCGGCTGGCGCGTGGTGGGCACCAGCCGCACCCCCAGCCGGCTTCCCGCCATGCCCGGGGTCGAAATCGTCCCCTTCGCGGGCGCCACCCTGTCCGGCATCACCCATCTCGTCGCCACCGCCGCACCGGATGCTGCGGGGGACCCGGTGCTCGCCGCCCATCACGCCCAGATCCGCGCCGCGCCCGATCTGCGCTGGGCCGGCTACCTGTCCACCACCGGCGTCTATGGCGACCGCGCCGGCGCCTGGGTCGATGAAACCACGCAAGTCGCCCCGTCCGGCCCGCGCGGCCAACGCCGGGTGGCGGCGGAACAGCAATGGGCGGCCTTGGGTGACCGCCTCGCGGTGGATCTGTTCCGCCTCGCCGGCATTTACGGCCCCGGCCGCTCCGCGCTCGACGATCTGCGCGCCGGCACCGCCCGCCGCATCGCCAAACCCGGCCACGCCTTCGGCCGCATCCATCGCGACGACATTGCCGGCGCCGTGCTCGCCGCCCTGCAGCAAAACCTGCCGCCCGGCATCCGGGTGCTGAACCTGAACGACGATTGTCCGGCCGAACCCGCCGATGTGGTGGCCGAGGCCGCCCGCCTGCTCGGCCTGCCCGCCCCGCCGCTCACCCCCTATGCCGACACGCCCCTCAGCCCGATGGCGCAAAGTTTCTGGGCGGAAAACCGCAAAGTCGCCAGCGCCCGCACCCAGGCCGCCCTCGGCCGCCAATGGCGCTGGCCAAGCTATCGCGAGGGCCTAGCCGCCATCCTCGCCGAGGAGCGCGCCCACCGTCCGGGTCAGTAGTGCCAGATCCTGCGGGCGCGACAGCCGATGATCGCCGTCCTTGATCAGGCAGACCTGCACATCCGCGCCGGTCAGGCGCTCGGCCAGCCGCACCGCCGTCTCCCACGGCACATCCGCATCGCACTGGCCCTGCAGCAGCCGCACCGGGCAGGTGAGCGGGATCGGCGCGTCCAGCAGCAAATGGTCGCGGCCATCGCGGATCAGCCCGAGGGTAATCCGATACGGCGCGCCATATTCGCTCGGCACATCCAGAAACCCCTGCGCCTCCAGCAGCGCCCGCTCGGCCGGGGCCATGGACTGCCACATCAGCCGCTCGGTGAAATCCGGCGCCGCGGCAATCCCCACCAGCCCCACCACCCGGTCCGGCATGGCACGGGCCAGCAGCAACGCAATCCACCCGCCCATCGAAGATCCCACCAGCAGCAGATCGCCCGCGGTCTGCCGCGCGATCACCGCCTGCGCATCCGCCAGCCAGCGCCCGATGCCGCCATCGGTAAACGCGCCGCCACTGGCGCCGTGCCCGGAATAATCCAGCCGCAGCATCGCCCGCCCTTGCGCCGCGCACCAGTCGCGCAGCACGGTCGCCTTGCTGCCCTGCATGTCGCTGTTAAAGCCCGGCAGAAACACCACGGTCGGCCCCGCCCCCGGCAGCAACGCCCAGGCCAGTTCCACCCCGTCCCCCCGATCCAACCGCCCGCCCTGCTCCATACCCCGCCCTTTCCAACCCAGCTTTGCGTGATATAGCCCGAGGCATGAGCGATTCCCCAGCGACTCCATCCCATCCCCCGGTTGTGCTGCAAGTGCTGCCCGCGCTGGAAACCGGCGGCGTGGAACGTGGCACGGTGGAAATGGTCGCCGCCATCACCCGCGCCGGCGGCCGCGCGCTGGTCGCCAGCGCCGGCGGCCGGCTCGCCCCGCTGGTGGACCGTGCCGGCGGGCGCAACATCAAGCTGCCGCTGGTCGGCCGTAGCCCCTGGCGCATCTGGCGCAACGCCAAGGCGCTGGAAGCCGTCATCCGGCAGGAACACGTCGCCCTGGTGCATGCCCGCTCGCGCGGCCCAGCCTGGTCCGCCTGGCTCGCCTGCCAACGCACCGGCACGCCCTTCGTCACCACCTATCACGGCGCCTACAACGAAAATTTCCCGCTCAAGCGCCGCTACAACGCCGTCATGGCGCGCGGCGCCATCGTCATCGCCATCAGCCAGTTCATCGCCCGGCTGATCCAGGACCGCCACGGCGTAGACCCCGCCCGCATCCGCATCATCCCGCGCGGCGTGGACCCGGCGATTTTCGACCCCGATGCCGTCACCTCCGAACGCATCATCGCCCTGGCGCGCAAATGGCGGCTGCCAGATGGCCGCCCCACCATCATGCTGCCCGGCCGGCTCACCCGCTGGAAGGGTCAGGCGGTGCTCATCACCGCCTTGGCCAAAATGCAGCACAAAGATGCCGTCGTCCTGCTGGTCGGCGCCGACCAGGGGCGGGACAAATTCAGCCGCGAAATGGCAAGCCTGGCCGAAAGCCTCGGCGTCGCCGACCGGGTGCGCATGGTCGGCCAGTGCGACGACATGCCCGCCGCGTTCAAACTCTCCGATGTCGTGGTCAACGCCTCCACCGACCCGGAAGCCTTCGGCCGCGTGGTGATCGAAGCGCAGTCGATGGCCCGCCCGGTCATCGCCACCAACCATGGCGGTGCGGCCGAAACCGTGGCGCATGATGCCACCGGCTGGCTGGTGCCACCGGGCGATGCCGATGCGTTGGCCGCGGCACTCGACTACGTGCTCAACCTGACGCCCGAGGCCCGCGCCGAACTCGGTGCCGCCGCAAGGGCGGAGGTCGCCCGCCGCTACACCACCCGTGCGATGCAGGATGCCACCATCGCCGTCTATGCCGAGGTGCTGGGATACGCGCCTTGGGGCTGAACCGCATCCTGGTGATCCGCCACGGCGCGCTGGGGGATTTCGTGCTGTCCTTCGGCCCGTTCGCCGCCATCCGCGCCCAGCACCCGCAGGCTGAAACCACCCTGCTGACCACCCGCCCCTTCGTCACCCTGGCCGAAGCCGCGCCGTGGTTCGACCGCGTCGTGGTCGACGCCAAGCCAGATTGGTGGAACCTACCCGGCCTGCTGCGCCTGCGCCGCCAGCTCACCGGCCATGATTTTGTCTACGACCTGCAAACCTCCGGCCGCTCCAGCCGCTATTTCGCCCTCGCCGGCCGCCCGCCCTGGTCCGGCATCGCCCGCGGCTGCTCCCACCCGCAGCCCGGCCCGGCGCGGGAGACGATGCACAGCATCGAACGCCAGCGCGACCAGTTGCAGCGCGCCGGCATCAGCCATTTCCCGCCGCCAGATCTGCGCTTCCTCACCGCCCGCCCCACGCCAGACCTGCCCGATCATTTCGCCCTGCTGGTGCCCGGCGCCGCGCCGCACCGGCCGGAAAAACGCTGGCCGGCCGAGCATTACGGCGAACTGGCGCAGCTTTTGCTCGCCCGCGGCCTCACCCCGGTGATCCTCGGCGCTGCCGCCGACACCCCCCTCGCCGCCACCATCCGCGCCCACTGCCCGGCCGCGCACGACCTCACCGGCCGC
Source organism: uncultured Rhodospirillales bacterium (assembly GCA_903893975.1). Classification (GTDB taxonomy): domain Bacteria; phylum Pseudomonadota; class Alphaproteobacteria; order Acetobacterales; family Acetobacteraceae; genus CAITOL01. Next base: position 15,828 of record CAITOL010000196.1, on the reverse strand, counting down.
ACCGCGCTGCTGGACCTGTTCGCCATCGCCGCCCGCGCGCAACTGGCCATCGGCAACGACACCGGCCCGATGCACATCGCCGCCGCCGCCGGTTGCCGCTGCATCGTGCTGTTCTCCGCCGCCTCGGACCCAGCGCTCACCGCCCCGCGCGGCCCGGACGGACGCTGGCCGGACGTGCTGCGCGCGCCCGTTCTGGCGGATTTGAGCGTGAACAGGGTTGCGGCCGTGCTGGGCTAAGGCCATAGAACCCGGCTGTTATCCTTTAGGAGGCTTCCCCATGCCCGCGATCACCCTGCCCGACGGTTCCATCCGCCGTTTTGATGGGCCAGTGACCGGGACCACCATCGCCGCCGATATCGGCCCCGGCCTCGCCCGCGCCGCTCTGGCGATGAAGGTGGACGAGGTGCTGGTGGATCTGTCGCGGGAAATCACCGCCGACGCCGCCGTCACCTTCGTCACCCGCAAAGACGCGATGGCGCTGGAAATGATCCGCCACGATTGCGCCCATGTGCTGGCCGAAGCGGTGCAGGCGCTGTTCCCCGGCACCCAGGTCACCATCGGCCCTTCGATCGAAAACGGCTTCTATTACGACTTCGCCACCGAAGTGCCGTTCACCACCGACGATTTCCCCGCCATCGAAGCCAAAATGCGCGAGATCATCGCCCGCAACGCCGCCTTTGAACGCAGCGTGCTGCCGCGCGAAGACGCCATCGCCTTCTTCCAGGACAAGGGCGAAACCTACAAAGCCGAACTGATCCGCGACCTGCCGGCCAGCGAAACCATCACCCTCTACCGCCAGGGCGACTGGATCGACCTCTGCCGTGGCCCGCATATGCGCGGCACCGGCGATGTCGGCACCGCCTTCAAGCTGATGCGCACCGCCGGCGCCTATTGGCGCGGCGACCACCGCAACCGCATGCTCAGCCGCATCTACGGCACCGCCTGGCGCGACCAGAAAGAACTGGACGCGCATCTGCACATGCTGGCCGAGGCGGAAAAGCGCGACCATCGCCGCATCGGCAAGGATATGGGCCTGTTCCACATCCAGGAAGAGGCCACCGGCAGCGTGTTCTGGCACCCGAAAGGCTGGAAGCTCTACCGCACGGCGGAAGACTACATGCGCCGCCGCCTCGATGCCGGCGGCTATCAGGAAGTGAAAACCCCGCAGCTGGTCGATCGGGTGCTGTGGGAAAAATCCGGCCACTGGGAAAAATTCCGCGAACACATGTTCCTCGCCCGGGTGGAGGAGGAGGAGAAAACCCTCGCCCTGAAGCCGATGAACTGCCCCGGCGCGGTGATGATCTTCAACCAGGGCCTGCGCAGCTACCGCGAATTGCCGCTGCGCCTGGCCGAAATGGGCCAGTGCCATCGCTATGAACCCTCGGGCGCGCTGCACGGCATCATGCGCGTGCGCGCCTTCCAGCAGGACGACGCGCATATTTTCTGCACCGAGGATCAGATCGCCGCAGAAACCGTCCGCTTCGTCGAACTGCTCTCGGCCATCTACCGCGATTTCGGCTTCGCCGAATTCCGGGTGAAATTCTCCGACCGCCCAGCCACCCGCGCCGGCACCGATGCGGTGTGGGACCGGGCCGAAGGCGCCCTGCGCGACGCCTGCGCCATCGCCAAGGTGGACTACACCCTCAACCCCGGCGAAGGCGCCTTCTACGGCCCGAAGCTGGAATTCGTGCTGCGCGACGCCATCGGCCGCGACTGGCAATGCGGCACCTTGCAGGTGGATTTCGTGCTGCCGGAACGGCTGGACGCTGAATATGTCGATGTGGACGGCGGGCGCAAACGCCCGGTGATGCTGCATCGCGCTATCCTCGGCAGCTTCGAACGCTTCCTCGGCATCGTCATCGAACAATATGCCGGCCGTTTCCCGCTCTGGCTGTCGCCGGTGCAGGTCGCGGTCGCCACCATCGTCTCCGACGCCGATGGCTACGCCCAGGAATTCACCGCCGCCCTGCAAGCCGCCGGCATCTCGGTCAAGCTCGATCTCACCAACCAGAAGATCAACGCCAAAATCCGCGAACACAGCCTGCAACACGTGCCGGTGATCGCGGTCGTCGGCCGCAAGGAAGCCGAACAACGCATGGTCGCCCTGCGCCGCCTCGGCGGTGATGCGCAGGAACTTCTGCCGTTCGCAGACGCCATCGCCCGGCTGCAGGCCGAAGCCACCGCCCCTGACCTGCGTACTGCATGAGCGAGAAAGCTTGAAATCCGCCGCTTTCGCGCGCAAAACTATCGGGCGTGGGGCAACCCACGCCCGAATCAGACAACGAACCCAGAAACTTCCATAGGAGACCACCATATCCCGAGGACCCATGCCGGCACCGCCCACCCGCGACGGGCCACGCGTTAACGAGGAAATCCGCGTTCCCCAAGTCCGTCTCATCGACCAGGACGGGGAAATGCAAGGCGTTTTGAGCACGCGCGACGCTATTCTGCGCGCCTACGCCGTTGGCCTCGACCTGCTTGAGATCAGCCCGAACGCTGATCCGCCAGTTTGTAAAATTCTCGATTTCGGCAAATACAAATACGAAATCCAGAAAAAGAAGAACGAAGCGCGCAAAAAGCAGAAGGTGGTCGAGATCAAGGAGATCAAGGTCCGCCCGAACATCGACGAGAACGACTACCAGGTGAAGCTGCGCGCGATGAAGTCGTTCGTGGAAGAAGGCGACAAGGTCAAAGTCACCCTTCGCTTCCGCGGTCGCGAAATGGCGCATCAGGAACTGGGCGTGAAGGTGCTGGAACGCATCCGTGGCGACATGGATTACGGCACCAAGGTCGAGCAGATGCCGCGCATGGAAAATCGCCAGATGGTGATGGTGCTGTCGCCGAAATAGGCGCACCAGCTCCCCCAATCGCAACGGGCGGCCCGCGCAAGCAGGCCGCCCGTTTTGCGTTCTGCCCCATCCTCGCACGATCTCGCCGACGCCACCGGCCCAAATGTCCGAAGTTTTTTGCTTCTTTGTTTTCAAACAAAGAAGTATACTCTCTAAAAATCGCTTTATATTGACATATAATGATTTATGTTGATCATAAAAGACATTTTAATACCAATCCCCCACCCAAAATCCAAAGAAAATCATTTATACCCCCCAATAGAGTATGTTTTATTTGATCGTTGCCAGCAGTGCATAGGGGCGCCTGAATGTTTCAGAACAAACGATGCCTGGTCACCGGCGGCGCCGGCTTTCTCGGCTCGCATCTGTGCGAAGCCCTGCTCGCCCGCGGCGCCGAAGTGCTCTCGGTGGATAATTACTTCACCGGCCGGCGCAGCAATATCGGCCACCTGCTGAACAACCCGCGCTTCGAGGCGATGCGCCACGATGTCACCGTGCCGCTGTTTGTCGAGGTGGATGCCATCTTCAACTTCGCCTGCCCCGCCTCCCCGGTGCATTACCAGCACGACCCGGTGGCCACCACCAAGGTTTCGGTGCACGGCGCCATCAACATGCTCGGCCTCGCCAAGCGCCTGCGCGTGCCCATCCTGCAAGCCTCCACCCGCGAGGTTTATGGCGACCCGGAAATGCACCCGCAGCGGGAAAACTACTGGGGCCACGTCAACCCGATCGGCCCGCGCGCCTGTTACGACGAGGGTAAACGCTGCGCCGAAACCCTGTTCTTCGACTATCGCCGCCAGCACGCGCTGCCGATCAAGGTCATCCGCATCTTCAACACCTACGGGCCGCGCATGCTGCCCAATGATGGCCGCGTGGTCTCCAACTTCATCGTCCAGGCCTTGCGTGGGGAGCCGATCACCATCTACGGCGATGGCAGCCAGACCCGCTCCTTCTGCTATGTCGATGACCTGATCGACGGCGCCCTGCGCATGATGGCCTCCCCGGCCGACTTCACCGGCCCGGTGAATATCGGCAACCCGGAGGAATGCACCGTCCGCGACCTGGCCGAACAGATCATCGCCCAAACCGGCGCCCGCTCGGAACTCCGCTTCATGCCGCTGCCGCAGGACGACCCGCGCAAGCGCCAGCCAGACATCACCCTGGCCCGCTCCGCCTTGGGCTGGCAACCCAGCGTGCGGCTGCAAGACGGTCTGGCCAAAACCATCGCCTATTTCGACGCGCTGCTCAGCCAGTCCGCACTGCGCGAGCCGGCGGTCGCCTGAGAGAGCGGCGATGCGGGTTGCCGTTATCACCCCGTATTTCCGGGAGCCCGACGCCATCCTGCGCCAGTGCCACGCCAGCGTGCGCGGCCAAACCCATCCCTGCACGCATTTCCTGATCGCCGACGGCCACTCGAACCCGCTCTTCAGCAACGACGGCGCTACCGTCCACATCGCCCTGCCCAAACCCAACGCCGATAACGGCAACACCCCCAGGGCCATCGGCGGCATCCTCGCCGACCAATACGGCTTCGACGCCGTCGCCTATCTCGATGCCGATAACTGGTATGAACCGGACCACATCGCCAACCTGCTGCGCGCCCGGCAAATCGCCGGCGGCGATGTCATCGCCAGCCGCCGCCGCTTCTACACGCTGGATGGCGAATTGCTGACCATTCAGGACACTGCCGACGAAACCAACGTCCATGTCGATACCAGTTGCTGGCTGATTTTCCGCCCGGCATTTGCGCTCCTGCGCGTCTGGCTCATGCCCAAACCACTCGGCCCGATCTGCGACCGGATTTTCTACCGCGCCGTCGGCCATCACCGCTTCGGCTTCACCATCACCGCCGACCGCAGCGTGGCCTTCCGCACCCAGTATGCCGACCACTATACCCATACCGGTCGCCCCGTCCCGCCCGGGGCGAAAACCGATATCTTCTCCGCCCCGCTGGCCTATCTGCAAACCGTGCAAGGCGCCAAGGAAACGGTGCAGGCGCTCTGCTTCTACCCGCTTTAGAACATCCCCCGCACCCAGTCGGGCATCGGCTGCACGGTATCGTCCAGTTTGGCCACCAACGACGCCGCCACCCCCTCCGCCGTCGCCACCCGGCGGTTCTGCGGCCACAAATTCGCCTCCGCCGCGCTCGCCGCCGTCTGGTTCCAGTTCCGCGACCGCCCCAGCGTGTGCTGCACATCCACATGCGCCAGATGGAACAGCCACAAATCCTGGTCGGCGAACAGAATCCCCTCCTCCATCGCGTAATGAAATCCCAGCGCCCAGGTGGTCGGCGCGGTGGACAAAATCGGCTTGGTGTAAATCGGCGCCGGCACCAGGCAGTTGCGCTGCACACTGATCGGCGCGCTGAAGTCGATCTGCGCTTCCACCCGCGGGTCATGCACCACGTCAAACGCATGCATCGCCCGCCGGGTCACCTGCCCGGCCGGAATGGTCAGCGATTGCAGCAATGCCTGTGGCCCGTGCCGATGCACCACAATTTCATCGGTATCGACATGCATCACCCACTGATATTGCGACAGCAGAAACCGCTGAAAATTGCCGCAGAACGCGGTGATATTGCGATGATCCACCTCGCCATGCGGAATGCGCACCACATTGGTGCGCGGGTTGAGCAAATGCCGGAACGGCCGCTCAGACCCGTGATCGATCACATATAAATGCTGATGGTCAACGAACTGGGCGTAATACCGCTCCCACACGCCCAACATCACATCTTCATTATAAACATGGGTGAAGATGGCAAACGGCTCCTGCCGGCGATACTCCGGCAACACGCCGTGGATCTCGTAGATGTTGCGGTTCATGTCCACAAACGGCACGTAAACCGATGGGTGGAACAGCAACTCCTCCTCATGCACGGTCTGCGTGCCATCGGCGGTCTGCACCAGCAGGAACACGGCATGCATACCCGTCAGCACGCTCACCCGGGTGAACAGGAAGTCGTTGTCCACAATGGCAATCCCGGCTGGCAGTAGCCGCACCGCGGGCATCACCATCTGATACATCCCGGCGCGCAACAAAATCCGGTGCACAGCCGGGTTAAACAGCGCCGGGTTCATCCCCACGATCACGTCAATCGACCCTGGCGGCCGCACTACAATAGCCATGCCCTACCTTCCTAACCGCCGGACAACCGGCCGGCCCTTACCCGACCAGTTCGCGCCACTCGGTTTCCGTCATCGTCCGCACGCCCAGCTCCGCCGCCTTGCGCGCTTTGGAGCCAGCATCCTCGCCCAGCACCACCAGATCAGTCTTTTTCGACACGCTATCCGTCACCCGCGCGCCCAGTTTTTCCGCCATCGCCTTGGCTTCCTGCCGGGTCATGGTCTGCAACGCGCCGGTAAAGACCACAATCTTGCCGGCCAGCGCGCTATCGGCCGCCTGTGGCGCCACCGCGTCCTCCACCGTCAGCAACGCCGCCAGTTCGTCCAGCGTCGCCAGATTGCGCGGCTCGGCGAAAAACTCCACCAATTCCTCGGCAATCGCCTCGCCAATGCCCAGAATACTGCCCAGATCGCTGCGCGCTTCCGAGCCGATCTGCACCGCCAGCCGCATCTGCGCGCGCCAGTTGGCAAAACTGCCGTAATGCCGCGCCAGCAGCTTGGCATTCGCCTCCCCAATGCGCCGAATGCCGAGGCTATAGATAAACCGCGCCAGCCCGATGGTGCGCCGCGCCTGGATCGCCTGGCTCAGATTGCGCGCCGATAGCTCGCCCCAGCCCTCGCGCTTGGCAATCTCCGCCTCATTCGCCGGCAGCCGGAAAATATCCGCCGGCCCCCGGATCAACCCGTCGGCATGGAATTCGCGGATCGTCTTATCCCCGAGCCCCTCGATATCGAACGCCAGGCGCGAGACGAAATGGATCAGCCGTTCCTCGGTCTGCGCCGGGCAGGTCAGCCCGCCAGTGCAGCGCGCCACCACCTCGCCCGGCGGGCGCAACGCCGCACTGCCGCACACCGGGCAATGGGTCGGGAAGGCATAAGGCTGCGCCCCCACTGGCCGCTGCTCCAGCCGCACCGCGACAATCTGCGGGATCACGTCGCCCGCGCGCTGCAACACCACCGTGTCGCCAATCCGCGCATCCAGCCGGGCAATCTCGTCCTGGTTGTGCAAGCTGGCGCGTGCAACCAGCACCCCGCCCACATTCACCGGCGCCAACGCCGCCACCGGGGTCAGCGCGCCGGTGCGGCCCACCTGGATCAGCACATCCTCCAGCACCGTCGTCGCCTGTTCGGCGGGGAACTTCCAGGCAATCGCCCAGCGCGGCGCCCGGCCGACAAACCCCAGCCGCGCCTGCCAGGCCAGATCGTCGATCTTGTAGACCACACCGTCGATATCATACGGCAGCCCGGCGCGCTGCGCGCCAATCGCCTGCTGAAACGCCGCCGCCGCCGCCGCATCCGCCAATTGGCGCGACAGCGGATTGACCGTGAACCCCCAGGCCCGCAGCCGGTCGAGCCAGCCGGCATGGGTGGTGGCCACCGCCTCGCTCGCCTCCCCCATCGCATAGGCAAACAGCGACAGCGGCCGGGTCGCGGTCACCGCCGGGTCTAGTTGCCGCAAACTGCCGGCCGCCGCGTTACGCGGATTGGCGAACACTTTCTGCCCCGCCGCCTCCTGCGCCGCATTCAGCGCCAGGAAATCGGCTTTGGTCATGAAGACCTCACCGCGAATTTCAATCAACGCCGGTGCCTGCCCCAGCAACACGCGCGGCACTGCCGCCATGGTCAGCAGGTTGCGGGTAACATCCTCGCCTTCCATCCCATCGCCCCGCGTCGCCCCGCGCACGAAGCGGCCGTGCTCATAGGTCAGCGAAATCGACAGCCCATCAATCTTCGGCTCGCCCACCATCGCCAGCGCGGCGTCAGCCAGGCCGAGGAACCGGCGCACCCGGTCGCAAAACTCGTTGAAATCGGCCACATCGAACGCGTTATCCAGCGACAGCATCGGCACGCGGTGCACAATCTTGGCAAAGCCGGTCGCCGCCCGCGCGCCCACGCTGCGGGTTGGCGAATCGGCGCGCACCAGGGCGGGAAACCGCGCCTCGATCGCCGCATTGCGCCGGCGCAGCGCGTCATAGACCGCGTCCGTAATCTCCGGCGCATCCAATTCGTGATACGCCCGGTCATGCCGGGCGATCTCGGCGGCCAGCGCCGCAAGCTCGGCCGCCGCCTCCGCCTCGGTCAACGCCGCAACCGCGATCATGGCTGCGCCATCAGGCTGGCCGCCGCCGCCCGCGCCTGCTCGGTCACCGTCTCGCCCGCCAGCATGCGGGCAATCTCTTCCTGCCGCTCGTCATCGCGCAACATCTCAACCCTGGTCTCCGCCCGGCCTTGGCCGCTTTGCTTGCTCACCCGCAAATGCGCCGCCCCGCGCGCGGCCACTTGCGGCGAATGGGTCACCAGCAGCACCTGCACCTGCTCGGCCACCCGCGCCAGCCGCTCGCCCACCGCCGCCGCCGTCGCGCCGCCAATGCCGCTATCCACCTCGTCGAACACCAAAGTCGGCACCGTGGACCCGCCGGCCAGCACCACCTTCAACGCCAGCATCAGCCGCGACAATTCGCCGCCCGAGGCCACTTTGGCCAGCGGCCCGGGCGCCTGGCCGGGATTGGTGGCAATCAAAAACCGCACCGCATCCGCGCCTTGCGGGCCCCAACCTGACTCTTCCAGCAGCGACACCTCGGCGAAAAACCGCGCCCGATCCAGCCGCAGCGGCGGCAATTCGCGCCCGATCGCCTGCTCCAACCGGCCAGACGCCGCCCGCCGCGCCGCTGACAGTGCTTCGGCCGCCGTCACATACGCCGCCCGCGCCGCATGCGCCTGCGCCTCCAGCCCATCCACCCGCGCCGCACCGCTCTCCAGCGCGCTTTGCCGGTGGCGCAGATTGGCCAGGAATTGCGGCAACTCCGCCACCTGCACCGCATGTTTGCGCGCCGCCGCCCGCAGCGCGAACAGCCGCTCCTCGGTCTGCTCCAGCCGGCGCGGATCGGCGTCCGCATCCTCCGCCAGCCGGGTCAGCATGGTCTCCGCCTCGGCCAGCGCCTCCTCGGCCCGCTCCAGCGCCGCCAAAGCCGGGGTCACCGGATTATCCGCCGCCGCATCGCCCGGTGGCAGCAACCGCTGCAACGCCCGCGCCGCCGCGCGCAAGGTCGCCGCCGGGCCAGAATTGCGCCGGTCGCGCGGCGCCAGTTCGGCGGCAGCGGCGGCCATCGCCTCGGCCCGCCGCTCGCCTTGCTGCAACCGCTGGCGCTCGATCGCCAGTTGCTCTTCCTCGCCGGGCTGCGGCGCCAAGGCCGCCAGTTCGGTCACCGCGTGCTCCAGAAAATCCCGGTCCCGCTCGGCCGCGGCAATCGCCTCGCGCGCCGCCTGCAAGTCCCGCTGGCTCTCCCGCCACACACGCCACGTGGTCGCTACCGCCTGCCGCAGCGCGCCCGGCACCGCGAAGGCGTCCAGCAAGCCCGCCTGCACCGCCGGGTCCGCCAGCCCCATCTGCTCGTGCTGGCCCTGCACCTCTACCAGCATCGCCCCGGCCCGGCGCAGCAGGCCGGCGCTGATCGGCTGGTCGTTCACAAACGCGCGCGACCGCCCATCCTTCTGCACCACCCGGCGCAGCACCACCTCGTCCTCGGCCACCATGCCCTGCTCGGCCAGCAGCGCGAACACCGGATGCACGGCCGGCGGCGCGAACACCGCCGCCACGCTGGCCTGCTCAGCGCCATTGCGCACCAGCCCGCTCTCGGACCGCGCCCCCAACGCCAGCCCGAGGCTATCCAGCAAAATGGACTTGCCCGCCCCGGTCTCACCGGTCAGCACGGTCAATCCCGGCCCGAAACTGAGATCGAGGCGCTCAATCAGCACCACATCGCGGATTGTCAGCGCGATCAACACGGCGCGCGCCCCGTCGATGCCGCTAGAAAACCTTCTTGATCAAACGGCCAAAAAAACCTGGCCGGTCGCTCGTGCTATCCGCCGCCGCGGGCACCTGCCCCACCTCGGCCAACTGCGCGTAGCTTGCGGAATACCAGGTGCTGCCGGGATAGTTATGCCCCAACACCGCCGCGGTGCGCTTGGCCTGATCGGTCAGCCCCAAAATCAGATAAATCTCGGTCAACCGATGCAACGCCTCGGCCACGTGGTTGGTGGTCTGGAACTCGTCCACCACCCGCTGGAACCGACCAATCGCGGCGGCATACAGCTTCTGGTTTTCGTAATACCGGCCGATTTCCATCTCCTTGCCGGCCAGATGGTCGCGCGCCAGATCAATCTTCAACCGCGCATCCCGGGCGTAGGACGTCTCGGGGAAGCGATTGATCACCTCCTGCAACGCGCCCATCGCTTCCGCCGTGGCCTTCTGGTCACGTTGAATGTCGGCAATCTGTTCGTAAAAACACAACGCCCGCAAATAATACGCATAGGCGATGTCGCGGTTGGACGGATGCAACTGAATAAACCGATCCAACGCACCAATCGCCGGCGTATATAAATTGCCGAGATAGGCCGAATAGCCCTGCATCAGCAACGCATTCACCGCCAGGGACGAATACGGATAGGTCTGTTCCACCAGATCGAACTGCTTACCCGCGGTGCCGTAACGCTTCTGGTTCAACGCATCCACGCCGCGGCCATATAATTCCTCGACCGGGACAGTTGAGGGATCTTCCTTGGCAATCAAATCCTCTTCGCGCGTGTTCCACGGCGTGATCGACGCCAGGGTCGAACAGCCGGTCAAAAACACGGACGACAAACCAATCAACAGCAACGTTGCGGATGGGCGGAGTTTCAGCACAGCAATCACCACGTTCATTCGGCCCGGTCTATAGCACACAAGCGCGAGCCGCGAACCCTGCCTGGGCATTTCCCCAACAGGCCAGATCGCGTCCGGAAAACCCCGGAATTACGACGGCGCCGCCGCCAGAGCCAGGCGATGATCGCGGGCGCCGGCCAGGCTGCCGGCGCTGCCAAGCCAGTTCGGCCGTTCGGCGGTGCCGGCGGTCAGGCACCAATTGGCGTCATCGGCAAACAACGCCCGCAGCAATTGGTTATTGATGGCATGGCCGCTGCGATGGCCGATCAATCGGGCGCGCAACGGCGCCCCAGCCAGCGCAAGGTCGCCCACCGCGTCGAGCACTTTATGGCGGACAAATTCATCCGGGCTGTGCAAGCCACCGGGATTCAACACCTCGGCGCCGTCCACCACCACGGCGTTATCCAGGCTGCCACCACGCGCCAGACCAGCGGCCTGCATCGCGTTGATTTCATGCAGCAGGGTAAAGGTGCGCGCATCGGCCAGTTCGTCGCGGAAGCTCTCCGGCGTCACCAGCAGGCTGTACGCCTGGGCACCGATCGCCGGGGCGTCGAAGTCGATGGAAACCGCCGCATCAAGCCCGAACGCATACGGCCGCAGTTCGGCATAGGCCTCGCCCACCTGCACCCGCACCGAGCGCAGCACCACAATTTCCGCCAGCGGCGCGTCTTGCTCCACCGTCCCCGCGCAGGCGATCAAAAACAGGAACGCTTCCGCCGAGCCGTCGAGGATGGGAATTTCCGGCCCATCCACCTCAACCACCGCGTTGCTAATCCCCGCGCCGATCAGCGCCGCCATCACATGCTCAACCGTCGATACGCGCGCCTCCGGCTGGCCAGGGGCGCTCAGCACGGTGCACAGCTTGGTATCGGTCACCAGATCATAGCGTGCGGGAATATCCACCCCGAGATCGACCCGGCGAAACACAATGCCTGCATCCACCGGCGCCGGGCACAAAGTCAGCTTCACCGGATGGCCGCTATGCAGCCCAACTCCAACGCAATCGATCGCATTCTTCAACGTGCGCTGATACGCCACGCCGCTGGAAGAAGCTGCGGTCAAAGGCCGGGAGCGTGGGGGCAGTCCGTCCATAAGGCATCCCTGGGTTGTTGCCGGAGGTGCCTTAAAACGCACATCCGTATGCAAGCTACGTCGCCTGCATACGGATGGCCAGTCAACGATTATTTCTCAGTATTTCAACGCAAGCTATTGATGTTCAATATCTTTTTGCGGCGCGCCAGAGACCGGCGGCTGGGAATTTTGCCGACGCAGAAAGGTCGGGATTTCCAGATCACGATCTGACGCTGAACGCTGCCCAGCCTCCTCGTCGTCATGCGTCTCCGCCACCGGCTGGCGGGCAACCGGTGCAACCGGTGCCGCCTGCGGCGCCGGGGCTTCCGGCACCGGGGCCGACTTGAACGCGCCGGTCACGATGGAGAACAGCGACTGCCGGCGCGGCGCCGGAGTCGCAACCGGCTGCTGTTCGGCAAACAACCCACCCGCCGGGCGGCTGGCCACTTTCGGGCGCGCCGGCGGATTGGTCACCGGGGTTTGCAGATGCTTCGGCACCCCACGCGGCGGCAGCGGCGTATCGTCAATCGGCGGCGCCACCCGAACCTCACCTTGCGGCATCACCGGGGCCGCAACCGGCGCTTCCACCGGGCGGGCACTCGGTGCCCAATTGGTCGGCGCCGGGGTCGGCTGCACCCGCGGCGGCATCGGTGCCGCCGGTTGCGGCGCGGCGGTATCCGGCACCAGTGACAAAGGCGCCGCACTCGGCGCGGCCTGGCTCACCGACGGCCCGCCGATCGAGGTGCCGGACACCGCCGACACGCCACCGCCACCCACCGCCACCAGACGCGGGCGCTCTTCTTCACGCGCCGGTGTCACCGAGTCGATCCCGGTCGCCACCACCGACACCACAACCCGGCCATTCAGGCTTTCATCAATGGCAGACCCAAAGATGATGTTGGCATCGTCATCCACTTCGCGGCGAATGCGGGACGCCGCTTCGTCCACTTCAAACAGCGTCAGATCGTCGCCGCCGGTGATGTTGATCAGCAAGCCGCGCGCGCCGGCCATGCTGGCCTGCTCCAGCAGCGGATTCTGGATCGCCATTTCCGCCGCCCGCAGCGCCCGGCCTTCGCCTTCCGCTTCACCGGTGCCCATCATCGCGGTGCCCATTTCGGCCATCACGGTGCGGATATCGGCAAAGTCGAGATTGACCAGCCCCGGGGCCACCATCAGATCGGTCACGCCGCGTACGCCCTTGTAGAGCACGTTGTCGGCCATTTTGAAGGCTTCGCGCCAGCCGGTGCGCTCATTGGCCATCAGGAACAAGTTCTGATTGGGAATCACAATCAGCGTATCGACGTAGCGGGTCAGCTCGGCGATGCCGGCTTCCGCGGACCGGGCGCGCTTGCTGCCCTCGAACGCGAACGGCTTGGTCACCACACCCACGGTCAGAATGTCACGCTCACGCGCCATGCGGGCAATCACCGGCGCCGCCCCTGTGCCGGTGCCGCCGCCCATACCAGCGGTGATGAACACCATATGCACCCCTTCGAGGTGGCGCATAAGTTCTTCCGCCGCTTCTTCCGCTGCCGCCCGGCCCACTTCCGGCTTGGCGCCCGCGCCGAGCCCCTGGGTGATGTGCGGCCCAAGCTGGATGCGACGATCCGCGCGGGAATGCATCAACTGCTGCGCGTCGGTGTTCGCAACCACGAACTCCACGCCTTGCAGATTCATTGCGATCATGTTATCAACCGCATTCGTGCCACCGCCGCCAACGCCGATCACAGTGATGCGTGGCGTGAAATCAGTGTGGACGTGTTGCGGAATCGTCAGGTTCAGGGTCATCAGGGCTCACTCCCGTATCCGGATAGGTTTATCTGGCTAGCTCGATTCGTGAACAGGGCTCAGGCGCCTTGTCAGACCCGTTCACGTAAAAAATTGACGATCCTTCGCAGCGTCCCACGCGGGCGCTCGGCTTCCAGATCGATGTCATGCAGCGGCCGGCTCAGCCCCGCCGCCCAGCCCAGCAACCCCACCGTGGTGGCAAAAGCCGGCCCGCCCGCCGCATCCGGCAGGCCGCGCGGGGAAATAGGCCGGCCGATTCGCACCTGCCGCCCTAACACCCGCTGCGCCAGATCGGACATGCCGGACAGTTGGCTGGCCCCACCGGTCAACACCACGCGATGGCCGGACGCATTGCCCAGCCCTTCCTGCTCCAGCCGCTGGCGCACCAACTCGAAGGTCTCCTCGAGTCGCGGGCGGATAATGTTGACCACCATGCTGCGTGGCACCTTGGCAATCTGGTCGTCCTCCTCGCCCACCTGCGGCGCCGGCAGATATTCCCGCTCATCGTCCGGGCTGCCCTCGGCATTGCCGTACATCGTCTTCAGGCGTTCCGCATGGGCAACGGGGGTGGACAGCACGCGGGCAATGTCGTTGGTCACATGCACACCGCCCAGCGGCAATTGGGACGTGTATTGCAGATGGTTATTGGCGAACACCGCCATCCCCGTGGTGCCGCCGCCCATGTCGAGCACGGTCACCCCAAGCTGGCGTTCATCCTTGTCCAGCACTGCATTGGCCGCCGCCAACGGTGCCGCCACCAGTCCGGCAATCTCCAGATCCCCGCGCGCCAGACAGGCATCGAGCGTGCGCAAAGCCGTGGTCGCGGCATCGATAATATGCACCCGCCCACCCAGCGTCTCGCAGAACAAGCCGCGCGGATCGTCGATCCCTTCCGCATCATCCACCAGAAAATCCAGCGGCAACGTATGAATGATGCTGCGGCCCTCGGTCGCCGCCCGATTGCGCGCATCCACCAGCATGCGGCGAATATCGGCCTGGCTCACCGCCCGCCCGCCCACCTGATGCTGCAGGTTCAGCACCTGGCTGCGCGGCTGCCCGCACGACAGGTTCACCGTCACCGACCGCAACCGCACCCCGGCTTCTTCCTCCGCCTGGCCAACCGCCGCCCGGATCGCCCGCTCCGCCTCGCCGATTTCGATCACCGCGCCGCCACGCACGCCGCGCCCCTTCTGCCAGCCAAACCCCAGCACTCGCAGGCTGTGGTCGGATTCGCAGCGGCCAATCGCGCAGGCGATTTTGGAAGTGCCGATATCCAACACCCCGAACGGCCCGGCATGGCGCGGTTTGCCGCGCGGCGTATCGCCCGGATCAAGCGCGACCGGGGCCTCAGGCAGCAGGCGGCGGGGAAGCTCGTTCACGTCTTTCTCCCGGTCTGGCTCGCGGCCGGCTGGCCGGTTGGGGGGGCAGCCGCCGCCGGCGGCAGCGGTTTGGTTTCGCTCCGGTCGCCGGCGGTACGCAGCGTCAGCCGGTCCGGCAGCCGCAGATCAATTTGCTTCAACGGCCGGTCGAGCAGCGTCATGCTCTCCTGCAACTCGGCCAGCTTGGCCAAAGTGCGCACCTCCGCCCCTTCCGGGAGCAGCACCTCGGTTCCGTTTTTCAGAAACAGGTTCCAGCGCCGCTCGCCCACCCGCACCGCGGAGGCAATGCGCGTCTGCAACGTCGGCTGGGTTTGCAACGCCTCCACCAGCCCCGCCGTCGCCGCCGGCGCGCCGGGGCCGACCACCAGCAGCAATTCGGCCGCAAAGGTCGCCACGTCGCTATCGGTAACCGTTTTGCCGGCCTTGTCGATCAGCATAAACTTACCGTCGAGCTGCCACACCGCGAACGGCCGCCGCTCGACAATCTGCACCACGATCGTGTTGGGCAATTGCCGGCGAATACTGGCCGACTGCACCCAGTTCACCTTCTCCAACCGCACCCGCGCGTCGGCGACGGAAAAGCCCAGAATCGGCTGCCCCTTATACACCTTCAACGCGTCGCCAATGGCCGAGAGCGGGGTTTTCTCGCGCCCCTCAATCTGGATATCGGTCACCCGCAGGCCAAATCCGGCCCCCAGATTGGCAATGCGCTCCGGCAGGTTGGCGCCCTGGCCGAAGGTCTGCACCCCCATCACCACCGCGCTGCCCACACCTACCAGCACCAGCAGCACCAGCGCCGACCGCAACCGCGCCCGCACCCGGCGCCACACCAGCCGCCCGCGGCTCGGCCGGTCCGGCATGGCCCAAGCCGCCGCCGCCTGCGGCTCGTCCAGCGGGTCCGGCTTGCGGCGCGG
>CAITOL010000195.1 GCA_903893975.1 uncultured Rhodospirillales bacterium | reverse complement strand
GTACTCTCTCCGGTGAGAGTACGCCGTAGGCCAGGCATTGATGAAGTTTTTTTGGTTCTTTTTGTTCACAAAAAGAACACTTTCCCTTGTTGAAAAATATACCGACAAGGAAACAGCAATGGCCTTAATCCTCAACTCCGAAGCGCAACTCGTCCGCGATAGCGCGCTGGAATTTTTCGCCGACAAATCCCCGGTGCTCATGCTGCGCAAGCTGCGTGACAGCGCTGACGCGGACGGGTTTTCCCGCGCCCTGTGGCGCGAGATGGCCGATCTCGGCTGGACCGGGTTTCTGGTGCCCGAAGCGCATGGTGGCTCCGAATTCGGCATGGTCGGGCTAGGCCAGGTGCTGGAAGCGGCCGGGCGCACGCTGGCGGCGACGCCGTTGATTTCCACGGCGCTGATTGCCGCGAGTGCCATCGACCTCGCCGGCAATGAAACGCAGAAGCAGACCTATTTCCCCGGGCTGGTCGGTGGCGACACGATTTTCGCCCTGGCGCTGGAGGAAAAGGCGCATCACAACCCGAGCCATATCGAAACCACCGCCAAGCGCGACGGCGATGGTTGGGTGCTGAACGGCGCCAAGCGGTTTGTGCTGGATGGGCATGTGGCGGACCAGCTGATCGTGGTCGCCCGCACCTCCGGCGCTGCCGACGACCGCGACGGGATCACCCTATTCATGGTGCCGGCCGATGCGGCGGGCGTCAGCCGGGCGCGGTCGTCGATGATCGACAGCCGCAACGCCGCGCGGGTTACGCTGAACGATGTGCGGGTCGGCGCCGGCGCGGTGCTCGGCCGGGTGGATGGCGGGGCGGACCCGCTGGACAAGGTGCTGGACCGGGCGCGGGCCGGCTTGGCGGCGGAAATGCTGGGCAGTTCGTCCGAAGCCTTTGAACGCACGGTGCAATATCTGAAAGACCGCAAGCAGTTCGGCGTCGCCATCGGGTCATTCCAGGCGCTGAAGCACCGGGCGGCGCAGATGTTCTGCGAGGTGGAGGTGACCCGCTCCGCCGTGATCGGCGCCCTGGCGGCGCTGGACGACAACGCCAACGATGCCAGCCTGCTGGTCAGCCTGGCGAAGGCGAAGGCGTCTGACACCGCGTATCTGACGGGGAACGAGGGCATTCAGATGCACGGCGGCATCGGCATGACCGACGAGCACGAAATCGGCTTCTTCATGAAGCGCGCCCGCGTGGCCCAGGCGACGTTCGGCGACGCGGCCTTCCACCGCGACCGCTATGCGGCGCTGACCGGCTACTAAAACCGGCCATGCCAGCCAGGTTGATTAGGCGGCCTGGCTGGCGGTGGCGGCATCAACGACGGTCTGCATCGTGGCGGCCAACCGATCCTGCTGAATGGGTTTGGTGAGGTAGGCCGTCATCCCCGCGGCCAACCCGGCGTCGCGGACGGTGTCGAGCGCGTCGGCGGACAGGCCAATAATCGGCAGGACGGCGAACCGGCCGCCGAGCGCGCGAATGCGCCAGGTTGCCTCGCGACCATCCATTTCCGGCATCCGCATATCCATCAGCACCACGTCAAAATCCTGCTGTTGCACGATTTCCAGCGCTGCGGCGCCATTTTCGACGATGGTCGGCGTATGGCCGAGCGATTCGAGCAGCAACGCCGCGACCATCTGGCTGGTGCGGGTGTCATCAACCACCAGCACCCGCAGCCCGCCTGGAGCGAGGGGAAGCGGTGGTGGCAGCATTTCCGCCACTGCCAGGGCCGGCTGTTCCGCACGGTGCAATGGCAGTTCGAACCAGAAGGCGCTGCCACCGGTTTCGGTGGTGTGCATCCCGATGGTGCCGCCGAGCAGTTCGACGATGCGCTTGCTGATGGCCAGCCCAAGGCCGGTGCCGCTGGATTTGCGGGTGCGGCCGGAATCCAACTGCTCGAAGGCTTCAAACAGCCGTTGCTGCTGGTCTGGCGCCACGCCGATGCCGGTATCGGTGACGGTGAAGCGCAGCGTCACCGCGTCCTGGTCAGATGATGCCGATGGCAGGGTGGCGATGCTGAGTTGCACATTGCCCTTTTCGGTGAACTTGACCGCGTTACCGAGGAGGTTGAGCAGCACCTGGTTGATGCGGTTGGCGTCCCCGACCAGCCAAACCGGCACATCATCGCCCGTGACGGCGGAGAGTTGCAGCGCCCCGGCACCAGGTAGGCCGCTGGCCAGCGCCATGGCGCGTTCGACCAGGGCGCTGAGGTCAAATGGTGCTCGCTCGACATCTTCATGCCGGGCTTCGAGGCGGGAGAAATCCAGAATATCGTTGATGATCGATAGCAAGTGCCGGCCGGCATCGCTGATCACCTTGGCAAATTGCTGTTCCCGCACCGGCAGCCGGGCTTTGGCCAGAATTTCGGACATGCCGATGACCGCGTTGATCGGCGTGCGGATTTCATGGCTCATCATCGCCAGGAAGTCGGATTTCGATTGGGTCGCCAACTCCGCCGCGCGGCTGGCAGCCCGCAGTTGCTGCATGGTGCTGCGCTGGCGGGAGAGCAGGCGCGCCAGCGCCCAGGTCAGGCCGAGGACAATGGCAGCCAGCAAGCCCCCCATAACGCCGATTTCGAGTGCGGTTTGCCGCCATTGCGCCAGAAATTCGTCATCGAACACCACGAAGGTGACCAGCAGCGGATATTCATGCACCCGCCGCGTGGACACGATGCGCAGGCGCTGGTCGGAAGGGTCGGTCAAACGCGGGCGGGTCGCCAGCGCAGCGCCGCCATTGGGGGTGTTGCTGAGCGCCAGGCTTATCGCCGTTTGGCTGCGGAAGGATTGGCCGAGTTTTTCCGAGATGGCCGGATAGCGCGCAATCAATATTCCGTCATCGCGCAGCAACTGAAACACCTTGCTGCTGCCGCCGCTGACGGCCTGGTAGAAATCGGCGAAAAATTCGACATGCAGCCCGGTAAGCGCCAGACCGAGCATCTGGCCGGATTTGCCGCGGATTTTGCGGCTGAGGTAAAAGGTCCACGTACCCGTGCCGCGATTTCGTACGGGAGCGCTGAGATAGACCTCCAGTTTCGGGTCGGCGCGATGCGCCAGGAAATAGTCACGATCACCGAGGTTGATCGGCTCGCGGCTGGGGCCATTGGCCAAAGGCGGCCACCAGCGCGTGAAGTTCAGCACCTGGCCGCTATTGTCGACGATGGTGGCGACATCGATCTGCGGCACGCCGCCGGCGCGTTGGCGGATTTTCTCGTAGATATCCGGGCCGGACATGGCCCGGGTGAAGCCGGCCTCGTCATCGATGCCGACCTCTTGCACGCTCTCGGTAATCGCCCGCAGCACCAGGTCGGAGGATTTGATGGATTGCCGGGCTTGTTCGGCCAGCATCTGCGCGTTGCTGGTGGCCCAGGTCATGGTTTGGTCGATGGCAGCCTGCCGGGCGAGCCAGATAATCGCCCCAGCGGCGCCGAGCACCATGGCCGCCACCAAGGTGCCGGCGAGGAACACCGCCCTGCTTGGGCGGAAGCCGCGCGGCAGTTGGGTGGTGTTGGCTACGGTTTTGGTCATTGCGCGCCGCAGTTCATCACAGCCGTACGACGCCACGGCACCACGTGGCTGACGTAATGCGCGACGGCGAGGAGACTCCCAGCCAGAATGAGGCAGACGTTTGAAGCAATGCACACCAAATCTTCGTTTTGATTTGTGATGTTACGCCGATTCGTCGCTGAGCGTGTGATGTTGAGACGAAAAATACAAAAAAAGACAAACATCCAGAAAGCCTTGCGACAACGTGTAACACTTTGATGCTTGGCGCATAAAGATTAATAAATTAACAACTTCGTATGTTTGTGACGTTTTATTTGTCGTGGATCAAGGGGCTACGCCCGGATCGCCGCCGCAGGGGGGCGCTGCGCCGCTGGTATTGGCATCTGCGGCAATATGTCGGGCCGCGGCAGGTCATCGCGTTTCACCACGACGGCAGAACCTGGCCGCTGCGGCAGGGCAACGGGCCTGATATCGGCATCACCGGTGTCGGACCGCAGGCCGGGCGCATCGCCAGCGCGGTGGCGGCCAAGGGCGGGTTGCCACTGAAGCTGATCCAGGCGCGCCTGCAGGCCGGCCACAGGATTGTACATGCCTCAACCGCCGAAGCTGGGCTGCTGGCTTGGGGCTGGATTGTACTGCCGGGTTTGGCGCTGGGGGCGGGTTTCGAGTCTGGGTTAAGCTTAGAAATCGGCGATGGCATGGGCTATTTGTATGATTTCGTGACGCTTTCCGCAGCGCGTGGCCAGGGGCTGTATCGCCAATGTCTGGACTACGCCGCGCATTTCTGCGTGGCGCATGGGGCGATGACGGTGGGGATTTACTGCCGGGAGGAAAACCTCGCCTCCCATCGCGGCATTCTCGCCGCCGGGTTTCAGGCGCCACGCCGCATCACGGTCTTGCGTCTCGGGCCTTGGGCGCGGTTGCAGGTGCCGCAGCGGTCATGGTGGTGCCGGGTTGGCCGCACAGTAGCGTTGCGCGACTTGATCGACGGCTAATCCGGGAGAGGGGGATCGGTGGATGGCTCCCAGGGTAGGACTCGAACCTACGACCGAGCGGTTAACAGCCGCTTGCTCTACCACTGAGCTACCTGGGATCACGCACGCCAAACAGAACCGGGGGAGGCGAAGTTGGCCGCGCCATGTCCTGTGGCGCCGATATAGCGAAGCTTATGGGCGGATGCAAACTGGCTAAATCGGCTTGGGGACGCAGGGCCGCTATGCTTGCGCTGGCCGGCTTGGCACACATCGGGCGCGACGGCGGATTTCGGGCGAAAGGAGACGCGCGCCGGCAATAGCGGACGCGCAGCTCAGGGGATTATTGAGAAAAAGTGGTGCGGGCGGTCGGAATCGAACCGACACTCCTTGCGGAACCGGATTTTGAGTCCGGCGCGTCTACCAGTTCCACCACGCCCGCACACTGTTTCAGCGACACTCGGTTGTCGCTTCGCCACGCACTGCAGCGCGACGTGGCAGCCTCATACCCCATCAGCGCACGGCAGGCAAATCTGTCGGCAGGCTGCGCCCGCTGGCGCTTGACCGCATCCGCCGACCGCGACACAAGCCGCGCATGCGCCTTATTCCCCAACCCGCCGCCGTACGGCACGCGGCTGCCGGTCGGTTTCCGCTGGGTCTGACTGCGTTCGGTGCCATTGCCGCAGCCGGCGTTGCGACTCGGCTGCTGGCCTACGCTTGGCTGGGCATGGCCTGGGGTGGGTTGGCCGAGGCGATGTGCCATTTTGACTGCGGCTGGTACGAACGCATCGCCCTGGCCGGCTACGGGGCGGACTCGGAGTTCGGCAATCTGGGCAGCTATCCGCATTGGGCGTTTTTTCCGCTGTATCCGCTGCTGCTGCGCGGGCTGAGCGCGGCGCTGCCGGTGCCGGCGCAACTCGGCGGCATCTGGCTGTCCTGCCTGTGCCTGGCCGGGTTCGTGATGCTCGGCGCCCGCTATCTGCAACAGAGTCGCGGGGCGGTGCGCCCGCTGCTGTGGCTGGCGGTGGTGCTGGCGATGCCGAACACGCATTTCATGTCCGCCGTTTATACCGAGGCGCTGTTTGCCCTGCTGAGCACCGGCTGCCTGCTGGCTTTGGCTACCAGGCAGACGCTGCTGGCGGCCACCTTGGCCGCCTTGGCCAGTGCCACCCGCCCGACCGGGATTATGCTGAGCCTGCTGGTGATCGGCGACCGGGTGCGGACGGCTTGGCAAGGCCGGATGGCCCGCGATCGCTGGGCACTGGCCGAGGCCTGCCTGTTGCCGATCGCCATCGCGCCGCTAGGGCTGTCCGTCTATATCCTGGCGCAATATCTGGCGGTGGGGGACGGGCTGGCATTCAGCCATGTGCAACTGGACTGGGGGCGGGTTTGGCGTGGCCCGCTGGTGATGTTGGCCGACGGGGTCCGGGCCTGGGATTGGGCGCATCTGGCCGGACCGATGGCACGGGCGAGCGCGAGCTACGCGGCGGCCTGGGCGTTGCTGGGGCTGGCGGTGGCTGGCCGGTTGGCTTGGCGCCGTCGTTGGGGGGAGGCATGGTTCCTCGCCGCATGCGTGCTGCTGCCGGCCGCGACCGGGCTCGATTCGCTGCCGCGCTACGTCGCGACCAATCCGGTGTTTCTGTTCGCCGTCTATGGGGCGCTGGCGCGGCTCCGCTGGCCGGTCGGCGCCGGGCTGCTGCTGGGCGGGCTGGCTGCGGCGCATGCGGTGATGCTGTATGCCTGGATGTCCGGCGCGGGCGGTGTATTTTGACCGCGCGTCTGGTGGTGGCCGGGCTATTGTTGTTGGCCCAGGCTGGGTTGCTGGTGTTGGCCTTGTTTTTCCCCGATCCGCCGGCCGCGTTTCGCCACCGCTACCTGCAAGGGGGTGCCGCCCATGTCGAGCCCAGTGCCGCCCAACGCTGAACCGGTGCAGATCCGGCCGATCACCGCGCGCGATGCGCCGGCGTTGATTGCGGCACATATAGCGAGCCAGACGCTGCACGCCCCCTGGGTGGCGCCGCCCTTGGATCGGGCGCGGTTCACCGCCTGGCTGGCGCCGGTGAAGCACGGCCGCAAGGTCGCGTTGCTCGGCGAATGCGCCGGGGCGCTGGTCGGCGTGGTCAATCTGAACGAGATTGTGCGCGGCGGCTTGCAAAGCGCCTATCTCGGCTATTACGGCCTGCTGGGCCAAACCGGGCGCGGGCTGATGACGCAGATGGTGCAGCTGGCGCTGGCGCATGCGTTCGGGCCGCTGGGGCTGCATCGGGTGGAGGCGAATATTCAGCCGGCCAACGCGGCATCGCGCGCGCTGGTGCAGCGGCTGGGCTTTCGCTTAGAGGGGTTTTCGCCGCGCTATCTGTTGATCGACGGCGCCTGGCGCGACCATGAACGCTGGGCGAAGCGGGCCGATTAACGGCCGCCGAGGGTCGCGTCGATATAAACCGGGGACTGGCGACGCACCGGGGCGGCGATCGGCGCTTCCGCCACTTCTTCGAAGCGCGACATTTTCTGCGGGTGGACCAGCGTGTTGGCGATCATGTGCCCGTGGTCGGCGCGGTTATAGATAAAGCCGTAGGTCGGGTAGACGCTGCCGAAGGTGCTGCTGTTGTGGCCGAGCGACACGCGGACGGCTGACCAGTCATTGGCTTCCGACACGTCCATCACGGCCACGCCGCGCGACACGCCGCCGCCGGCCCAGTTGGCGTGGTCGATCTCGATCTCGCGGGTGTTGATCACGCGGGAGACGACGGCGACATGGCCGAGGCGCATATGGCCGGTGGAGCGGAAGTTGAGCACCGCGCCGGGTTCGGGGCGGAAGCCGCGTTCATAGGTGCCGGCGGCCGACGTCCACCACTGCCACGCGTTGCCGGAAACCGCCATGCCGGTGACGCTGCGGGCATAGGGCACGCAGCTGATGCCGCTGCTGCGATAGGCGGGGGTGGACTGGTTACGCGCCAGCGTGTGCAGCGCCGCGTTGCGCTGGGCGACGGTGGTGCCGGCCTTTTGCGGCTGCGGCTTGGCTGCGGCAGCATTGGCGGCCTGCAAGCGGGCCGTGGGTGCGCCGGAATGGGCGGCAATCGGCTTCGCGGGCTGGGCCGTATGGGCCGGCTGGGTGTGAGTGGTGGTCGTGGTGGGCTTTTTATCCGGGTCCGGGCGGGCGGCCTGCGCGGGCGTGGCCAGGGCCAGAACGGCCAGTGCGAGGAGCGCCGGCGCCAGAGCAACGCGCCAGCTGTTGGCGGCTGCCTTGTGCTGCTTTTGCGGCACGCTCGGATGGAGCGCGGCATTTGCGGGGGCCAACCGCGAAGCGAAAGCCTTGTATTGGTCGCTGCTCATGGACGTTTGGGTAACAACCGGTCCGGGTCGCTGCAACCCATGAAACGCCGAAACGCACGTCTGATGTGTGATTTCGGCAATTCACCCCTGTGGATAACTTACGGGGGCGGGAATGAAATCCTATGAAATATTGTGTGATGCGTTTGTGGTAAATATACCGCTTGCATGTGGCAAATTAGTCACGCGAGTCGCGTGCCGGATTCGCCACATGCAAAGCGAATCAGGCGGTTACTTGCAGCAGGTGACCATGATTTCGACCAGCAGGCGCGGATCGGCCATGTTGGCTTCCACGCAGGCGCGGGCCGGGGCACCGTCTTTCGGCAGCCAGGCGGACCACAGCTCGTTCATCGCGTCGCGGTCGCGGATGTCCTTCAGCCAGATTTGCGCCTGCAAAATGCGGGTCTTGTCGGTGCCGTGGGTTTCCAGCAGCTGGTCGATCAGGTCCAGAACCTGCTTGGTCTGGCCTTTGACGTCTTGCGAGGTATCGGCCGCGGTGCAGCCCTGCAGGAAGACAAAGCCATGATATTCCACGGCTTTTGACAGAATTTTGTTCGGCTCGGTGCGGATGATCTTGCTCATCGTGCGGTCCCCTCGGTTGCGCTACCCGTGGCTTCTAGGCCGCGGATCGCGGAGCGACAAGCTTTAGCGTTCCAGCGCCCGCTGCATCTGCGGCAGGCCGCGCATCACCAGCGCGCACAGCACCAGCGCCAGGCCGCAGCCGACGAGGACCGGCAGTTGCAGGCCGAAATATTCCGCGAGCTTGCCATAGGCCAACGCCCCCAAAGCCGGCGCGGCGCGGCCGATCATGCCCCACAGGCTGAGCACGCGGCCCAGCATCTGGCCGGAGGTGGTGGTTTGCAGCAGGGTTTGGGCGGCAATGCCATGCACCGTGCCTGCTGCGCCCCAGATCGCGGAGCAGGCGATGGCGAGTACGAAGGAGTGGGTGGAGACGAAAGCGATGGTGGCGAGGATGATGGTGAAGCCCGCGAAGAAGCAGATCCGCGTCAGCCCTTTGGTCGTGCCGTACATGGCCAGCGCCGTGCCGCCGGCCAAGGCGGCGATGCCGCCAATGCTGGCCAGGGTCGCCAGTCCGCCCGCGCCCTGGTGGAACAGCAGATCGACATAGGGTGCCAGGGTTTCCGAAACCGGGCGGGCCAAGGCGCCGATCAGGAAGGCAAACAGCACCAGCGGCGCCATGCCGGGATGGCGGACGACATAGGTCACGCCGTCAATCGCTTCGGACAGCACGCTGGCGGTCGGGGCATGGCCGCGCCGGTGTTCGGGGGCGATGGTCAGCCGCAGCATGCTCTGGCTGGCGAAGAAATAGGCGGCCGCGTTGACCACCATCGCCGGCACCACGCCCCAGGTATAGATGATCATGCCGCCAATGCCGGGGCCGATGGAGCGGGAGAGGTTGAAGGTGAGCGAGTTCAGCGCCACCGCGCCCGGCAGATCCGCCCGTGGCACCATGCCCGGCACCAGCGATTGCCGCGCCGGCTGGGCGAAGGTGGAGGAAATGCCGAGCACAACCTCCAGCGCCGCGATGATCTCCACCCGGATCAGCCCGCTATAGGTCAGGGCGGCCAAAGTCAGCGCGTGCGCGACCGTGATCCATTGCGTGGCGACCGTCAGGTGGATGCGGTCCATCCGATCCACGATCGCGCCGGCAAACGGGGAGACGACCACCGAAGGGGCGAGGCTGCAAAAGGCGATGAAGCCGACCCAGGCGGTGGAATGGGTCAACTGCCAGGCCAGCCAGTCCACCGCGATGCGTTGCACCCACCACCCGGTCCAGCACGCGAAACTGCCGCCGTAGAACAGCTTGGTATTGCGGTGGGCGAAAACCCGGGTGAGCGTGCTGACGCTGGCCACGGGACTAGGGGCTGGGGGGCTTGATCGCCGCGGCGGCTGGGTTCGGGTCCAGCGGGTCCGGCGTGGTGGTGCGTTCGCGGATGCCGGCGAGGCAGGTGTCGATGAATTTTTCCCGCGCATAGCGGCTGGACAGGCCGGCGGAATCGCTGCCGAGCACGGTGGCGCCGCGGAAGGGAGAATCCTTCTGGCCGGTGGCATACGCGTCTTCGCGGAAAATATCGCCACGGTTTTGCGTGTTGTAGACCGCATCCGCCCGCGCGCGGCAGGCGGCCAAGGCGGCGGGGCTGGCATCGGTGCGCACGGTGCTGCTGCACCCGGCGAGCGCCAGGCTGAGCAGGGCGGCGGGGAGAAGCAGGCGGTATTTGGCGGTCATAAGGGTCAAAAGCGCGGCTCCGGTCGCGGTATCAGGCGGGGGCAGGGGAAACGGGTGCGGGCAGGACGGCCTGGCGCATCAGCTTGGTAAACCCGGTCTGGTCGAACCTTGCCTGTCCTGTCAACGGCAGTTGGGCGGCGGCTGCCAGCAATCCGGCATCGAGTTGCGCGCCGTCGCGGCGGATAACGACATGCTCGCGCGCCCAGGGCACGGCGGCGAGCAGATCCACCAGCGCCAGCAGCCGCAGGCAGAGCGACAGGCCATAGCTGGTTTCCATGCCCACGGTGCGGTCGATGGCGCTGGCCCAGCAGCAGGCATCGCTGTCGGCCAGAGCGAGGTCGGTCCAGCCGCCATCTTCGCGGCGGAAGCGGAACAGGCGCGGCGGGCCCCAGTTTTCCGCCAGTGCC
The DNA here is from genome assembly GCA_903893975.1 of uncultured Rhodospirillales bacterium. Classification (GTDB taxonomy): domain Bacteria; phylum Pseudomonadota; class Alphaproteobacteria; order Acetobacterales; family Acetobacteraceae; genus CAITOL01. The sequence continues at coordinate 40,011 of CAITOL010000195.1, read as the reverse complement.
GCCGCGCGGGCGCGTTCCCAGGCATTTTCCAGGTCGCGCCGCTGCACCGGCGGCAAGGCGTCGGGCGGCATGGCGACCAGGTAGGTGCGGGTGCCGTCAGCAGCGGTGCCGACCTGAACCGGGGCCGCATGCGGGGCGGATTTTGCGGAGCGAGGCATCCGTGCACAATGGACCGCAGACGCCGCCCGCGCACCCTCTTTCTGGAGATATCTGCATGACTGAGCCGCATCGCCTGACCGCCACCGAGGCCGCGCGCCGGATTCGCGCCGGGCAGCTGGACCCGGTGGCCCTGGTGGAATCCTGCCTGGAGCGGATCGCGGCGCGCGATGCGGTGGTGCATGCCTTCGCGCATTTCGACCCCGATTTAGTGCGGCGCGCGGTGCGGCATGCGCGGCCGGGGGCGTTGCACGGCCTGCCGGTGGGGGTGAAGGATGTGCTGGATACCGCCGACCAGCCGAGCCAATACGGATCCCCGATCTGGGCCGGGCATCGGCCGTTTGCGGATGCCGCCAGCGTCGCCTGGGCGCGCGCGGCCGGGGCGGTGGTGATCGGTAAGACCGTCACCACTGAATTTGCCACCCGCAAGCCCGGCGCCACCGCCAATCCGGCGGGGCCCGCGCACACCCCAGGCGGATCGTCATCGGGCTCGGCCGCCGGGGTGGCGGATTTTCAGTTCCCGCTCGGCTTTGGCACCCAGACCGCCGGCAGCGTGATCCGGCCGGCGGCGTATTGTGGCGCGGTGGGCTACAAGCCCAGCTTCGGGCTGATCCCGCTGCTGGGGATGAAGGTGATGTCGCAAAGCCTGGACACGATCGGCACCATGGGCCGCAGCGTGGCCGATTGCGCGTTGCTGGCCGGGGCGGCCGGGCAAGTGGATCTGGGCGACCCGGACGCGCGCGTTGCCGCGCCGCGCATCGGGCTGTGCCTGTCCCCCAGCTGGCCGCTGGCGACCGCGGATACCCAGGCGCTGTTCGCCGGGCTCGCCGCGCGCTTGGGGCGGGCCGGGGCGCGGGTGACCGGCTGGGAATTGCCAGCCAGCTTCGACGCGCTGGCCACCGCGCACCCGATTGTGATGAACGGCGAAAGCGCGCGGTCCATGGGGTGGGAACTCGCCCAGGCGCGGGCCGGGCTGAGCGAGGGGCTGGCCGAGCGGCTGGATTGGGGCCTGGCGCAGGGCCCGGCAGTATTGGCCGAGGCGCAGGCGACCTTCCGCCAATGCCAGGATGGCTTCGCCGACGCGCTGGGCGACCTCGACATTCTGGTAACGCCCTCTGCACCGGGGGAGGCGCCGTTGGGGCTGGAATGGACCGGCGATCCGGCGTTCAACTATCTCTGGACCACCTTGCACGTGCCCTGCATCACCATCCCGCATGGCACCGGCGCCACCGGAATGCCGCTCGGGGTGCAGATCGTCGGCCGGCGCGGCGCGGACCGCGCAACCCTGGCCTGGGCGCAATGGGTGGCCGCCGCGTTGGCGGGGTAGTTGCCGGCGGGCGCGGCACAGGGCAGCATCGGGGTAATCTCGCCAATCTGAGGAAACCAAGCATGAGCATCGCCGTTACCGGAACCCCGGAATCCGTTGGGCTGTCGTCCGAACGCCTCGCCCGCATCGATGGCTGGCTGGCCAAGCAGGTGGATAGCGGCAAGCTGCCGGGGGTGTCGGTTGCGGTCGCGCGCGCCGGGCAGGTGGTTTATTTCAACGCTGCCGGGCATTCCGACATCGCCCGTGGCACCAAAATGGATGCCGACACCATCGTGCGCATCTATTCCATGACCAAGCCGCTGACCTCGGTGGCGATTATGATGCTGTACGAGGAAGGGCACTTCCAGCTCGATGACCCGATTTCCAACGTGCTGCCGGCGTTCAAGCAGAGCCATGTCTATACCGGCGGCTCGCGGCTGAAATACATGTCCGTGCCGGCGGAGCGCGGCATTACCTATCGCGATCTGCTCACCCATACCTCCGGCCTCAGCTACGGCTTCATGGAAGCCACCGTGGTGGATACGCTGTATCGGCAGAACAAAATCGAGTTCAACACGCCGATGGACAGCAACTTGCTGGACATGACCAACAAGCTGGCCACCATGCCGCTGCTGGCGCAGCCCGGCGCGGCGTGGAACTACTCCAACGCCACCGACGTGCTCGGCTGCCTGGTGCAGGAAATTTCCGGCGTGCCGTTCGACCAGTTCCTGCGCGAGCGGGTGATCAAGCCGCTGGGCATGGTGGATACCGACTTCATGGTGCCGGCGGACAAGGTCGCCCGCTTCGCCTCCAACTACTACCGCAACCCGCAGGACGGGAAACTGGCGCTGCTGGATGATGCGGCCGCCAGCCATTACCTGAAACTGCCGAACGTGATTTCCGGCGGCGGCGGGCTGGTCGGCACCATCGGCGACTATATGAAGTTCTGCCAGTTCATGCTCAACAAAGGCACGCTGAACGGCACCCGCCTGCTGGGCCGCAAGACGGTGGAACTGATGACCGCCAATCACCTGAACGGCGATATGGCGGCGATGGGCATGCCGCGGTTTTCCGAGAGCAGCTACGAAGGCGTGGGCTTCGGCCTCGGCTTTTCGGTCACGTTGGACCCGGCGCGGGCGCAGTTGATCGGCAGCGCCGGCGAATATGCCTGGGGCGGCGCGGCGAGCACGGCGTTCTGGTGCGACCCGAAGGAAGATATGGCGGTGGTGATGTTCACGCAGCTGATGCCGTCCAGCACCTACCCGATCCGGCGGGAGTTGCGGGTGCTGACCTATGGCGCCGTGATCGACTGAGGCGCACGGGGCGCGGTACGCCGCGCCCCGGTCTGACGTGCCGACGCGTGCAGGGGGGAAACAAGATGTCCATCACAACAACACAAGACGGCGCGGTGGCGACGGTCACGTTGGACCGGCCGGACAAAATGAACGCGTTGACCCGCGAAATGCGCGAAGGGCTGATCGAAACGTTTCAGAAACTGCGCTTCGATCGCTCGGTGCGGGCGATTTTGCTGACCGGGGCGGGCAAGAATTTCTGCGCCGGCGCCGATGTGGACAAAATGGCCGATGGCAGCGGCATCACCGAAGCGCGGACCCGGCTGCAAAGCCTGAGCCATATTTATATGCGGCTGATCCACGCGCTGGAAAAACCGGTGGTCGCCGCGGTGCAAGGCCATGCGGTGGGGATCGGCTGGTCGCTGGCGTTGGGCTGCGACATCACCCTGGCCGGCGAAGGCGCCCGCTTCGGCCAGACCTTCCGCCGCATCGGGCTGGCGCCGGATGGCGGGGCGATCTGGTACCTGTCCCGCCGGTTGCCGATGAACATCGCCAAGGAACTGGTGTTCACCGGACGGGTGATCGACGCCGCCGAGGCGAAAACGCTCGGGCTGGTCAACCATGTGTATCCCGATGCCGAATTGATGGACCGCGCCCGGGCGATGGCGGCGGACCTCGCCGAGGGGCCGACCTTTGCGCTGGGGCTGTCGAAAAAGTTGTTCCATGTGGCGACCTCCCCCAGCATGGAGGACTATCTGGAATATGAGGCGTTTGTGCAGCCGAGCCTGAACCAGACCGAGGACCATAAAGAGGGCGTCTCGGCGTTTCGGGAGAAGCGGAAGCCGCGTTTCAAGGGGCGATAGTTTGCGCCGGTTGCCCTGGGTTGCGGTGCTGCTGGCCGGCGCGCTTTCGGTGGCGCAGGCCGGCACGCCGTTGCAGCCCGGTGGCTATCTGGAAGACCGGACGCTGGCGATGCTGCGGGCGACGCGCTCCCCGAACCAGGCGATCATGGACGGATTGCAGCGCGAAATCCCGCAAGTGATGGCGGTTCGCCCGACCGATGCCGGGCTGGCGTTTGAAGCCAACTGGAACTGGCATGAGTGGGAGGTGGTGTTTGTTCGCCATCCCGACGGCAGATTGGTCGGCGCGCCATGCAATGGCGAAGCGTGCGGCTTTAGTCTGTCTGCGGGGGCGGAGGCCGACCGCGCCGACCATTTCCAAACTGTTTTCAAAGGCCGCCCGCTTGGCTACACGCGGCTCGACGATGTTGACCGTGCCATGGTGACGGCGGCGCTGGTGGGCAACTATACCGACGCCAAAGGCGATAAGGTTGTGTTCGGCGCGGACGGACAGATGCGCGGCGCCGGGCTGGCGGGACGCTATCAGTTGCAGAACGATCACGTGTTCGATCGGTTCGATTTTTTTCTGCTTGGCCCGAAGGCGACACAACGCGTGATCGCGTTTCGCTGGGCCGGCGGGGTGCTGTCCCTGTTTCCGGTGACGCCGTTTGTGGAGGATCGGCCGGGTTTGGGCGAGCCGGACTATCGCCACCCGATTGCGGTACTGCGCCCGACGGCGGCACGATAGGGCGCGGAACTGCCGGGCAGGTGATGAATTTGCTTGCGGCTTGCAGCCAAATTTGTTATTTATAAAAACATGACCACAGCCGCTCCCTTTACCCCCACCGATGCCGCACCGGAGACGGTGCAGCGTTTTGCGCGGATTCTGGGGGCGTTGGCGGGGCTGATCGCGGCGCGGTTTTTGCGCCGGCCGGATTTGCTGGCGCTGATTGTGCCGTTGTGGCGCTGGTTGAACCGGGCCGTGCGGCGGCTGGAGCGGGCGGTGGCGCGGCCGGTGGTGGCGCGCGCACCTGGCGCTAAACGGGAGCGCACGGCGACGGCGCCGGCGGCTGGGATGCGCTTGCCTGGCGGGCGCGGCTGGTTGGTGCGCGTGTTGGGCTATGAGGCGGCGGCCTATGCGTCCCAATTACAGCATTTGTTGCGGGAGCCTGAGATGCAGGCGTTGCTGGCGGCGATGCCGGCGGTAGGCCGAGTGCTGCGGCCGGTGTGCCGGATGCTGGGGGTAACCGCGGTTGCCGGGCTGGCGCGGCCGGTGCGGCCCCGGCCGCGCCGGGTGCGGGCGAAGCGGGAACCGGCCTGGGAGCCGGGGCGGGCGGCACTGCTGGCGGGCGATTGGCGGTTGCGGCCGGTGGATGAAAAGTTGGGTTAGATGCGTAGGGCACAGGCTTGTCGTTAATATTACGATATCATAACTAATATCATTCAGCATGCTCTCTTTGCGAACAAAAAGAACTTTTCATCCATGCCTGTCTTCGCGGCAATCTCCCGGGTGAGAGTACGCCAACGGCTAGGAATTGATAAACGTTTTTGCCTGCTTTTTTCAAAAAAGCAGCGCTGCTCTTCAAAACGCGTAACGTGGCTCCCGCACGCCCTTCACCCCGACATCGACCACAAACAGCGCCCCAGCCAGAGGCTGCGTTGCCAGTACGTCAGCCGAGAGGTTTTGGGTGGCCGAGGTGATGAACAGGGTTGAGAGGTTGGTGCCGCCGAAGGCGCAGCTGGTGATTTGGGTCGCGGGGAGGGTGATGACCCGGTCCACGCTGCCATCGGGGGCGTAACGTACCACCCGGCTGCCGTTGTATTGCGCCGACCAGAGATAGCCTTCCGCATCGACTGTGGCGCCATCGGGTACGGCGGGGGCGGTGATTTCGGCGAAGATGCGGGGTTCGCCTGGCGTGCCGGTGGCGGGATCGTAGGGGAAGGCGAGGATTTGCCGTTGCGGGCTATCTGCCCAGTAAATCGTGGTGCCATCTGGCGACCAGCATAGCGTGTTGGGGATGCGGATATCGCGGCGCATGATGGTGCAGCCGCGATCATCGAGGCGGTAGAGTTTGCCGGTGGCGCCGGCTTCCGACATTTCCATGGTGCCGACCCAGAAGCGGCCCTGGCGGTCGCATTTGCCATCGTTGCAGCGCAGGGTTTTGCCGTGTTCCGGCAGGTCCGCCAGTTTGCGGAAGCCGGCGGTCATGGAATCGAACACGGCGATGCCGGATTTCAGTGCCAGCAGCACGCCGCCTTGTTCGCAAAGTGCAAGGGAGCCGATTTCCTCCGGCATGGGCCAGGATGTGACCTGTTCGCCGCGTTCGACATAGCGGCGCAGCATGCGGCCACGGATATCCACCCAATAGAGCGCACGTTCCCGCGGGCACCACACCGGGCCTTCGCCCAGGATATCCGTGGTGGTGCCGATGCGCCGTATGTCAGCCATTTCCGTCCCCATGCTTGTCGCTGGCCGCACCCTGTCACAAACTGCCGGCATATCAAGGGGAGACGGCAATGATCAGCAACACCGAGGGCGAGTTTCTCAACCTGCACGAGTTCATCAAAGCGGCACGGTTGAAGTTGAACAGCTATATCTGGGACTACCTGATCGGTGGGGCGGAGACCGAAACCTCGGTGGCGCGCAACCGGCAGGCGCTGGATAGCCTGGCGTTTCGGCCGCGGGTGCTGGTGGATGTGTCGAAAACCGATGCGAGTTGGGAGGTGTTCGGCAAGAAGATCAGCCTGCCGATCTGCCTGGCGCCGGTCGGGTCGTTGGAGTCTTTCGAAGCTGGTGGCGGGTCTTCGGTGGCGGAAGCGGCGGGGGCGTATAACGTGCCGATGATGCTGTCATCGGTCAGCCAGCCGAGCCTGGAGGAAGTGGCGAAGGCGGGCAGCGGGCCGAAGATTTTCCAGCTTTATGTGCGCGGCGATCAGAGCTTTATCGACGACCACGTGAAGCGGACGATTGATGCCGGCTATGACGCGTTCTGCCTGACGGTGGATACCGCGCATTACAGCCGGCGCGAGCGGGATATCGCCAAGCGGTTTCGCAAGCCGTGGCGCGCTGGCGCGGACGAGGCGCGCGATTTCCAGGCGCGGCTGAACTGGCAGAACGTGGCGGACTACAAGTCTAAATTCAAACTGCCGCTGATCCTGAAGGGCATTGCCACCGCCGAGGACGCCAAGCTGGCCTGCGATCTGGGGGTGGATGTGATCCACGTGTCCAACCATGGCGGCCGGCAGTTGGACCATGGCCGGGGCACGATGGATGTGCTGCCGGAAGTGGTGGATGCGGTGGCGGGCCGGGCGAAAATCTGGGTCGATGGTGGGTTCAGCCGTGGCAGCGACCTGCTGAAGGGCATCGCGCTGGGCGCCGATCTGGTGGTGCTCGGCCGGTTGTATGTCTACGCGCTGGCGGCCAATGGGGCGTCGGGCGTGGTGAACATGCTCGAGATCCTGGAGGACGAGGTGCATGAGTGCCTGGCGCTGATCGGGGTATCCAGCTTTGCCGAACTGAACCGCAGCTTCCTGCATGCGGCGATGCCGACGGTGACGCCGGGCGTGCATAGTGCCTTCCCGCTGCTGCGTCTGAACGACGGGTATTAGCGGATGCGCGCGCTGGTTGGCATGGCGGCCTTGCTGGCTTTGGCCTGGGGGTTAAGTGAAAACCGGCGCGCGATTCCGTGGCGCGTGGTGATCGGCGGGTTGCTGCTGCAAGCCGGGCTCGCGGTGCTGCTGATATATCTGCCCACGGCGCGCCGTGCGGTGCAGGCGTTGAACGAGGCGGTTTCCGCGTTGGAACGGGCGACGGATGCCGGCACCGGCTTCGTGTTCGGCTATCTCGGCGGCGGGGCGTTGCCGTTTGCCGAGACGCATCCCGGCGCGAGCTTCATTCTGGCGTTCAAGATTTTGCCGCTGGTGCTGGTGATTTCCGCACTGGGGGCGCTGATGTTCCATTGGGGTGTGTTGCAGGCGGTGACTAAGGCGTTTGGCTGGCTGCTGCAACGGAGCCTGGGCATTGGCGGGGCGCTGTCGCTGGGCGCGGCGACGCATATTTTCGTTGGCATGGTCGAAGCGCCGTTGCTGATCCGGCCGTGGCTGCACCGGCTGCAACGCGGTGAGTTGTTCGCGATGATGGCGTGCGGGCTGGCGGGGATCGCCGGCACGGTGATGGTGATTTACGCCGGGATGCTGGGGCCGGTGATCCCGAATGCGTTGGGCAATATTCTGATCGCCTCGGTGATTTCCACCCCGGCGGCGCTGGCGATTGCGGCCTTGATGGTGCCGTTCGGGCCGTCCACGGCTGATGGGGATATCGTGCTGCCGCATAAGCCCACCGGCAGCCTGGATGCGCTGGTGCGCGGCACGCTGGACGGGATCCCGATCATGACCGGGATTACCGCGGTGCTGCTGGTGACGGTGGCGATTGTCACGCTGGTGAATATGGCGCTGGGGCTGCTGCCGAGTTGGGATGCGGCGCCGCTGACCTTGCAGCATATTGTCGCGCTGCCGTTTCGGCCGGTGATGTATCTGATCGGGATTCCCTGGGACGAGGCCGGGGTGGCGGCGGAGTTGATGGGCAGCAAGACGGTGCTGAACGAGTTTGTCGCCTATCTCGGGCTGGCGCAGACGGCGCCGGAGGCTTTGTCGCCGCAAAGCCGGTTGATCCTGACCTATGCGCTGTGCGGCTTCGCCAATTTCGGCAGCCTGGGAATTATGATCGGCGGCATGGGGGCGATGGTGCCGGAGCGTCGGGCGGAGATTACCGGGCTGGGGTTGCGGGCGATTTTGGCCGGCACGATGGCGACGTGCAGCAGCGGGGCGCTGGCGGGCTTGCTGGCCTAGGTCGTTATTTTCTGAGCGCGACCCAGGCGGCGATGAGCATCAGCACCATGCCGATGGCGTCGATCGGGTGGACCTGCTCGCCGAGCAGGGCGATGCCGAGCAGCACGGAGACGATGGGGGAGATGAAGGCGTAGGTGCCGGCGCGGCTGGCGCCCCAGTCTCGCACCAGGATGAAGTAGACGGTGGTGGCGCCGAGCGATCCGGGGATCAGCAGGAACAGCCAGGCCGCCCAGGGGACGACGCCCCAGGTGAGGTGCATGGCGGCGATGGCGCCGGGTTCAAACAGGATGGAGGCGGTGAGCAGCACGATGCCGCCGAGGAAGTTGGCCATGGCGGCCATTTGCGCCGGGGCCAGGGTGCGCATCAGCGGCCGGGCGAGCACGGAGCCGAGGCAGTAGGCGAGGCTGCTGACGATGATGGCCAGGGTGCCGAATAGCTCGGTCAGATCCAGCCGGCCCGCCAGCGCCTTGGGGCCGAACAGCAGCAGAATGCCGGAGACGCCCAGGCCGAGGGCGACGAAATGGTGGCGGCGAAGTTGTTCCTGGCCGAGCCAGCTGGCGAAGCCGAGCAGCGCGATCGGGGTCAGGGCGGAGCCGACGACCGAAGCGAGGCCGGCGCCGACATAGCGCAGGGCGTAAAGCTGGATGATGGCGTTGATGGCGATCATCAACACGCCGACCAGCAGCACCCGCCAGAACTCGCGGGGTGGGAACAGCACCGCCTCCCCCCGCAAGGCGCGGATGCCCAGCAGCACGGCGCCGGCGACCGACCAGCGCAAGCCAGAGAACACGCCGGGCGGCACGGTGGCGGTGCCGGCTTTCATGCCGATCCAGGTGGCCCCCCACATGATGCAGAGGAAGCCGAACATCAGGAGTTGTGTGGGGGTGGTCTTGGACGCCATGTCAGCCCGTTCCGGTCTCGGGCCGCAGGTATAAGCGGGGCGCGCGGATCGCGCGTCCCGTCTGTTCGCATGGCTGCGGTCAACCGCGCGCGGCGGCGATGAAGGCGCGGATGCGGGCGGGGTCCTTGACGCCGGGGGCGGATTCGACGCCGGAGGAAACATCCACCCCGGTCGTGCCGGTCAGGCGGATGGCCTCGGCGACATTATCCGGTGTCAGCCCGCCGGCCAGCATCCACCGGCAGGGCGCGGACCAGTGCGCCAGCAGCGACCAATCGAAGGTGGCGGCGTTGCCGCCGGGGCGGGTGGCGCCCTTGGGGGCTTTGGCGTCCAGCAGCAACAGGTCCGCAGCGCCGGCCGAGTTGGGCAGGTCTTCTTGCGTCGCGACGCCGACCGCGCGCCAGACCGGGATTTGGAACTGGGTGCGGATGGCGCGCTCACGCTCCGGGTTCACGCCGTGCAGCTGCAGGGCGGCGAGCGGCAATGCGGCCAGGGCGGCGGCGATGGTCGCGTCATCCGGTTGCACGAACAGGCCCACCCGAACCGGCCCGCCAGCGTGGCGGGCGGCGAGGCTGGCCGCCTGGGCCGGGGTGACGGCGCGGGGGGAGGGGGGGAAGAAGACGAAGCCGAGATAATCCGCACCGGCCTCCACCACCGCGTCAAACGCCGCATCGGTGTTGATGCCGCAGATTTTGACCTGCATCAGCCGAACTCGGCGGCGATCGCGGCGGCGGCGGCGGCGGGGTCGGCGGCACCGGTGATCGGCCGGCCCACAACGAGCCAGGTGGCGCCGGCGGCAGCGGCTTCGGACGGGGTCATCGTGCGGGCCTGATCGCCGGCGGCGGTGCCGGCGGGGCGGATACCGGGGACAATCAGCTCAGGCCCGTCGCCGAGCACGTCACGCAGCATGGCGACTTCATGCGCGCTGCATACCAGGCCATCGGCACCGGCGGACAGCGCCAGCCGGGCGAGGCGCAGCACTTGCTGCCGCGGCCCGCCGGCAACGCCAGTGGCGTGCAGTGCCTCGGCATCCAGGCTGGTGAGCACGGTGACGGCCAGCAGACGCGGGCGCCGCGAGCCGGCGGTCTCTGCCGCCTCCCGCGCGGCCGCGATCATCGCGGCGCCGCCGGAGGCATGCAGGGTGAGGAAGTGTGGGGCCAGCGGCAGGATGGCACGCACCCCGCCGGCGACGGTGTTCGGGATATCGTGCAGTTTGAGGTCGAGGAAGATCGGGCGATCATCGATCAACCGTACACCCTCGGCCCCGTTGGCGAGGAAGAACTCCAGCCCGAGCTTCAGCATGCCGCAATGCGGGGCAATGGCGGTGGCCCAGGCGCGGGCGCGCTGCGGGTCTGTAGTATCCAGCGCCGCGATCAATCCGGTTTTCATGTGGTTCTCAGGTCGGGGAGGGGAGCGTGGTGGCAGGCAAGGTGGGTTGCGGCTGCCGGAGTTGGGCTTCCAGGGCGGCGATGCGGGCTTCGGCACGGGCGGCGGCATGGCGGGCGGCGAGTTTGCCAAACCACAGCATCAACGCCCCGGCCAGCACCCCAATGGCCATACCGCCGAGAATGGCGATGGCCAGTGGCACCGGCAACGCGAGATCAGTCGGCCAGAGGCGCAAGGTGACTGTCTGGGTATTCGACAGCACGAACAGAATAAGCAGCAACAGAAACGGCGCCACGATCAGCCACCGGAGCCAAGTCGGCATGGTCTAGGCGGACTTGCCGCGGTTGACGCGCTCGCGCAGTTCCTTGCCGGCTTTGAAGAACGGCACCACTTTCTCATCCACCGGAACGGCGGCGCCGGTGCGCGGGTTGCGGCCGGTCCGGGCATCGCGCTGCTTGATGGTAAAGGCGCCGAAGCCGCGCAATTCCACCCGCTCCCCGCGCGACAAGGCCGCGGTAATTTCGTTGAAAATTGTCGCCACGATGGTTTCCACATCTCGGCTCAACAAATGCGGATTGGCGGCGGATAGCTCGGCGATCAGTTCGGATTTTGTCATGCGCGAGCCCTCTCACAAGTCCTGCCGGTTATGATCACCGGGTCAGGTCCAAGACCTATTCACTTGTATCAAAAGGTTGCCACAACGCGTAAGCGCCGTCAAGTTTAACCCTTTGAGATAGCAGCGTTTTCAAAACTCCACCGATCAGGCTTTCACCGTCCTCGGCAAATAGCCGGTTCCAGGCGGTTGGGCGGGCGATATCGCGCACCGGCAAGGCGGCGGAAACGTTCTTGTCGCTGGCCAACCAGGCGCGCGCATCTTGCTCTGCCCCGATGGCGTCTACCAGTCCAATTTTCAACGCCTGCCGGCCAGTATAGACGCGGCCATCGGCCAGGGCGCGCACTTTCTCCGCATCCATGTTGCGGCCAAGTGCCACTTTCTCGACGAACTGGTCGTAGATATCCATGACCACGCCATGCATCACCCCGCGCCCGGCGTCGGTCATGCGGTGCGTCAGGCTGGGCTGGTCTTTCAACGGGCCGGAGGTCAGGGTTTCGGCGGAGATGCCGATTTTGCCCAGCAGGTCGGAGCCTTCAAAGGTTTGCAGCATCACACCGATGGACCCGGTGATGGTGGAGTCGCGCGCGATGATGCGCGGGGCGGCCACCGCCGCCATATACCCGCCCGAGGCGGCGAGGCTGCCCATGACCGCCACGACCGGCTTTTTTGCGGCGACCTCGCGAATGGCGGCGTACAGCGCCTCGCTGCCTCCCACGGTGCCGCCGGGGCTATTGATTTCGACGAGTAAGGCCTTGGCCGTGTCGTCTTTGGCGACCGCCTGGATCGATTGCACCAGTTTGCGATTGTCGCCGATCATCCCCTCAATCCGTACCCGCGAAACATGGGGGCCGGACGCGGGCAATTTGCTGTCGCCGACCGCCAGTGCCGCACAGGCGAGAACGGCGGCGACGGCAACCACCCGCCAGACGAACAGACGGCGCTTGAGGCGCCGCCTGTCGATCAGCAGGTCTGTCTCCAGTGTCATCTAACGCGACAACTCTGGTTTTACTCCGGCAGCGACATGTTGCGGCGACGGATCGCCGCGCCGAGAATGTCGCCCAGCGACGCACCGCTGTCAGACGTGCCGTATTCGGCGATCGCCTGCTTGTCTTCCTCGATCTCCTTGCCCTTGATGGTGAGCTGGAGCTTGCGAGCAGCGCGGTCCACGGCGGTGACGCGCGCATCGACTTTTTCGCCAACGGCGAAACGGTCGGGGCGCTGGTCGGCCTTGTCGCGCGCCAGTTCGGCCCGGCGGATGAAGCCGGTCAACACGTCGTCGACCTTCACTTCAATGCCGTTGGACTGCACGGCGGTCACCACGCAGGTGACGATCTCGCCCTTGCGGATGCGATCGAGCACGTTGGCGGCCGGGTCTTCACGCAGCTGCTTGATGCCGAGGCTGATGCGTTCTTTCTCCACATCGACGTCGAGCACCTTGGCCTTGATGATCTGGCCCTTCTCGAACTTCGCCATGGCGAGTTCGCCCGGCTCGTCCCAAGACAGGTCGGACATGTGGACCATGCCGTCGATATCCGCGGACAGGCCGATGAACAGGCCGAATTCCGTCATGTTGCGGATTTCGCCTTCCACTTCGCCGCCAATCGGATGGGCTTCGACGAACTCTTCCCACGGATTGCGCTGAACCTGCTTCAGGCCAAGCGAAATGCGACGCTTGGAGCTGTCGACATCCAGCACCATGACATCGACTTCCTGGCTGGTCGCCACGATCTTGCCAGGGTGGACGTTCTTCTTGGTCCAGGACATTTCGGACACGTGGACGAGACCCTCGACCCCCGGTTCCAGCTCCACGAAGGCGCCGTAATCGGTGATGTTGGTGACGCGACCGGTGTACTTGGCGCCCGGCGGATACTTCGCCGCCACACCTTCCCACGGATCGGCTTCCAGCTGCTTCATGCCGAGGCTGATGCGCTGGGTGTCCGAGTTGAAGCGGATGACCTGCACCTTGACGGGCATGCCGATCTGCAGCGCTTCGCTCGGGTGGTTGATCCGGCGCCAGGCGATGTCGGTGACATGCAGCAGGCCGTCCACGCCGCCGAGGTCCACGAACGCACCGTAATCGGTGATGTTCTTGACCACGCCGTCGAGGATCATGCCTTCCTTGAGGCCCTGGATCAGCTCGCTGCGCTGTTCAGCGCGCGTTTCTTCCAGCACGGCCCGGCGGGAGACAACGATGTTGCCACGGGCGCGGTCCATTTTCAGGATCTGGAACGGCTGCGGCTGGCCCATCAGCGGGCCAACATCGCGCACCGGGCGGATATCGACCTGGCTGCCCGGCAGGAAGGCCACGGCGCCGCCGAGGTCGACGGTGAAGCCACCCTTGACGCGGCCATAGATCACGCCGTTCACGCGGGTCTGCGCTTCGAACGCCTTTTCCAGACTGGTCCAGGCTTCCTCGCGGCGCGCCTTTTCGCGCGACAGCACGATGCTGCCATCACGATCTTCGTAGCGTTCCACGTAAAGCTCGACATTGTCGCCGGGCTTGATGTCCGGGGCGACGCCCGGCATCGAGAATTCTTTGAGCGCAACGCGCCCTTCGCTCTTCAGGCCGACGTCGACGATGACGAACTCGTCGGTCAGACGGACAACGCGGCCGGTGACGACGGAGCCGTCGAAGCCAGTGTCCTTGCCGAGGGTTTCATCGAGGAGGGCGGCGAAATCGTTCTCGTGGTCGAGAGATGCCATAGGGATGGTGGTGTCCTTGGCGGTGCCGGAATGGCCGGCAATCCGCAGCAAATGCGCGCATCCCTTGCGGAAAGCACGGCTTGCCCGCGCCCCCGTTGCGGGTTGGGCGCAGGCCGGATGGAGAAAATGGCCGTGCCCGGAAAACCCGTGCGCGACACGCGATGCCACCTGGCCGCGCGCGGCGGCACCAAAGCGCCGGAGTGCGCCGGGAGTCAAGCATTTCGCGGCTGTTTCAGCTATGCAAACCGGCTTTTAATCGCGCCTGGATCAGGGCCATGGCCGTTGCGAAGGCGGCATCGGCATCCAGCGTGGTGGTATCGAGCGGGATCGCGTCGGCCGCAGCGACCATCGGGGCGGCGGCGCGGGCGGCGTCGTTCGCGTCCCGCCGACGCACCTCCTCGGTAATTTCGGCCAGATCGGCCGCCACGCCACGGGCCTGCAACTCCAGCCAGCGCCGGTGGCCGCGTGCGGCGGCGCTGGCGGTGACGAACAGTTTGATCGGGGCATCGGGGAAGATCACCGTGCCGATGTCACGCCCATCGAGCACGCCGCCCTCGGTGCGGGCGAAATTGCGCTGAAAGTCCAGCAAAGCCGCGCGCACGCCGGGATGGGCGGCAACGGTGCTGGCGGCCGAATCGACCGGCGGGCCGCGCAGGTCGGTGCGGGCGGTATCGGCCGCGTGCAGGCTGCGCGCGGCAGCCTCGGCGGCGGCGGCATCGGCAGGGTCGCCGCCAGAATTGATCACCCGCCGCGCCACCGCACGGTAGAGCAGGCCGGTATCGAGATAAGGCAGCCCCAACGTGGCGGCCAGGCGGCGGGCGAGGGTGCCTTTGCCGGCCGCCGCCGGGCCGTCAACGGCGATGATCAACGGCGGGCTCATGCGGCCTCCACGGCGGGCGATGCAAACATCTGGTTGAGGTCGGTGGCGAAATCGGGCCAGAGCCGGTTCAGCGCGTCGGCCTGGTCCACCCGCACCGGCGCGCGGGCCAGCAGGCCAGTGAGCAGCCCGGCCAAGGCGAGGAACGCATCGCCGGCGGCGCTGATATGGGTGCCGCCATGCGGGGCAATGCTTTGCCCGTGCACCACCAGATCGTCGTCATCGACATCCACTTGCAGGCCGCATTGCCGCAGGCTGGCGGCCACCCGCGTCATGCGCGCCCGCTCCCCCGGCCGCACCGCGCCAAGCCCGCGCAGCACGGTGCTGCCGGTGGCGGTCGCGGCGGCGACGGCGAGCAGGGGATGGGAGCGCACCAACGCCGGCGCGAGCTCCCATGCGGTTTCCACCGCATGCAACGGGGCATGCGCGGCCACCAGGTCGCCAATCGGCTCCTCCCCATTATGGGTATGGGTGGCGACCAGCGCCGCGCCCATCTGCCGCAGCACATCGAACAGCGCGCCGCGCAGCGGGTTGAGCCCGACCGCGTGCACGCTGATCCGCGAGCCCGGCAGCAGCAACGCCGCGATCACCGGCAGGGCGGCAAGATCCGGGTCGCCGGGGATGGTCACCTCCGTCCCGTGCAATTCCGGTTGCCCGAGCAGGCTGACAATCCGCCCGCGCCCCTCGGTCTGCACCGCGACATGGGCGCCGAAGCGGCGCAGCATGATTTCCCCATGGTCGGGCGTGGCTTCTGGCTCGACAATGCGAGACAGGCCGGGGGCGTTGAGCCCCGCCAGCAGCAGCGCCGCTTTGATCTGCGCCGAAGGCTGCGGCAACTGCACATCCAGCGGCAGCGCGTCGGCGGCGCCGATGATGGCCAGTGGCAGGCCGTCCTCGCGGCCACGCAGCCGGGCGCCGGTGCCGCGCAGCAGCGACAGCAGATGATGGGTGCGGGTTGTGCCCAGCCGGGCCGCCCCATCCAGCACCGCGAAAACCGGATGGCTGGCCAGCAGCCCGGCCAGTTGGTGCGCCAGTGCCGCGGACCCGCCGACCTGAAGCGCGCGTGATGGCTCGGTGAGCCCGCCCAGGCCGCGCCCGGACAGGCGCCAATGGCCGGCGGCAAGCCGGGTGGCCTGCCCGCCAAGCGCCTGGATGGCCGCGACCAGATGCGCGAAGTCCGCGGTTTCCAGCAGGCCGGTGATATGGGTTTCCCCCACCGCGAGCAGGCCGCACAGCATCGCCCATTGGCCTACAGCCTGGTCGCCCGGCGCGCGCAGCACGCCGTTCAACCCGTTGATTGGCGGATGCGCGACCCAGCCCTGGTTCATTGCCGTTTGCATGCGCGGGCCATACCACGGCCCAGCCCTGCCATGCCATCGGCGGTTTGGATTTGACAGCGGCCGGCGGCAATGGCATGGGGCGCGCCCTCGGCCGATCCATAGTCGGATTGACCTTCCCCTTTCCCGTCGTGAGGCGATCGATGGCCAAGCCTGAACTCGGCACCAAACGCGTCTGTGTCTCTTGCGGCGCAAAATTCTACGACCTGACCAAGCAACCGGCGATCTGCCCGAAGTGCAGCACCGAGCAGCCGGCGGAACAGCCGCGCCTGCGCCGGGCGGCCGGCAACCCGCTGGATGATAAGCGTCGCCCGAAGGCCGCGTCCGTGCCGGGTCTGGAAGACGCGGATGTCGAGGTCGAAGTGGCCGATGACGATAGCGACGAGGATGTGCTGGAAGACACCTCCGACCTGGATGACGAGGCGGAAGCGATCGTCGACGTCGAAGTCGAAAGCAACGACGAAGAACGCTAACGCCACCCGGTTCACGCAAGTCCGATCAGGCGGCGCTGCTCTTGCCGAAGCGCCGCCTCGCTCGTATCTGTCCCGCATGCGCGCACATCCCATTTTACTGATCGCCGGCTCGCTGCTTTGCGGGTTCGGCGCTTTGGCGGCCGACAAGAAACCGGCGGCCAAACCCCCGGTTGCGGCCCCGGCCGGCAGCCCACAGCAATCCATCGGCGCCTTCGATGACTGGCAGGCGGCAACGCATGTCGAGGCCGGGCAGACCGTGTGCTACGCCTTCACTCGGGCCAAGAGCGCATCGCGCAAATTGCCGGGGCGGGGCGATGTGGTGTTGACAGTAACCCAGCGCGCGGGCGCGCGGGACGCGGTGGCGCTGAATGCCGGGTTTGCCTATGCCGCCAATGCGGCGGTGGCGGTGCAGATCGAGAGCGCGTCCCAGGAATTTTACACCGCCCAGCGTTACGCCTTCGCCCGCGATGGCCACGCGACCGTGGCGGCGCTGTTGAAGGCCAATGGGCTGACCGCGAAATCTCCGGTCGCCAAGGCGGCCGATGTGGTGGACAGCTTCAGCCTGAAGGGCTTCAAGGCGGCGTATGACGCCGTCAACAAAGCCTGTCCGGTGAAATAGCATGGCATCGACCGCCACCGCCGAACTCACCGCCGCCGAGCGCGACCGGATTCTGGCCAAAACGGCCCGCTTCAATCCGCCGCCGCCGGTGCTGGCGGATGGCAGGCGGGAATTGGTCGGCCTGACGCGCGAGGAGATTACCGCGGCGCTGGCGGCCATCGGCGAGCCGGCGTTTCGCACCAAGCAGATATGGCACTGGGTTTATCACCAGGGCGTGACCGATTTCGCGCGGATGTCCTCGATCGCCAAGCCGTTGCAGCAAAAGCTGGCGGAGCATTTCGTGATCGGCCGGCCCACGGCGGCCGAGGTGCAAACCAGCGAGGACGAGACGCGCAAATTCCTGTTCCGTTTCCGCGACGGGCAGGAGGCGGAGACCGTCTACATTCCCGACCGCGAGCAGGATCGCGGCGCGGTGTGTATTTCATCCCAGGTTGGCTGCACCCTGTCCTGCCGGTTCTGCCACACCGGCACGCAAACGCTGGTGCGCAATCTCGGCGCCGCGGAAATCGTCGGCCAGTTCATGGCCGCGCGCGACAGCTATGGCGAGTGGCCCAGCCCGAAGGGCGAAACCCCGCGCCTGCTGTCGACCATCGTGCTGATGGGCATGGGCGAGCCGCTGTATAATTACGACAACGTCGCCCGGGCGATGCGGATTGTGATGGATGGCGAGGGCATCGCCCTGTCACGTCGACGGATTACGCTGTCCACCTCTGGCGTAGTGCCGATGATGGATCGGTGTGGCGAGGAACTGGCGGTCAATCTGGCGATCTCGCTGCATGCCACCAATGATGAGCTGCGCGACGAGATTGTGCCGCTGAACCGCAAATACCCGATCAAGGAACTGATCGCCGCTTGCCGGCGCTATCCGGCGGCGAGCAATGCGCGGCGGATCACCTTTGAATACGTGATGCTGAAGGGCATCAACGATTCGCCGGCCGAAGCGCACGAGCTGGTGCGGTTGATCGCGGGCATTCCGGCCAAGGTGAACCTCATCCCGTTCAATCCCTGGCCGGGCAGCCCGTACGATACCTCGACCGAGAAATCGATCGCCGCCTTCGCGAAGATTATCATGGATGCCGGATTTTCCTCGCCGGTGCGCACGCCGCGCGGGCGTGACATTCTGGCGGCCTGCGGGCAGTTGCGGACCGAATCCATGCGTGGCCGCGCGTCAGGCGGCGAGACCGCCGCCTGATCTGCGTGGCGCCCGTCGCTACATCAACGTGGCGATTGCGAACAGCGCCAGCACCACCGCCAACAGCCACCACCACTCCGGCTGGGGTCCGTAGCCGCGCAAGGCCGGCTCGGCGTGGAAGCCCTTGACCCGTCCGCGCACGAAGGTCTGCCCGCCGACCAGCACCGGGACGGTGCCGGTATCATCGTACTGGCAGACCCGGAGGGCGAAGTCGGGTTCGTCCTCCGGCGCGGCATAGTCGATGCCGAGCACCATCTGCCCGCCGGGTGCCAGGCCGAAGCCGCCAATGCCCTGGGTGGGGTTGGCGACGGGGATGGGCGGCAAATCCCGATTGCCCAGCCGCAGCAGGTTGATCGGCCCGGGCGGGGTGGCCAGCGCTTCGCCGTTGGCGTTGATCGCGGTGAAGGTCAGGCGCAGATCGGCGGTGGCCGGGCCGTAATGGCTCAGCACGATGTGGAACGAGGGATCATCTACCGGCAGGCCGCCAATGGGCAGCAGGTGGATATTGCGCCAGGCGATGCGGCCATTGGCGAGCACGTTGGCGACCAGGTTCGGGCCTTCCGGCACGCTCATGCCGTCAGTCTCGAGCCCTGGTGAGACGATGCGGGCGAGCAGGCAGAAATGCCCGTCGGCGACGCTGTATTGCGTCGGGTCCGGCGGATTGGCCCAGGGGATCGGCGGCAGGACGACGGCGCCGTTGGCGGCGATCACCGGGAGCGGGACGGAGGCGATCAACCCGCCCATGGGGGAGGCGGGTAAGGCAGGATCGAACACGCCGCCGGTCCACGGTGCCGGCCAGCTGAGGCCGCTGCTGGCTTTGCCCCAATAGAGGTTGAGCAGTTCCGTGCCCAAAGTCGGGAAACGATGGGTATTCTGCACTTGCAGGTAAATCGCCGCCGGCTTTCCGGCCGCCACCATTTCCGAGGTGGGGAGCGCCGACAGCACGCCTTGCGATGGCTGCACGATGCGGATGGCCGGGTTTTCCCAGGGTTGTGCGGAGGTCGTGTCCGCGTCCGGCGTGTACAGGCGGATAGTGCCTTGGCCGTTATGGGGCACGAGCAGGGGTTTGGTCAGGGTCGCGGACATGCTGGCGTCTCCCGAAGGGGGTTCGGAACAATCACCCGCTGGGGTTGGCGTCCTGTGCCAGCGTGGGCAGACAGGACAGCCGGCCACCCAATCCAGGTGCCGGCGGCCCCCCGCCACCATGGCGGCCGCTGTTGCGTGCCGCTGGTGAAACGTTACACCAGCAGGCTGCGCCGTGATACCACGAATTCTTCCACCGCAGCGGCGTACCCATCATAATCCGCCGCTTCCAGCGGCAGGCACAGCGCCATCATGCCGCGCCGGGCAATCCAGTAGCCGGCCTTCAGCATATCGAAGAAGAACAATTCCTTGGCCGGCATGTTGCCGCGGGCCGCATCGGCGGGGGACAGCACCGGGCCGCGTTGCATGTGCACGGCGAGCATGGAGCCGATGCCGGTGAATTGCATGGCGACATCGGCCTTGGCGCAAATTGCGTTCAGCCGCTCGCGTAGCGCATCGCCGCTGGCGTTCAGCCGTGCCGCGGCCTCCGGCGTATAAACCTCGGTCAGGGCGGCATAGCCGGCGGCCATGGTCAGCACGTTGTTGTTGAACGTGCCCGCATGCGGCAGCGCGTCCGCACGGCGCGGGTCGAACAAGGCCATCAACTCCGCCTTGCCACCAAAGGCGCCGAAGCTCATGCCGCCGCCGACATATTTGCCCAAGGTGGTCATATCCGGCGTGATGCCGACCCGGCCCTGCAAGCCGCTGGGCGACAGGCGGGATGTCATCACCTCGTCGAAAATCAGCACGATCCCGTGCCGGGATGTTGCCTCCCGCAGGCCTTGCAGGAACGGTGTGCTGGCGGCGATGCAGCCGCCGCCGCCCAACATCGGCTCCAGGATCACGCAGGCGATGTTGGCGGCATCGGCTTCCAGCACCGCGAGGGTGGCGTCGAGGTCGTTGTAGATGCCGTAGACGTAGTCGAACGGCGCGTTGATGTTGGCGCCGGGCGAGAAGGTGAACACCGCACCGTGATAGCCGTTGCGCATCACCATCACCTTGCGCCGGCCGGTTTTGGCGATGGCGGTGGAAATGGCGAGCAGATTGGCTTCCGTCCCCGAATTGGCGAAGCGTACCAGTTCCATCGACGGGAAGCGGGCGGTGACGGCTTCGGCGAAACGGGGCTCGTAGATATTATGGCCGCCGAGGCTGATGCCGCCTTCGAGGGCGGCGATCACCGCCTTGCGGATGGCCGGATGGCTGTGCCCGGCGAGGCCGGCGGTAAATTCCCCGAGAAAGTCGGTGTATTTATGGCCATCGACATCGAACAGATAGGCGCCCTCGCCGCCGGTGAAGGTCAGCGGAAACGGATCGTAGAACAGCACCGAGCGGGTGTTGCCGCCCGGCATCGGGCCAAGGGCGCGCTGGTGGTTGACCAGGCTTTTGCTGTTGCGGGCGGTGTAGTCGCGCTTGGCATCCTCGATGGCCGATTCGAGCGTGATATTGCGGGTGACGTTCATCGCCAGGGCTCCGTGCTGATTTCCGCCATGCGACCGCGCCCGGCGACAACAGTCAAGCGACGTGCTTGAGTATCGGCCGATCAATTTGGGGAGGAATGTCGATGGCGCAGCGTATCGCAATGGTCACCGGGGCAGGTAGCGGCGTGGGCCGGGCCGCCGCGCACGCGTTATTGGCCGACGGCTATGCGGTGGTGCTGACCGGCCGCCGCCGCGATGCGTTGGAGGAAACCGTGGCGCTGGCCGGTGCGGCGGCCGGGCAAACCCTGGTGGTGCCGACCGATGTGACCGACCCCGCCCAGGTGGAGGCACTGTTCGCGGCGACCAAGGCGGCGTACGGCCGGTTGGACGTGCTGTTCAACAATGCCGGCGGCAATGTGCCGAGCACGAATTTTGGCGATTTCACCTGGGACCAATGGACCCAGGTGGTGGCGGTGAACCTGAACGGGGCATTTTTATGCGCCAACGCGGCGTTCCGCATGATGCGCGACCAGTCGCCGCAAGGCGGTCGGATCATCAATAACGGCTCCATTTCCGCGCATACGCCGCGGCCCGGCTCGGCGGCCTATACGTCCACCAAGCATGCGATCACCGGGCTGACCAAGTCGATCTCGCTCGATGGCCGCGCCTATGACATCGCCTGCGGGCAGATCGACATTGGCAACGCCGCCACGCCGATGACGGCGCGGATGGCCAAAGGCGTGATCCAGCCGAACGGCGAGATGATGGTCGAGCCGACGATGGATGTGACCAATGTGGGCAAGACCATCGTCTACATGGCCGGGCTGGGGCCCGACGCGAATGCGATGTTCGTCAACGTGATGGCGACGAAGATGCCGTTCGCCGGGCGCGGCTAACCGCGCTGGACGTTGACGAAGCCGGCCCCGGCGCGTGACACCCCGCTGATCGTGCGTTTGAACGCGGTCAGCGGGTAGAAACTGCCGAGCGGGATGTACGGCGCATCGCGCCAGACCAGCAGCTGGATCTCGCGCGCGATGGCTTTGCTGGTGGCGAGGTCCGGGGCATCGAACCATTGTTCGCGCAGGGCTTCGATCTCGTCGATTTTCGGCCAGCCGGCCCAGGTGCTGGTAATGCCCAGATGGGCGGCCGGATCGAAGCGGTTGAAGCCGTTGAACAGGTTGATGAACACGTTCCAGCCGCCTTGCGCGGGTGGGGATTTGTTGCTGCGCCGCACGGTCTGGCTGCCGAAATCCAGCGTTTGCACATCGACCTTGAAGCCGATCCGGCGCAGCAGATCGGCGCCGACCTGGGCGCAGGCGAACAGGCTGGGGTAATCGGCGGCGGCGAGCATGACCACGGTTTCGCCTTGGTAGCCGGCCTCTTGCAGCTTTTGCCGCGCCTTGGCGACGTTGCCCTCCAGCACCTCGATCCCGGCATCGGTGCTCATCGGTTTGCCGACGCTCCACACCCCCACCCGGTCGCGCCACAGCGTGCGGTCCTCACCGCTCGCGGCGGTCATGAATTCGGCCTGGTTGATGGCCGGCAGCACCGCGCGGCGGATGGCGGGATTGTCGAACGGCGGATAGAGCGCGTTGAAGCGCATGATCGCCTCCCCGCCGATGATGTCGTTGACCTGCACGGTCAGGTTCGGGTCACGCCGTAACGATGGCGCGAGGTCGGGCGGCACGTCGCCCCACCAGTCCACCTCGCCCTTTTGCAGGCTGGCGGCAGCGGTGGCGGCATCGGGGATCACCTGCCAGACCACGCGCTTGAAATGCGCCACCTTGCCGCCGTCGAGCCAAGTGCTGGGTTCGGCGCGGGGTTGGTAGGCATCGTTGCGTTCATAGACCGCGCGGGCGCCGACCACGCGTTCGTGGGCGAGGTAACGATAGGGGCCGCTGCCGACGACGTCGGTCAGTTTGCCGCTGCCGGCGATGGCGGCCAGGCGTTTGGGCATGATGAAGAGCGGGTAGGTGGCCGGTTTGCCCAGCGCCGCGGGCAGTCGAAAGAACGGCCGTTTCAGGCGAAATTCGATCACCTTGTCCGACACCACCGTCAGCGCATCGGTGACCCGCGCCAGCTTGCCGCCAAAGACGTCGATGGTGCTCCATTTGCGGATGCAGGCCACCACGTCCTCGGCCAGCACCGGTTCGCCATCGTGGAAACGTAGCCCGTCGCGCAAGGTCAGCCGCCAGCGTTTGCCGTCGTCGTCGATCGTATGGCCGGCGACCATTTGCGGCTGCGGATTGAAGTCCGCATCCAGGCCGTAAAGCGCATCGAACACCATGTAGCCATGCTGGATGGTGACGTCCGGGCCGCCGAAATACGGGTCCAGCACCGTCAGATCGGCCACCGGTACGTAGGTGAGCGTATCCACGCTTTGCGCCTGGGCCACCAACGGGGCGGTCAGGCCGGCGACGGCGAAGGGCAGGCGGGCCAGCAGGTTCCGACGGGACAGATCGGGGCGGGGCATTGGCCGGCCCCCTTAGCTGCGTTTGACGTTGACGAAATCCACCCCGGCCCGGCTGATACCGCTGAGGGAGCGGTGAAAGGCGGTGGTCTGGTAGTAGGTGCCGAGCGGAATGAACGGCACGTCGCGCCAGACCAGCAACTGAATTTGGCGCGCCAGTTCGCGCTGCGCCGCTTCGTCCGGGGCTTCGAACCATTGTTCGCGCAGCGCGTCGATCTCCGGCACCTCCGGCCAGCCGAAATAGGTGCCGGTGATGCCGAGGTTGGAGGCGGGGTTGAAGCGGTTCACCCCGTCGAACCAGACGAAGAACATGCTCCAGCCGCCTTTGTCCGGCAGGCCGCGATTGGTGCGGCGCTGGATCATGGTACCGAAATCCATGGTTTGCAGATCCACCTTCATGCCGATGCGCTGCAGGCGGTCAGCGGTGATCTGGGCGAAGGTGTAGAGGGTGGGCACATCGGCCGGTGCCAGGATGGCGACGGTCTCGCCCTTGTAGCCGGCAGCGCCCAGCATCTGTCGGGCTTTGTTGAGGTCGCCGGACATGACCTCGATCCCCGCATCGGTGCTCATCGGCTTGCCGATGCTCCAGACACCGACTTTGTCGCGCCACAGGTTGCGGTCGTCGCCGGCGATGGCCTGCATGTATTCGGCCTGGTCGATGCTGGTCAGCACCGCGCGGCGCACGCCGGGATTGTCGAACGGGGCGACGCGCGCGTGCATGCGCAGGCCGGCTTCGCCGCCGACAATGTCTTTGACCAGTACTTTCAGATTGGGGTCGGCGCGAAGCAGCGGCACCAGATCGACCGGCGGCAGCTCCCACCAATCCACCTCGCCCTTCTGCAACGCCGCCGCCGCCGTGCCGGCATCGGGGATCACGTTCCAGACCACGCGGTCGAAATAGGCGATCTTAGCCCCGGTGCCCCAGTTCGGTGCTTCCTGGCGCGGCACATAGGCGTCGTTGCGGGCATAGGCGACGCGGGAGCCGGCGACACGTTCATTGGCGAGGTAGCGATAGGGGCCACTGCCGATAATCTCGGCGATCGGCCCCTTGTTGCCGGCGGGCAGCACCAGGCGCTCGGGCATGATAAAGGCGGAATAGGTGGCAGGCTTGGCCAGCGACCAGGGTAGCAGCGGGAAGGGGCGTTTGAGGCGGAAGACGATCTCCCGATCCGACGGCGCGCTGAGCTCGTCGGTCACCGAAAGCAGCTTGGCGCCGAGCACATCAATCCCAGCCCAACGTTTGATGCTGGCCACCGCGTCGCGGGCGCGCACCGGCTCCCCATCATGGAATTTCAGGCCGGGGCGCAGCGTTAGGCGCCAGGCTTTGCCGTCGTTTTCGACCACATGGCCTTCGACCATTTGCGGCTTGACGTTGAACTGTTCATCCACGCCGTAGAGCGTGTCCCACACCATGAAGCCGTGCACGATGCTGACGCCGGGGGCGAGGTAGCCGGGGTCGAGCGAGGCCAGGTCCGAGCTTGGCACGTAGATGAGGGTGCGCGCGCGGTCGGCGGCGAGCGCCTTGGGGGCGGCGAGGGCAGCCGCGCCGAGCGCGGCGGTTTTCAGCAAATTGCGACGTTGCATTGCCACGTTGACGCTCCCGCTGATGCCAGTTGATTTTGGCTTGGGCGCAAGCTTCGCCGTTCGGCTGCCGCTGTCAAGCGGTGTGCATTAGCCCAGGCCCGCGACCAACCCTTCGATGTAGCGGTCGCACAACGCCAGCTGTTCCAGGCTGACATATTCATCGGCCTTGTGCGCCTGCTGGATGCTGCCTGGGCCGATCACCACCGTCGGCACGCCGTAATCCTGAAAGAACCCGGCTTCGGTGCCATAGGCGACTTTCTCCACCACCGTGTCCGCCGCCAGCTGGTGCGACAGGCGGTAGATCGGCGCCTTGGTCGCCGGCGCCAGGGCGGGGATGGCGTTGACCGGAATGAAGGCGATATCGGTCTCCGGTACGATCGCCTGCATCTCCGCCCGCAAAATGGCGGCATTGGCGTGCAATTCGTTGATGATCGCATCGGCGTCGTCGGCGGGAATGTAGCGGTAGTCGAACAAAAATTCCGCCAGCGCCGGCACGATGTTGGGGCCGTTGCCGCCGGAGATCAGGTTGGTGGAAATGGTGGTGTGCGGGATGTCGAACCCCTCTGCCCGGGCGCCGTGGTCGCGGTAATGCGCGCCGATCTCGGCGATGCGGGCGATCAGGCGTGCGGCGTATTCGATGGCGTTGACCGCGGTGGGCGTGAGCGAGGAATGCGCCGCTTTGCCGGTGACCTGGCAGCGATAGACCCGCCCGCCTTTATGTGCGGAGACCAGCCGCATGCTCGTCGGCTCCCCCACCACGCAGCCGGTCGGGTGGATGTTCCAGTCGGCCAGTGCGCTGATGAGATGCGGAATGCCGAGGCAGCCCAGTTCTTCGTCGTAGGTCAGCGCGATGTGGATCGGTTCGCGGGTTTTGGCCTGGCCGAACAGCGGGGCATGCGCCAGCACGGCGGCGACGAAGCCCTTCATGTCGCAGGCACCGCGGCCGTGCAGCCGGCCATCGGCGATCCAGGCATCGAACGGGTCGTGGCTCCAGTCCTGGCCATCGACCGGCACGACATCGACATGGCCGGAGAACACCGTCCCGCCCGGCCCCTCGCCAAAGGTTGCGAGCATGTTGGCCTTGGTGCGGTCGGCGTTCCAATCCATCCGGGTGGTGGCGCCATGGGCTTCGACCAGCGCGCGGGCCCAGTCGATGCAGGCGAGGTTGGAATGGCGGCTGACGGTGTTGAAGCCGATCAGGTCGCGCAAGGTGGCGGTGGTGGGCGTGTGCATGATCGTGCTCCGCAATTGCGGGGGATTATCGCCCGATCAGCCGAATCCACAACCGGCGCAGGCGGCCGGCTGCGGTAATTTTCCGCAGCAGCCGCAGCGCATCGGCCAGCCGTCGGCGGCGCAAGGCGAAGGCCTGCCAGGCCGGTGCGGGTTCCAGCCGGGCTTGCCGGGCGAGCGTGCGCAGGGCGCTGCCGCGCAGCCGGGCGAGCGCCTGCGGCAGGTCGGTCATCCGGCGGAGATCTCATGCAGCAGAAAACTACCCCAAAGCCGGTTCATCAGCCCCTTATAGCCGGGCTTGTTCGCGGCACTGGTGCCGTCGATCACGTCCACCGCGAACCGGCAATGCCCGGCATCGGACAGGGCGACGAAGGCGGCGGTTTGCGCCATGAAGCCTTCAATCGGCATCAGCGTGTTGCGCGGTAGGCCGGCGAGGCTGGCCCAGGCCGGGTCGTCGGCCCTTGGGCGCGGCTCCGGGTCCTGGGCGATCACGCCGCTATCGCGCAACTGCACCCGCAGCGCGGTGATCGGCCGACCGTCTGGCGTGGTCCAGCAATAGGGCAGGCCGGAGCCGGCATTGCCGTGCAGCCGGGACAATTCGGCGCGCATCTGCGCGTTCTGGCCGGTGATGGCCTGCAGATCGGCTTGCGCCTTGGCGAGTTCGGCGGTGCGGGCATGGAAGATGGTGACCTGACGGGTCAGGGCGGCATCGGCAAAATTGCGGCCGTCCTCGGCGCGGGCCGCTGCGGCCTGGGCCTCGGTCAAGGCCGCCTCCAGCGCCTGCGTTTGGGCTTGCGCGGCGCTGCGGGCGAGTTCGGCTGCCGCCAGCGTCTCGCTCGCTTTGGATTGGGCGCTTTGCTCGGCCGCCAGGCGGGAGGTGGCATCGTCGTGGCGGAACAGAAGGGCCGCGCTTGCCAGTAGCATGAGGAACACCAGCAGCAGCATGATCTCCGCCATGGTCAGCCCCAGCACCATGCCGCGGCGATAGCCCTGGGCGTCGGCGAGACGGCGGGTCACGGGCGGGTGGCGGCCAGTTGGGTGGTGATGGCCTCGGCGATTTCCACCAGCGCATCCTGCAACTGGGCCAGGGCAGCGGTGGAATGCGCCAGGCTCTGGCGGATATCGCGCTGGGCCTGCGCCATGGCGGCGGCATCGCTGCCGAGGCTTTCGGCCAGCCGCGCTGATTGCGCCTGCGTGGCGGCAAGACTCGCCGCGGCGCGCCCGGCCTCGCGGGCCAGCGCGTCCAGCGGGGCGAGGTCGCCGAGGCGGGCGAACACCTGGTCCAGATGCTCGACCACGCCGGCAAGGCTGCGCTGGCGTTGGTAATCGGCCTCTGCCGCATCTTCCAGCGCGTTGACCAGGGTTTCGACACGTCGGCCGATCTGGTCGAATTTCGCCGTCAGCAGGTCCGGCGGCACCACCACCGCGCCGATGCGATCCACCAGCTGACCGACCTGTTGGGCAACGCGCCCGCCATGGTCCAGCTGGGCATCGAGCTGGGTCTGGGTGCGCATGCGGAAGGTTTCAAACTCTAGCACCGCCGCCGCCAACTGGTCGCGCAGCCGGGCGGCGAGGTGCTGGGTTTCCCGCTCCAACTGCGCGTCGGCCGTTTCCCCATCCGGGCGCATTTGCAGAAACACCACCCGCAGCGCGATGCCGGCGACGGTGGAGAATAGCGACACCCCGAAGGAGGCGATCAAGGCTTCCACCAGCGCGCCGCGCTGATCGGCCGGGTGGTTTTCCACCGCGATCAAGGCCGCGGACAGGCTGGCGAGGGTGAGCAGAAAGCCGAGATAGTAGCAGTTATCGCCCAGCCGGTCCGGCTGGCTGTCAAACCAGCCGGCGGATTTGCAGGTGATCGCGTAGGCCAGGATCAAGGCGACCGAGGCGAGCGCGGTGGGCAGCCCGGCCAACCCGGAGAGCCGGGCGGCGAGAATGCCGGCGAAGCCCAGCCCCGCAGCCAGAACGAACAGCCCGCGATCTGGCCATGCCGGCCAGACCGACCGTGATCGGGCCGGGGGCGCGCTGGGCAAGCGGGCCAGCTTGGCCTGCAAACTACCGGGAATGTGATCGACCATCGCAGCCTCCAAGATCGGCCGATACTACTGGATCATGCTGAAGACGCGAACCTTGGTGCATGCTGGCATCCGAGGCGCGCGGGCTTGCTAGCCGCCTTTGCCGTCCAGCCGATCGCGATGCCAGGTGTAGAGCCCGCTGCCGACGATCAGCGCCGCGCCCGCGAAGGTCCAGCCATCCGGGATATCGCCGTAGATCACCGCGCCGAGCACGGCGGCCCAGACCAGCAAGGTGTAGCTATAGGGCTGCACCGCCGCGGCCTCGGCGAACTGCATCGCTTTGGTCAGCGCCAGATGCGCCCCGGCGCCGAGCAGCGAGATCAGCACCATGAAGCCCCAGGCGGTGCCGGTCATCGGCACCCAGTTCAACGGGCCGACGCAGGAGGAGGCGAGCAGGCCAATGGCCGCCGACCAGAGCAAGGTGGTGTCCGACGTATCGGTGCGGGCGCAGAGGCGCAGCAGGATTTGGTAGAGCGCCCAGAGAAACGCCGCACAGAGCGGGATCAGCAGGGGCCAGGAGAGTTCGGCAAATCCGGGTCGCACCACCACCAGCACGCCGAGAAAGCCCACCACCACCGCCAGCGCCCGGCGCAGGTCCACCTTCTCCCCCAACATCGGCACTGCCAGCGCCACCACGATGAGCGGGGAAGCCGAGCCAAGGGCGTGCGCATCGGCCAGCGGCAGGTAGCGGAAGGCGAGCACGAAGGCGCCGGCCTCGATCACCGCGACGAAAGCACGGGTGGCTTGCAGCCACGGCCGCCGGGTGCGCGCGGTGTGCAGCAAGCCGGCCTTGCGCACCAGCATGGCGACGAAGACGCAGTAAAAGCCGTAGCGCACCCACATCAGCTGCGCGACGCTGTAGTCGCGCACCATCCATTTGCTCGCCGCATCCATGCTGGCGAAGCCGGCCATGGCCAGCACCATGAGCGCCGGCCCCCAGAACCGTTGCGGCAGAACGGACGGCGTCACGCCTCCACGCCGGCGACCGCCAGGATGGCGGTCAGCCCGGCGGCCATGCCGCGCACGGAGGTGGCCTTTTCCACGTCGATCCACTCGTCCAGCGAATGTGCCCGCCCGGCGGTGCCGCCGGAGCTGATGGTGACGGCGGGAATGCCGAGGGACATCGGGATATTCGAGTCGGTCGAGGAGTACGTTTGCGTCGCGGTGAAGCCATGCGCGGCGATGGCCGCAGTGGTGTGGCGCACGATGTCGGCATTCCCTGGTGTGCTGCCGGCCGGGCGGTCGCCGATCAGCTTGGTTTCCAGCACGATGCTGCCTTGGGCGGTGGAGCGGGCGTGGTTTTCGGCATCGACGGCATAGGCCAGGATCTGGTGGAAGCGGGCTTCCAGCCGGGCCAGTTCGGCTGGTGACTCGGAGCGCAGATCAACCTCCATCCAAACCTCGTTCGGGATGGCGTTGACCGAGGTGCCACCGCCGGTGACGCTGACGGAATAGGTGGTTTTGGGCTGTGCCGGCACCTGGACCCGTGCCAGTTCCACCATCGCCTGCGCCATGGCGTTCATGGGGGAGACGATGCCGAAAGCGCCGAAGCTGTGCCCGCCTGGCCCTCGGAAGGTGGCGCGGTAGCGCTTGGAGCCAACGGCACCGGTGACGAAAAACTGCATGTCCGGTCCGTCGATGGAAAAGAATGCCTCGATCCGGTCCTTATATTTGCCCTCGTTGAACAGATGGCGGATGCCGCGCAGGTCGCCCAGGCCTTCCTCGCCGACATCGCCGACGAACAGAATATCGTGCCGGGTGCGAATGCCGGCCGCGTCCAGCGCCCGCATATAGGCGAGCAGGACGGCGAGGCTGCGCGTGTCGTCACCGACGCCGGGGGCGAACAATTTGGTGCCTTCGCGGCGCACTTTCACATTTGTGCCGGCGGGGAAGACGGTATCGAGATGGGCGGCGACGACGATCAGTCCGCCATTGCCGGCACCACGTCGCAGGCCCATGGCGTTGCCGATTCCGTCGAGTTCGACATCTTCCAGACCATGCGCGCGCAGCATTTCCAGGTAGGCGGCGGCTTTTGGTGCCTCGCCGAAGGGTGGTGCGGGGATTTCGGTCAGGGTGATGATGTCGTCCACGATCCGCTCGTGCTCGGCGTCAAACAGGGAAACGGCTTGGGCGTAGGCAGGGCTTGCCATGAAGGTGGCAACGACGTCGTCCATGTGGGCTGCTCCGGGAATGCGGCGCGGACTGTGCCGCCCCAGCGCGCGCAAAGCAATGTCAGGCGAGGCGGGCGGCGGGGAAAATCAGGTTGACTCGGCTGCCGATGCCAGCCTGGGCCTCAACCTCCAGCCGCCCACCATGTGCCAGCATCAGATTGCGTGCCAACGCGAGTCGCAGGCCGATGCCGCGACTATCGGGGACGGACGCGGCACCGGTGCGGATCAGGCCGTTGCCTTCGTCCTGCACCGCCAGCGCGAGGCCTTCGGGATGGGGCGCGAGGGTGATTTCGATCCAGTCATCCTGGCCGGTGTGGCGGATCGCGTTGGCCAGCACCCGCAGCAGAATATGGCGCAGGGCGCGGGCGTCAGCGCGCATCAGAGAGGGCCCGGCAACCGAGGGCAGGCGCCAACTGCGGCGGCCGCTGCCAAGTTGGCTGGCGGCGGCGGCGACCGCTTCGGCGAGGGCGGTGTGCAGATCCAACGTCTGTTCACGCAGGATGTGCGCATCCGAGTCCGGCAGGCCATAGGCGCCGAGTTCGTCGGCCAACCCGAGCAGCAGACCGGCGGAGGTGGAGATCGGCTCGGCACCAGCCACGCCCGCGTGCTGTAACTGTCCGGCTTGGCCGAGTAGCGACAGGCCTTGCTCGTGCAGGTCGTGGGCGATCAGTCGCACCAGACGCACTGCGTCATGCCGCTGAGCCTCGGCCGCAATTCGGCTGATGTCGCCGCGTTTGCGAGCGCGCGCGTTCGAAAACGCCAAAAAGCCCAACCCAGGAAGGCCGATTAGGACCAACGTGGAGAGGGCAATCAAGCTCAGACTCGGGAAAGCGGGGTCGAGGGCCATGACGGCCCTCGGTAGTCCGCAATCGTTTAACGAGCAGTAAAGACGCCCGTTACGCCGGATCAGGCGTTGGTAGCGGCCTTCTTGGCAGCGGCCTTAACGATCTGCCGCTTCACGACCAGCGCTTCTTCCGGCAGGCGGGAGTTGTTGGTGCCGAGCAGGAAGCTGTCGATGCCGCCATTCTTTTCGACCGTGCGGATCGCGCGGGTCGACAGACGCATGCGGACCGAGGTGCCGAGCGTGTCGGACAGCATCGAGGTTTCCTGCAGGTTGGGCAGGAAGCGCCGGCGTGACTTGTTGTTGGCGTGGCTGACGTTGTTGCCCGAAAGGACACCTTTGCCGGTGATCTGGCAGCGGCGAGACATGATGCTAACCCTCAAACTAAAGCGCGGAAGCGAGTGACCCCGCAATCCGGACGAACGGAAGGCGCGGTCTATGACGAATTACGGCGCCGACGTCAATGATGCGCTTCGGGCGCGGCGGCACGAAATTCGCCATTGCGCACCGAACGGATGGCATTGTTGAGCACGTTGACGATCGCCTCGTCCGACATGTCGCGCGCCAGCATGCCCACGGCACCGCCCAACAGGGCCGAGGCGATGGCGAGCGAGGGCAGGTTTTGGCCGGTCATATACTCGATGGCCTTATCGACCACCGCGCCGGCATGGCTGATGTCGTTCATCTCGTTAGCGGGCATATCGTTTTCGGGCGTCTTGGAATGGTCGTGCGGCATGCGGGCCTCCTGTTTCCTGGCATATGCCCATCTTGGGCCGCGATGGGAAGCGTGGCAGGCTGCGCCTAGGAAACTTGGACGGATAGCAGCCATGCCGCAATTGATGCCTGCCTGTAGCCTGATTGCCGTGCCCGGCCGCCGCATGGCGACGGTGGAGGTGGCGCGCGAGATGGAGCGGCGCGGCTATGCCGGGATTTTCGCGCCGAGCATTTTCAGCAACATGTCGCTGTGTGAGGCGCTGGCGTGGAATACGTCGCGCATTCCGTTCGCCACCGCCATCGCGCCGATCTATGCCCGCACGGTGGGGGATTTCGCCCAGTCGGCGGCCTTTATGCACGAAGTTTCTGGCGGGCGCTTCTCGCTGGGCATCGGGATCAGCCATGGCCCGTCGCATGTGCGCATGGGGGTGACGCCGGGTAAGCCGCTGGGGGATACGGAACGCTTCGTCGAGCGGTTGCGGGCGGTGGAGGGGATTGGCGCGCTGCCGCCGGTGCTGATTGCGGCGATGCGGCAGAAGATGGTGGCGCTGGCCGGGCGGATTGGCCAGGGCGTGCTGTTCGCCAATGCGGCGCTCAGCCACATGAAAACCTCGCTCGCGGCCTTGCCGGCGACGGCGCGGGACAATCCGGACTTTATGATCGGCAACATGATGCCGACCTGCATCAGCGACGATGTGGCCGCCGCGCGGGCGGTGAACCGCCGCGCGCTCACCAGCTATGCCTTTCTGCCGAATTACCGCAATTACTGGCGCGAAGCCGGTTATGTGGAAGAAATGGATGCGCTGGAGCAGGCCATCGCTGAAGGCCGCACGGACGATGTGCCGGGCCTGCTGACCGATCGCTGGCTGGCCGATGTGTCACTGTTCGGCACGGCAAGCATGGTGCGTGACAGGGTGGAAGCGTGGCGCGATGCCGGGGTGGGCACGCCGATCCTTGTGCCGTCATCGGCGGTGGGGAACCAGTTGAGGGCGGTGGAGGAGATGTTTGCCACCTTTGGCTGAGCGGCGGGTGGCGGGTTTGCGCGCGGGCCTGTAGACTGCGGCGAATGGCCGACGACCTCCCGTTCTGGAAGACAAAAACGCTCGACGAGATGTCCGGCGCAGAGTGGGAATCGCTCTGCGACGGCTGCGGCCGTTGCTGCCTGCACAAGCTGATCTACGAAGAGGCGGAGCAGTTGTGCCACACCAATGTGGCCTGCCGGTTGCTCGATCTGAACACCTGCCAATGCAGCAACTACCTCGCCCGCCAGCGCTTCGTGCCGGATTGCGTCAGCCTGACGCCGACGGTGCTGCGCGAGATCAACTGGCTGCCGCCATCCTGTGCATATCGGCTGCTGGATGAGGGCAAGGACCTGGCCTGGTGGCATCCGTTGGTGTCCGGCGATCCGGAGACGGTGCACACGGCCGGGATATCGGTGCGTGGCCGTGCCATTGGCGAGCGGCAGGCCGGGCCGTTGGACCACCACATCGTCGACTGGCCTGGCAAGATGCCACGCCCCCGGAAACCTAAAGCATAAACCCCAAGCGAAAGCCTGATCCCATGATGAAAGACGCCATTTACGGCGGCGTGAACGCCGCTGTGCTGACCGCGATGCGGCAGGACCTGTCCATCGACCTGGACCGCATGACCGCGCATGCCAAATGGCTGCTGGCGAACGGGTGTAACGGGCTGGGTGTGCTGGGGACGACCGGTGAGGCGAATTCCGTAGGCGTGTCCGAGCGGGTGGAGGTGATG
Organism: uncultured Rhodospirillales bacterium; assembly: GCA_903893975.1. Lineage (GTDB taxonomy): Bacteria > Pseudomonadota > Alphaproteobacteria > Acetobacterales > Acetobacteraceae > CAITOL01. Next base: position 6,128 of record CAITOL010000195.1, on the reverse strand, counting down.
GAAGGGCTGGTGGCGCGCGGCATTCCGGCGGCCACCATGATGCCGGGCACCGGCACCACGGCGATCCCGGATACGGTGATGCTGACCCGCAAGGCGGAAGCGCTGGGCTGCCGTGGCGCCCTGCTGCTGCCGCCGTTTTTCTATAAAAATCCGAGCGATGACGGGCTGTTTGCCTACTTCTCCGAGGTGATCCAGCGGGTGGGCGGCGATATCAAAATCTACCTCTACCACTTCCCTGCGCAGTCCGCGGTGCCGTTCGGGCTTGACCTGATCGGTCGGTTGCTGAAGGCCTATCCGGGCAAGGTGAAGGGGATCAAGGATAGCAGCGGGGATTTTGCCAATACCCGCGCCTATGCCGACCATTTCGCCAAAGACGGGTTCGAGGTGTATTGCGGCGATGACGGCGCGCTGCGCGATTTGCTGCAGGTGGGCGGCGCGGGCTGCATTACGGCGGCGGCCAATGTCGGCTGCTCGGTCAGCGCCACGGTTTATGCCAATTGGAACAATGACGCGGGTGCTGCGGCGCAAACCCAGCTTGGCGCCATCCGCAAGGCCGTGGTCTCCGCCCCGCTGATCCCGGGCTTGAAGGCGCTGGTGGCGCGCAACACCGGCAATGCGGACTGGAACTACCAGCGCCCGCCGCATTTGCCGTTGGCGGCGGACGCGGCGGCGAAATTGTTCACCACCTTCGACGCCTGCGGTCTCACGCTCGCAAAGGCCTGAATACGTCAGGCTCGCGGTGGGTCCGCGAGCCTGCTATTCTTCCCCGACCGACTTGCAGGAGTGGACGCGACGTGGCGACGGCTGGCAACCCAACATTCGGTGATGACCCCCCGCTGCGGTATATCGACCCGGCGATGACGGCGGCGCAGCGGGCGCTGATCCGGGTGATTGAGGTTGTGACGGGTCAGAAGGAGCTGAAGGCGGTTTACGACCGTTTCCGCGCCGAGGGCGGCACGCCGGATATTTTCTGGTCCGATATTTTGCGCCGCACCGGCATCAAGGTGGATTTCGATCAATCCGCCTTGGCCGATATTCCGCGCACCGGGCCACTGCTGGTGGTGGCGAACCATCCGTTCGGGTTGGTGGATGGGCTGATTTTATGCTGGTTAATCAGCCTGGTGCGGTCGGATTTTCAGTTGCTGATCAATTCCGTGCTGATCCAGGCGCCGGAAACCAAGCCGCATTTTCTGCCGATCAGCTTTGCCGGCACCCGCGACGCGCAGGCGACGAATTTGCGGTCCCGCGCCGATGCGCGCCGGCATCTGGACCGTGGCGGCGTGGTGGTGGTGTTCCCGGCCGGCGGCATTTCCACCTCGCCAGATCGGTGGGGCCGCCGCCCGGCGATGGATGCGCCGTGGCAGGCTTTCATCGCCCAGATGCTGCAACGCGCCCGCTGCCCGGTGTTGCCGGTTTATTTTCATGGCCAGAATGGTCGGCTGTTCCATATGGTCAGCCATGTCAGCTCCACCATGCGGTTGGCGCTGATGGCGGGGGAAATCCGCCGTCGCTTCAACACCACCATTCGCACGGAAATTGGCGCATTGATCCCGTTCGACGATCTGGCGCATATTACCGACCGGGCGGCGCTTTCCGCTGAATTGTGCCGCCGCACCTACGCGCTTGGCGGCATCGACAGTTCCAGGCCAGGCATGATCGTCGACTGGCCGGCTGCCCTGCAAGTAAAGGTGAAGCGATGAAATCCGTAGTGCTGATAGCGCTTACGTGCCTGCTGCTAGCCGGCTGCAATACTGTTCAAGGGGTTGGCAAGGATGTGTCCCAAGCCGGCAGCGCGGTTTCCACCGGGGCGCAGAAGGTGAAGAACGCCATCCCCTAACGCCTTGCCGCCTGCATCAGCGCCAGCATCTGCGCCACCACCGCCGGCAGGCCGTCAAACACCGCCTGCGCGATCAGGAAGTGGCCGATATTGAGCTCCATCACCTCCGCAATGGCGGCAATCGGGCCGACATTGGCATAGGTCAGGCCGTGCCCGGCATGGCATTCCAGGCCGAGTTGCACCGCAAGCCTGGCCGCGTCTTGCAGGCGGGCGAGTTCGTCCGGCTTGCCGTGGGCGTAGGCGCCGGTATGCAGTTCGACGATATCCGCGCCGATCGCGGCGCTGGCGCGCAGCTGCGCCGGATCGGGATCGACGAACAGCGACACCCGGATGCCGGCTGCACGCAGGCTGGCGACCATCGGCGCGAGGCTGGCCTGCTGCCCGGCAACATCCAGCCCGCCTTCGGTGGTTACCTCCGTCCGCTTTTCCGGCACGATGCAGCAGGCGTTCGGGCGGGTGGCCAGCGCAATGGCCAGCATTTCCGCCGTTGCGGCCATTTCCAGGTTCAGCGGCTTGCTGATCCCAGCTTTAACTGCCGCGACATCGGCGTCGCGGATATGGCGGCGATCTTCGCGCAGATGGATGGTGATGCCGTCCGCGCCGGCGGCGATGGCGATGCGGGCGGCGTCCAGCGGGTCTGGGTAGGCTTCGCCACGGGCATTGCGCAGCGTGGCGACGTGATCGACATTTACCCCCAGGCGTAGGCTCATTTTCGTGTCTCCCGTCGTGCGGCGAGGTCGCTCGCCAGGTCGATGGCGGCGATCAGGCTGGCGGCATCGGCGATGCCTTGGCCGGCGATGTTGAAGGCGGTGCCGTGGTCCGGCGAGGTGCGCAGGATCGGCAGGCCGAGGGTGATGTTGACCCCGTGCGTCATATCCAGCGTTTTCAACGGGATCAGCGCCTGATCGTGGTACATGCCCATGGCCACATCATAGCCGGTTCGGGCGGCCGGGGTGAACAGGCTGTCCGCTGCGAAGGGGCCGGTGACGTTAAAGCCCTCGGCGCGCAGCTGGGCGATGGCGGGGGCGATGATGGTCACTTCCTCGTCGCCCATCGTGCCATCCTCGCCCGCATGCGGGTTCAGGCCGGCCATGGCGATGCGCGGGGCGGGCAGGCCCCAATGGCGTTGCAGCGCCTGTGCGGTCACGCGGGTGACCGCCACAATGCGCTCCACCGTGATCATGCCGAGCATACGCCGCAGCGAGGCGTGCACGGTAATTGGCACCACCTTCAAGTCTGGGCTCGCCAGCATCATCACCGGCAGATCGGTATTCGTGAGTGCGGCGAGAAATTCGGTGTGGCCGGGATAGGCGAAGCCGGCGCCGTAGAGGGTGGATTTATGGATCGGGTTGGTGACGACCGCTGCCGCTTCACCCGCCAGGGTCAGCTTGGTGGCCCGTTCGATGGAGGCGATCACCGCGACGGCATTGGCCGGGTTGGGCGTGCCGGCTTGCACCGGGGCAGCCAGGCTTTGCCGCAGCACCGGCAGGGCGGTGGCGAACACCGCCCCGGCGGCGCCGATGCTGTCCACAACCTGGATCGGCACCGCCAGCCCCAACTGCGCGGCCAGGCTGGCCAGCCGGTCCGGGTCATCCAGCACCGCGAACGGGCGGCCGCCGCGCCGGGCTTGCCAGGCTTTCAGGGTGAGTTCCCCGCCAATGCCGGCGGGGTCGCCCATGGTGAGCGCGAGGGGGGTGTTCATGCGGGTTGCCTGCGGTCGGGGGGGCAGAGCGTAGCGAGGGTGGGGCAAGGGAAGGATGTTCTTTTTGTGAACAAAAAGAACTTCATCTGTTCCTTGGCTTCGCCGTACCGTCCCGGGTGGGCGTCGATGCGTTGGGCCAGAGTTTCAAAAGTTTTTTGCTCCTTTTTTTCAAAAAAGGAGCGCTTGCTTCCCTTGCCCTCAGATATGCAGCGCCCGGCCTTCCACCGCCAGCGCCGCTTCCTTCACCGCTTCACTCAAGCTGGGATGCGCATGGCAAATCCGCGCCACATCTTCGGAACTGGCGCCGAATTCCATCGCCATCGCCAATTCCGCGATCAGCGTGCCGGCATCCGGGCCGAGGATATGCGCACCCAGAATCCGGTCCGACTTCGCGTCTGCCAGCACTTTCACAAAGCCGTCGGTCTGCGCCATGGCGCGGGCGCGGCCATTAGCGGTGAAGGGGAATTTGCCCACCTTGTAGGCGATGCCGGCGGCTTTCAGCTGTTCTTCCGTCTGGCCGACGGAGGCAACTTCCGGGGCGGTGTAGACCACGCCGGGGATGACGTCGTAGTTCACATGGCCAGCCTGGCCGGCTAGGCGTTCGGCCAGCGCCACGCCTTCGTCTTCCGCCTTATGCGCCAGCATCGGCCCGGCGATGACGTCGCCGATGGCGTAGATGCCGGGAATGTTGGTGGCGAAATGCCCATCGGTTTCCACCCGGCCGCGGCCGTCGAGCTTCACGCCGATTTCCGCCAGCCCGAGGCCATCGGTAAACGCGCGCCGGCCGATCGCCAGCAGCACGATATCCGCGTCCAAAGTCGCGGTTTTGCCGTCTTTGACCGACTCCACCGTCAGGCTGACGCCGGTTTCGGTTTGCGTCGCGGCGGTGACCTTGGTGGACAGTTTGAACTTCATGCCCTGCTTGGCCAGCACCCGTTCAAACTGCTTGGCCACTTCGCCGTCATTGCCGGGGATCAGCCGGTCGAGGAATTCGACCACGGTGACCTCCGCCCCCAGGCGGCGCCAGACGCTGCCCAGTTCCAGCCCGATCACCCCGCCGCCGATCACCACCAGATGGCCGGGCACCTTGTCGAGTTCGAGCGCGCCGGTGGAGGTGACGATGGTTTTTTCATCCACCGCCACGCCGGGCAGCGGCATGCTTTCCGAGCCGGTGGCGATGACAATGTGCTTGGCGGCGTAGGCAGTGCCGGCCACGCTGACCTGGCCCGGCGCGGTGATGCGGCCTTCGCCCTTCAGCCAGGTGACCTTGTTCTTCTTGAACAGGAATTCCACGCCCTTGACGTTGGCGCCCACGACCTCGCCCTTGCGGGCTTGCATCCGCGCCAGATCCAGCGACACGCCTTGCACCACAATGCCGTGGTCCTTCCAGGCATGGGTGGTTTCCAGGAAGTTTTCCGACGATTGCAGCAGGGCTTTGGACGGGATGCAGCCGACATTCAGGCAGGTGCCGCCCAACGTGTCCCGCTTTTCCACGCAGGCCACGCGCAGGCCAAGCTGGGCGGCGCGGATAGCGCAGACATAGCCGCCGGGGCCGGCGCCGATGACGATCAGGTCGAACTCTGTGCTGTCGGACATTTGCTGCATCCGTGAAAATAAAGGTGCCGGGTTCTGCCACGAAATGCGGGCGGCGGGAACCGGGATCGAGTCTGGCTGGGTTGTGCGGCGCAGCGAGGCTCAGCGATGCAGGTGGCCGGCCCGCCGCCAGGCCAGCAGGCCGGTTTGCACCAGGGCCATCAGCGCCAACTGTGCTGCCACCGCCACATAGGGCCAGGTCCAGCCCCAATAGGGCACCGCGAGCGCGAACAGGCTGGGGCCGAACATGTAGCCGAGGAAGGTAAACAGGGTGGAGGAGGAGGTGGCATCGGCGACCTTGTCCGGCGGGGCCAGCCGGACGATTTCCGCCATGTAGATGCCATTCCAGGAGGCGCAGAAAAACCCGCAGGCGGTGGTGATCAGCGCGACCAGGGCCAACGGCAGATCGCCGGGCATCAGCGCGTAGAGCAGGATGCAGCCGGCGCCGATATAGGCTTGCACGGTCAGGTTGAGCGCCGGGGTGCCGGTACGGTCGGCAAACCAGCCCAGCAGCACGCGGGCAAACACCCCGGCGCCTTGCAGGCAGGCATAGGCGAAGCCGGCATCGGTCAGCCGCAGGCCGCGCTGGGTGAGATAGGTGACGGAAAAGCTGTAGAGCGTGCCCTGGGCGCAGGAAAACGAAATGGCGAGCGCGGTGATGGACATCATCTGCGGCGAGCGGCCCAGGGTGATGATGGGCGCCAGCACCGTGGCGGGGCGGAAGATGTCGCGCGGGTGGATGGAGCGGGCGGGCTCCCGCTCCGCATCCATCATGCCGCGCAGCGGGGCGATGGCGATGATGGTGATGCAGCCGGCCGCGACCGCCAGCAGCAGCGCCGTGGACCAGCCCCAGGCGGCGGCGAGCGGGGCGACCAGCAGGCCCGCCAGCGCGCCGCCCGCCGGCGCCCCGGCCTGTTTGATGGAGAAAATCAACGTGCGGTGCTGCGGCGGCGCGGTGGCGGCCAGGATGCGGCTGCCGGCTGGCGGGGTGGGGCC
>CAITOL010000194.1 GCA_903893975.1 uncultured Rhodospirillales bacterium | reverse complement strand
GGGGTGGTGCGCACGGGACTAGAGTTTTAAAGGTTTTTTGCTCCTTTTTTGCAAAAAAGGAGTGCTTCCCCTTGCCTTCACCTTCAGATTCGCCTGCGATAATGCACCCAAAGGGAGGCTGCCAAAATGACCGCGACCGATCTGTTCGAGACCATGCGCACCATGCGGGCGATGCGGCGGTTGAAGCCGGACCCGGTGCCGGATGAATTGATCCGGCAGATTCTGGAGGCCGGGCTATGCGCACCCAATGGCGGCAATTTTCAGAAATGGCGCTTTCTGGTGCTAAAGGACCAGGCGGTGAAGCAGGCGGTGCAGGTGCTGTACAAGCGTGCGTATGACGAAACGATCGGGCCGCGTTATGCGACCGCGGTGCCGCCGCCGGGCGTGTCGCCCGAGCGGTACGCGCGCCAGCACGCGGCGGTGGAGTATCTGACCGAGCATTACCACGAGGCCCCGGTGTGGATTGTGGCCTGCCTGGAGGATGGCGCCAACCCGAGCCGGGTGGCGGGCGCTTCGATTTATCCGGCGGTGCAGAACATGCTGCTGGCGGCGCGCGCGTTGGGGTTGGGCAGCACGCTCACCACCCGGCATGCGCTGTATGCCGCCGAGGCGGATGCGGCGATGGGGCTGCCGGCGGGGGTGCATTCCTACGCGATTTTGCCGATCGGCTATCCGATGGGCAAGTTCGGGCCGGTGGGGCGGACGGCGCTGAACGAGGTGGTGTTCGCGGAGAAATGGGGCGTGCCTTACGTTTGACGGAACGCCGGCAGGGCGTGCGCGGTGACGGCGGGGATGGGCCCGTCGGCACGGCGCACGTCCACCAGGCAGGTTTGCGCGGTGCAGCCTTGGCTGAGCGATGAGGCGCCGATATCGGCGGTGAGCGCGTTCGGGTTGCCGTGTTTTTCCACCCCGGTCTGCCAGTCGTGATCGAACCAGGCGCCGGTGGCGAGGCGGGCGACGCCTTGCATGATGGCGGTGGAGAGGATGGCGGCGGAGAGGCAGGTGCCGCGGGCGTTGAAGACCTCCACCAGGTCGCCATCGGCGATGTTGCGGGCGGCGGCATCATCCGGGTTGAGGTAGATGGGTTCGCGGCCGTGGATTTTGCCGGCGAGGCTGTGCGGGCTGGCATCGAGCTGGCTGTGCAGGCGGCGGGCCGGCTGGTCTGACAGCAGATGCAGCGGATAGGTGGTGGCGGCTGGTGCGCCGAGCCATTCGGTTGGCTCCATCCAGCTGGGATGGGCCGGACAGTCTGGCAGGGCGAAGCCGGCGATGCGGTCTGAGAAGATTTCGATTTTGCCGGAAGCGGTATTGAGTGTGTTCGCCGCCGGATCGTTGCGATAGGCTTCCAGCATTGTGACCGGCTGGTCGTAGGCGGCGAGGCTGATCAGGCCCTGATCCCAGAAGGTGGCGAAATCTGGCAAGGTGATGTTCATGCTGGCGGCGCGGCGTTCGGTAGTGGCGTAGAGATGGCGCAGCCAGGCGGCTTCATCGCGGCCTTCGGTGAAGGCCTCCCGCGCGCCGAGGCGTTCGGCGAGATCGGTGAAGATGCTGTAATCGTCTCGGGATTCGGCGAAGGGTTCGACGGCTTTGCGCATGGCCACGATGTGGCCCTCGGTGCTGGCGTAGCCGATATCGTTACGTTCGAGGCTGATCGTGGCGGGCAGGACGATATCGGCGAGTTTGGCGGTTGGGGTCCAGTATTGTTCGTGCACCACGATGGTGGAGGGCTTCTGCCAGGCTTTGAGCAGGCGGGAGAGGTCTTGGTGATGGTGGAACGGGTTGCCGCCGGCCCAGTAAATAAGATCGATATCGGGATAAACATGGTGGCCGCCGTTGTATTGGAACGCGGCGCCGGGGTTGAGCAGCATGTCGGCGATGCGGGCGACCGGGATGAAGTCGCGCACGGCGTTGTTGCCTTGTGGTAAGGATGGGCCGGGCAGGCGCGTGTGGGAACTGCCGATACGGTTGGTGGGGCCGTAGCCGACGGCGAAGCCGCCGCCGGGCAGGCCGATCTGGCCGAGCATGGCGGCGAGGGTAACGGCCATCCAGAACGGCTGTTCGCCATGGGCTGCGCGTTGCAGCGACCAGGCGACGTTGATCATGGTGCGATGCGCGGCCATGTCATGCGCCAAAGCGGTGATGCGGTCGGCGGGGATGCCGGTGATGTCGGCGGCCCAGGCCGGGGTTTTGTCGTGCAGATAGGGCTCGAACCGGTCGTAGCCGTGGCAGCAGCGGGTGAGGAAATCGCGGTTCAGCAGATTGTCGCGCCACAGCACATGGGCGAGCGCGAGCATGAGCGCGGTATCGGTGTTCGGGCGGATGGGCAGCCAGTCCACCGGGCCGCCAGTATCCAGATTATCCGCCACGGGGGAGATGTTGATGAAGCGACAGCCGGCCTGGGCCATGGCGGCGAGGCCGAGTTTGACCCGGTGCAGCCCGGCGCCGCCAGCGGAGATCTGGGCGTTTTTGGCCGGCACGCCGCCGAAGGCGATAAAGAGCTGGGTGTGTTGCGCCATGACATCGAACGAGGTGGTCTGGTCCCAGCTTTGTTCCATGGACATGACGATATGCGGCATGATGACGCGGCCGGCGCCGAGGCTGTAGCTGTCATTATGCCGGACATAGCCGCCGATGCTGTTGAGGAAGCGGTGCACCTGGCTTTGCGCGTGGTGGAAGCGGCCGGCGCTGGACCAGCCATAGGAGCCGCCGAAAATGGCGCGGTTGCCGTGCACGGCTTTCACGCGGGCGAGTTCGGCGGCGACGAGGTCGAGCGCGACCGGCCAGTCCACTTCGACAAAGGGTTCCCAGCCACGTAATTCCGGCGCGGTGCCAGGGCCGTGCTGGAGCCAGGATTGCCGCACCGATGGGCGGCGGACGCGTAGGCGTTGCAGGCTGGGGGCGAGGGCGTGCAGGCCGATGTCGTTCGGGTCTGGATCTTGCGACCAGGCGCGGAGTTGCGTGCCCTCGACTTCGTAAATGCCCCAATGGGCGGCGGTGTAATGGGTCATTTCGGTTGTTCCAGCAGCAGGGCGCGGGCATCGACGATGGTGCAGCCGATGGGGCTGACGATCAGCGGGTTGATGTCGAGTTCGGCCAGGCGCTCGCGATGGTCGTGCGCGAGCCAGGAGAGGTTGACGATGGTGGTGACGACGGCGGCGATATCGAGCGGTGGGCGGCCACGGATGCCGCGCAGGATGGCGGCGACGCGCAGCCGGTGCAGCAACGCGGCGGCGGCGGCGGGCGAAAGCGGCGCCGGGGCCATCACGACATCGTGCAGCAATTCCACCAGGATGCCGCCGGCGCCGAGCACGACCATGGGGCCGAATTGCGGATCGCGGTTGATGCCGAGGATCAATTCGGCTTCCCCCACTGTCATGCGTTGGATGAGCAGGGCTTGCAGGCTGGTGCCGAGGCGGTCTTGCAGGTCCGCGATCGCGGTTTTCAGCGCGGCTTCGGTGGCGAGGTTGAGGATGACGCCACCGGCTTCGGTTTTGTGCACCAGATCGGCACCGAGGGCTTTGAGCGCGACGGGGTAGCCGATGCGGGCGGCAGCGGCGGCGGCATCATGCGCATCGGCGCAGATGGCTTGCGGGGCGATGGGCAGGTGGTAGGCGGTGAGCAAAGCGGCGAGGTCGGCCGGGGCGACCGGGCCGGCGGCGGTGGGGAGTTCGGCATGTGGCAGATCAGCGGGGCGTTCGGCTTGGATGGGCGCGGCCCAGGCGGTGTAGCGGCACCAGCCGGCGATGGCGCGGACGGCGTCTTCCAGACTGTCGGTGAAGGGCAGGCCGCGGGCGACGAGTTCGGCGCGGGCGGTGTCGGCCGCAGGGCCAGGGGTCATGACGAAGAGCGTGGGCTTGGTGATGGCGTCCGCGATGTTCGCTGTGCTGGCCTTCATGTCTGGCGAGGTGGTGAGGACGGCGGCGACCGCGTCGTGCGCTGGGTCTTCGCCGATGATGGTGGTGGTGATGCCGGCGATGTCCACCCCTTCCCCGTTTTTGCGGCCGCCGAAGTCGATCGGGTTGCTGGCCTGGCCGGCGGAATAGAGGTCGGCCAGTTTGGCGGTGGTGGCGGGGGCGAACGTGGTGAGCGGGACCTGGCCGGCGGCGAGGCGGTCCGCAGTGATGGCGCCGCCGCCGCCGGAGGTGGTGAGGATGGTGGCGGAGGTGACCGGGCGGTGCGGGAAGCGGGCCATGCCGGCGGCGAGCAGGAGCATGGCATCAAAATCTTCCAGCAGGACGATGCCGGTTTCGGTGCAGACCGCTTCCAGCGCGGCGAAGGTGCCGGCGAGGCTGGCGGTGTGGGAGAAGGCGGCGCGGGCGCCGGCGCTGGTGCGGCCGGCTTTGACCATGAGCCAGGGCTTGCCGGCGGCGCGGGCGCGGCGGGCCAGAGCGGTGAAGCGGGCGGGGTCTTTCAGGCCCTCGACATAGGTGCAGATGACGGAGGTGCGCGGGTCGTCGATGAAGTATTCGACGAAGTCGCACAGTTCCAGATCCGCCTGGTTGCCGACGCTGACGCAGTGGGAGAAGCCGACGCCACGGGCGCGGGCGCGGTCGAAGACGGTGGCCATCATGGCGCCGGACTGGCTGGCGAAACCGATCTGGCCGACGATGAGGTGGTCGGTGTCCAAGGCCGGGGAGGAGCAGAGCACGACGGCGTTGGCTGGCGAGATGAGGCCGAGGCAGTTGGGGCCGATGAGACGCATGTTGCCGGCGCGGGCGATGCGGGTGATTTCGGCTTCCAGCGCCGCGCCTTCCGGGCCTTCATCGGAGAATTTGGCGGTGATGACGATGGCGGCGCGCACGCCGATGGCGGCGGCCTCCGTCACGAAGCCTTGCACGAGATGGCGGGGGACGGCCATGACCACCATGTCCGCCGCGGTGGGGGTGGCGGCGAGGTTGGGGTAGGTTTTGAGGCCGAACAATTGCGGGCGGTTCGGGTTGATCGGGTAGACCGTGCCGGCGAAATTATGTTTCAGCAGCAGGCGGTAGAGCCGGCCGCCGAACTTGGTTTGATCCTCTGACGCGCCGATGACGGCGATGGATTTTGGCCGCAGGATGGTGGCGATATCGCTGGACATGGTGGTGCACGCTCCCCGTTAGGGGGAGAGTGGCACGGGTTAGGCGGGGCGCGTCAACAGGCCGCGCTGGGGGGCTGCCAGGAGGCGGGCGGCGATGGCGTGGCGCAATGGCGCG
>CAITOL010000193.1 GCA_903893975.1 uncultured Rhodospirillales bacterium | reverse complement strand
TGCGCGACCAACTGTTCCATCAACTCGTCGATGATCCTATCGTGGGTGTCAGGCATCGTGTGGGGTTCCTTCTTGGTCGTTGGAACGCCTACACCGCCCAGGCCGCAAACTGAATTTCCAGACGTCAGGGTACACCACCGGTCGGTTACGCCGCCGTGATTGGAATTCTGACCCCCAGTATGCCTATATATAGAAGCTAAATTTCCTTTCCTCGCTAGGGTCATGCATGCCGCCTGAAGCGCCAGACTCCTGGGTTGAGCTCGTCCAACTTGAGGATTTGTCCCGGTCGACGCTGCGTGACCCTGCGCGCGCGCGGCGTTTCGGGCCGAGCCGTAGCCGGCGGATCGCGGTGCGGCTGCTGTTGCTGGTGGTGCTGCCGACGGCGCTGACCACGACGTATTTCGGGTTTTTGGCGGCGGATCGGTTTGTCTCCGAGGCGACGTTTGTGGTGCGCCAGCCGGGCATGCCGAACCGGCTGGGGGCGCAGGTGATTTCCACCGAGGAATCGCCGAAAGCGGCCAGTGGCGAGGACTCCTACGCCATCCACGACTACATCCTGTCGCGCGACGCGATGCAGTTGGTGATCGACAAGGCGGACCTAAAAGCGGCGCTGCGCGATGGTGGGCAAGACTGGTTCTGGCGGTTCCCCAGCTTTCTGGGGCCGGATAGCGATGAAGCGTTGTTCCGTCGCTATCAGTCGATGGTCTCAGTCGAGTTTGAAAGCAGCACCGGGCTGACGGTGTTGCGCGCGCAGGGGTTCCGGCCCGAGGCCGCGCAACGGCTGGCGCAGGTGCTGATGCAAGGTGCCGAGGCGCTGCTGAACCGGCTGAACGCGCGGTCGCGGCGCGATGCGCTGCAAATCGCCCAGGAGGAGGTTGAGCAAACCCGCCTCACCGCCACCGCAGCCGATGCGCGGGTCACTGCGTTTCGTAACCGGACAGGCATGGCCGATCCGCTGGCACAGGCCCGGCAAGTGCTGGAAACCATCGGCGCGCTGACCATGGATAAGGTGGCAACCGCGACGCAGTTGGACATCGCGCTGCAATCGGCGCCGAACAGCCCGCAAATCGCGCCGCTGCGGAGCCGGGTGCGGGCGTTGCAGGTGCAGATTGACGAGGAAAAAGCCTCCTTGGCCGGCAAGGATGCGACCTTCACCCGCTATCTGGAAGAATTCGAGCGGTTGAGCCTGCAACGCGAGTTCGCGCAAAAAACCTACCTTGCCGCGTTGGCCGGGTCGCGGTCGGCGGAAATGGATTCGCGGCGGCAGCAAAGTTATCTGGAGCCGGTAGTGTTGCCAGACCGGCCGGATCGGGCCGCCTATCCCTGGCGCAAAACCTGGATCGGCTCAGTGTTTTTGTGCGGGTTGCTGCTGTTTTTTACCACGCTACCGGCAAAGGTGCGGCCGATGCGCCAATTCGGGCGTGAAGTGTGAACGCGCCGTTCTCCCGTCTGACCAAAGGGTGGCTCGGGTCTAAAACCGCCGTGCCAGTCGCGGATGACGTGTTCGACGATGACGTGTTCGACGATCACGCGATCCGGGTGCAGAACCTGGTGAAGGAATTCCCCACCGAGAGCGGGCATCGGCGGGTGTTGGACGATATCAGCTTTCGCGTCGGGCTGGGGGAGCGGTTCGCCATTCTGGGCGGCAACGGGGCTGGGAAATCCACTCTGATCAAGCTGCTGTCCGGGCTGCATCTGCCAACCAGCGGCATCATCCATCGCGGGCTCTATATGTCCTGGCCGCTGGCGTTGGGCGGTGGGTTTGAAGGCGAAATGACTGGCTATGATAACATGCGGTTCATTTCCCGGATTTATAATACGCCGTTTGATGCGATGCTGGATTACGTGAGCGATTTCAGTGAATTGGGACCGTATATCTACGAGCCCGTGCGCATTTATTCCGACGGCATGCGCGCACGGCTGGCGTTGGGCATTTCGTTGTCGATCAACTTTGAATGCCTGCTGATCGACGAGGTGCTGGCGGTGGGCGATCGGCGGTTCCAGGAGAAGTGCCATCGGGAAATTTTCGAGAAGCGGGCGCATTGCGGCATGATCTTGGCGATCCATGATGTGAACGTGGTGAAGTCTTATTGTTCCCAGGCGATGGTGCTGAAGGGGGGACGCGGCAGGGTGTTCGACGACGTGCACTTGGCCTGCGATATTTACGCCACGTTGTGAGCGGCAATTTGTGACGGACATGATCGATAGCCCTCCCCCAATGTCGGCCGAGGCGGCGTTGCCGGATTGTCTCCGCGTGATCGGCTTTCCTGGCGCCTTCCTCGATTGGGGCGTGGCAATGTTGCGGGCGCAGATCGAGGCCCGAGGGCGGGCGGCGGAGACGGTTTGGCTGCCGCTGGCCGAGGGCGTGGAAATCGGGCCGGACGCGCCGGTGCGGCTGTTGGTAAGTTGTGGGCCGGATTACGCGGTGCCGGATGCGGCGCTGCCGACGCTGGTGCTGCTCGACGATGTTGCCGCCTGCATAACGCGCCAGTTGGCCGATACCGCGGATGTGGTGGCGGTGGCGCGGGCGATGACGGCGACCTTGGCGACGTTGGGGCCGGTACTGCGGCTGCCCGGCACGGTGCTGGTGCGGCCGGATCGGCTGAGCGCGGCGGCGCCGCAGATCGCGGCGGCATTGCGGCAGGACGGGTTGGTGGAGCCGGCCATTCCGGCGCCGCCGGCGATGCCGGAGGGGGCGTTATCGGGCTTGGCCGGCGATGTGTGCACTCAGTTGCTGGCACCGATGCTGGAAAGCGTGCTGAGCGGGGTGCCGCAAAGCTACGAATTGCCTTGGCGTTGCCTGAGTTGGCGGGCGCAGGAGCCGGCGGTGCCGGTGATGGACCTCGCCGGACCGGCACGGCCGCTGTATTTCGGGCCGTATTTTCATTTTCTGCCCGGCGCGTGGACATTGGAGCTGGAGTTGTTCTTCTCCGACGATGTGGGCGATGCGAGCTTCGCGGCCGAGCTGTTCACCGGCAGCATCGTCAGCCGCGGGCGGATGCGGCCGGGGCGTGGTGGGTTGTTTCGCGCCCAGATCCCGGTGCGGGTGGACACCCCCGAAGTTACCACCGAAGTGCGGATCTGGGTGGAGCGCGGGGTGATTGAAGGGCGGATGGGCTTACGGCGGGTGGTCTTTCGCCCGCGCTGACGGCTAGAGCATGATCGTATGAGATTGCATCGGGATCGGAGGCCGATCATACCCTAGGCCTTTGTTTAATCGTGCAATATTATCGCTCGGTTGAAGCAACCTCAAGCGATATTGCACTAGCCGATCTGCGGGATGATCTCCACCGCATCAAGCGTCGCGGTAAAGCCGCGCTTGTTGAACAAACGCACCTCCACGCCGGTGACGTCGGTGGTCAGGGTGAAGTCGAGCTCCATCACCTCCCCCGCGCCGAGGGATTTTTCGGCCAGACGGCGGGTGGCGGCCTGGCAGACCACATCGACCCTGGCCCGGCCGTCGCGCGCCGCACCGGGGCGGAAGCAAAGCCGGGCGCGGTATCGCCCGGCCGGCAGGTCGAGATAGGGGCCGTATAGCCCGACGCCGGCGGCGGCCTGGGTGAAGGCAATGGCATCGTCGCGGCGGGTGCCGGTTTGGGTTTGCAGCCGGGTATCGCGGGCCGGAAAGGTGAATTTGGCGGCATCCAGGTGCCGCGCCTCCCACACGGTCAGCGGTTCACCCCCGCCGGGGACGGCGATGCGGCGGGTGTACCAGCCGGTATGCGCCAGGGCGTGAACGAAGTAGTCCGACTGAAAGCCGAGTTCCAGCCAGCCATTTTTGCGAATGGCCCAGAGCGAGTTGCCATCCAGCCGGAGACCCCAGGGTTGCGGGAAATCCGGCATGATCGGCTCCGCCCCGAAGAAAATCCGGCCTTGCGGCGCCACCACCGGCACCAAAGCGCGCAGCAGGCGGAGATGGTCGTCGCAATGGTGGAAGCAGCCTTGGAAAATCACCGCGTCGAACTGGCGCTGCTGGCCTTCGATCCAGAAGAAATCGGCGTTGACGACTTCAATCTCCACCCCTTCATGCGCGGCGCGGCGGGTGATGAGCTCGCAAAAGCATGGCTCGATATCAACTGTGGTGACGTGGTGGCCGAGTTGGGCGAGCCAGACGGAGGAAATGCCCCAGCCGGCGCCAAATTCCAGCACCCGCGACCCCGGCGGCAGCGCCATGCAGCGCAGCAGATAGCCGATGGCCATGAAGTATTCGCCCGCCGTGGTGGTGCTGTTGGTCACGAACGGGAACGGCCGACGCACGGCGGCATCGACATTGAACTGGGTGATTTCGTTGGCGTTGCTATACGACTTGCCGGCGATCTGTTGATAGAGCTGCAACTGGGCGAGGCGAAATGCCTCCGAATACGGGTCTGCCGGCAGGTTACGCGGCGGGTCCATGCGGAAGGTGCCGAAGACGGCGCGCATGGCGTCATCCGAAATCGCTTCGGCTTCGTTGCAGGCCTGGATCATCGCGTCCAGTTCATCGAGGGTGCGGACCACGTGCATGATTGAGGCCCCTATACCCGGCGGTCCGCGTCGAGCAGCGCAATCGCCACCCATTGTTGCGTTTACGAATTGGTTTCCGACGAGAGCACGGACGTGCGGATTTCCATGCCATCGCCACGCGGGCGCAGGCATTGTTCGACCCGGTGGCGCATCATCCATTCCAGAGTGGTGAAGCGGGTGGCGTGCTTGGCCCAGACCACTTGCAGGCCGGGATGCTGGCTGGCGCGGATGGCGTTGACCATGCGCAGGGTGATACCGATATGATAGTTCCAGAACGCCGGCATGGAGTGTCGTTTGCCATCTGGCGCCAGGTAGTCAACGGTGACGACATCCTGCTTGTCCTCGCGGTTGCCGAAAGTGATCGCCTGGGTATCAATGCGGTAGGCGGCCAGGCCGCGATCAATCGCGGAGAGCCAGCGATCCTCGCCCAGAACCTCGCTGGCACGGGTCAGGGCAAGCAGGCAGGAACTGTGGCAATCCACATACGGCAGGGAGTCAGCGTCGCGCCCCATGGCGAAGGCAGATTGCGGCTCTCCGGCAACGTCGGTGTTCTGACGTTCGAATGCCAGAACAATATCGGCCGCTTCGGTCAAGGCCGCGCGGTAGCGGTCGTCGCCGGTGACCTCCACCATGTCGGCGTAGGCGAGCGCCATGAAGGACACCGAGCGCGAAAAAATCGCTGAGACATTGGCGCGGAACGGGGCGATGAAATGCGCCTGATACACCGCCACGAAATGATCAATCGTCTTGCGCAGCCGATCGCGCAACTCTGGATCGTCCACCGGCGGGTTTGCCGCCATCAGCGCCCGGTAGCAGCGCGTGAAGGCGAATACCTCGGCGCCGTAGTCGTAGGAAATAGAAGGGTCGATGGCCGGGCCGCCGGCATCCGCGCGCGCCGCGATGCTGGGCAGCGTGGTGGCATAGGCGTCGGCGAGATCGTAAAATCCGCCGGCGGTGATTACCTTACGTTCACCCGCGACCAGGCGTCCAGATTGCGGCCCGGCGAAGCGATGTTCCGCCACCAGCCAATGCAGCTTGCCCGCATCCTTGCAGGTGGCGTTAATGGAATGCAGCGGCGAACCGGCATGGGGCAGCGTGTGCACGGCCAGCGCGAAGCCGCTGATCTGCGAGGTTTGCGCGATCGACCAGTAATGGCAGCCTTCGGCCGGCAGATGCATGTTGCCGCGCTTGCCGGCGACCTGCCATTGCGCGGGCTGGCTCGGATGGGCGGTGCGGATGTTTTCGTAATGCACGCCGTTTTCGCCGTGGCTGAGCTCATCATAGCCGAAGGTCAGCACGACATCGGACACCTCGACCGTCGGGTCGAGGTCGAGTGCGGCTTCCACATCGACGAACATCGAATTGGCGCGCACGGCGACGGTGTAGACAATGCGGCCGAGGCGGCGGGCGCGGCCGAAGCGCATCGGGGTGAAGAACAGTTCCGACTGCCAGGTCATCGTTAGCCGGTCGCCATCGAGCACGATGGCGTGCTCGAAAATCGCTTCCTCGACGTCGAGCGAAAATGGCCGATCGCGATAGCGGAAGCTGACGTAATTGCCGGTGAGCACCACGTTGCGGGCGGTGCGCCCGTCGTGAAAGCGCATGCCGAGGGTGACTTTGCCGCGCGGCAGGTCGCAACTGATATCCATCAAGCTGTGCACGAACTGGGCGACGTCGCCCTCCGCCGCGACCTGTTGCAGCCGCGCGCCGGCGAGGCGGCGGAAGATGAACGGGCCTTCGCACATGCCGATCACGAAACGGAGAATATCCGTCACATCCTGCGGATGTTCCCGCCAAACTTCCGGCAGGCCGAGCAGTTCCAGCACCTTGGCGTTGTCATCGGTCCAGAACCAGTCATCGCCTTCCGCCGGATATTCGGTTTCCGTCACCGCGCGCACGGACGGCGCCAGAGCCGGTAACGGGCGCAACAGGTACTGGCGGATAAACGCCGCGAAGGCTTGGGCGGTGGTCCCCGACCCGATGGGGTGATCCATCGCGGTTACGGTGCGATGGACTTGACGGAGGCCGCGGTGACCGCGGGCGAGGTCAGTAGGTTCACCAGGGTTAATACCTTCTGCAAATTAATGACCGGCGAATTGGCAACGTACAGAATGTCCTTGTTGCGCATCGGGAATCGTCGCGCAAGGAACAATCCAGCCGGGTCTTTCATATTCACGTGGTAGACCGTGGGCACGTAGCCGCTGACGGGCGGGACGTTACGGGCCTGTGACAGGGCGGCGGCGGTGCTGGCAGGTTCGTAGCGGATGATGAACAGGGCATCCGGGTCTGATTGCTGGTCGATCAGGCCGCCGGTTTTGCCGATGGCTTCATCGAGAGTAAGCGCCAGCGTATCGAAGGTGATGACGCTGTTGCGGCCAGTGGCGCCCATGGCGGTGAAGGTTTGCGGGTCGCGCACGAAGGTCAGCATATCCCCCGCTTGCAGGAACACGTTTTCCTTCGGGTCATCCAGCACCGCTTGCAGCGGCACGCGAATGGTATGGCCTTCACGGGTGAGCATGACCGTCACATCCCCGGCGCCAACGCGCGCGCCGCCGACGCTGGCGAGCACATCGAGCAGCCGGTCGCCGCGCGGGGTGAGCGGCACGCGGGCGCCAACGCCGCCTTCGCCCATGACGGTGACGGTGTTGCTGATGTTGCGGGTGATGGTGACCAGCGCCTGCGGGTCGATGGCCTTGTCGGCCAAGCGGCGGACGATATCGGCTTCCACCTCGGGCGGGCTGCGGCCGATCACGGCAATGCGCCCGGCGAAGGGCACGGTGATGGAGCCGTCGCGCGCGACAATCTGTTCCGGGATCACCGCCGACCGTGTTCCGGCGCTGCTGCGGTCCACCACCGGGCTGGAGAACAGGCCGCCGGCCGCGGCTTCCCAGATGACGATCTGCACCCCGTCGCCAACCCCGATGCGGGTTTCGCGCGCCGGGCGGTAATCGCCGAAGGCCCCCATCAGCGAGGCCGGGCGGATGCTGGCCAGGGTTTCCACCGTGGGGCTATCGACCTCCACCACGGCAATTTTATTGTCGCCACCGGCGGCCATGATGTCGGACCGGCTCGGCCCGGCATTGGGCAAAGTGCCACACGCGGCAAGGGCGGTAGCGAGCGCGAGCGGCAGTGTGGCGTGCAAAATTTTGCGCAATGTCGAAAACCCCATCATTGCCGCCGTTGTAGCGGTTCGCGCGAGTCAGGCCAAATCAGCGTGTGTAAGGCGGATACAATTGCGCCCCGACCGCGCGGCGCAGGTCCGCGATGCCGCTATCGCTGTGGCGCGAGGGGTGGACACGGTTGGTCAGCAAGGTCCAGGCGCGCTGGGCGGTGAAATCGATCCACAGCCCGGTGCCGGTGAAGCCGGTATGGCCGATCGTCTCCGCGCTACAGCCATCGCCGCCGGGCCAGCCGGGGGAGGCCACTTCCCAGCCCAGGCCACGGGTGGCGGAATGGCGGCTGCGCAGCAGGGCGATGCTGGCGGAGGAGAGGATGGTGGCGGTGAGCAGGCCGGCGGCGAAATCCAGCAGCGCCGCCGCCGTGCCGAACAGGCCAGCGTGGCCGGCAGCACCGCCGAGGGCGAAGGCGTTTTCATCATGCACCTGGCCGCGCATGATGCGGCCGCGCCAGTGGCAGAATTCGGTGGCCGCGCAGTGTTCGGGGCTGGGCTGAAAGCTGAAGCCGGGCGGCAAGGGTTGGTCCGCCAAAGCCTGCCCGGTCAGGCGTTCGATGGCGATGCCGAGCAGGATGAAATTGATGTCTGAATAAACCGGCGGGCCGGCGCGCCAATCGCGTTGCAGCACGAAGGCGCGCAAGGTCTGCGGCGACTGGCCATAGGTGTAGAGCGGCTCCACCGCTGGCAGATGGGTCTGGTGGGCGAGGCATTGGCGAAAGGTCAGCCGGCGTTCGGCGGCCGTTGCCACAGCGTATTGCCGCAAATCCGGGATGACGCTCGCCAGCGGATCGTCCAGGCCAATGCGGCCCTGTTCGACCAGCCGCAGAATGGCGGTGGTGGTGAACACCACCTTGGTGAGGGAGGCGAGGTCGAACCAGGTATCGGCCGCCATCGGCACTGGGTCTGGCACGGTTTGCGCCATGCCGGCGACGCGCAGGTGCCGGCCGGTCGCATCGTGCAGCGCCAGCACCGCGCCGGGAATGCGGCCAGCGGCGATGGCGGCCGCTACAGGGGCAAAAGCCCGGTCGATCATTGGGGGTTTATCATGGGTGGCAGAGTTCCCCGCCGGTGAGCGGCTGCGGTACGCCGGTGGTGCCGGGCACGCTGAGCGGCAGGCCGGCCAGGGAGCGGACGGCGAGGTAGCCGAAGCATTCGGCCTCGATAAAATCGCCATGCCAGCCAACGGCTTCCACCGGATCAACCGGCACGCCCAGTTCAGCCGCCAGCTGGCGCATGAAGGTGGCGTTGTGGCGGCCACCGCCGGTGACCAGCCAGCGCAACGGCGGGCGGGCGACGTGGGGCACGGCCGCGACAACGCTGGCGACGGTGAAGGCGGCCAGGGTGGCGGCGCCGGTGGCATCGTCCAACCCGTCCACCGCCTGCGCCCAGGCGTGAAAATCGTTGCGGTCCAGCGATTTCGGCGCCGGGCGGGCGAAATACGGGTGCTGCATCAGGCGCGCGACCAAAGCGTGATCCGCCGTGCCGCTGGCAGCCAGGGCGCCATCGGCGTCATAGGCGAGGCCGCGCCGGCGCTGCACGAAATCATCCAGCAGCGCGGAGGCGGGACCGGTGTCGAAGGCGACGATCTCCGCGCCGTCGATATACGTCACATTGCCGACGCCGCCGAGGTTCAGCACCATCACCGGCTGCGGCAGGCTGGCGCCGAGCGCCTGGTGGTAAAGCGGGGCGAATGGCGCCCCTTCCCCACCGGCGGCCACATCGGCATGGCGGAAGCGGTAGACCACGTCGCGGCCCAACGCGGTGGCGATGCGCGGGCCACGGCCGAGCTGGCGGGTGAAGCGGCGTTCCGGCCGGTGCAGAATGGTCTGGCCGTGAATGCCGACCACATCAACCCGGTCGATGGCGAAATCGGCGATGAACTGGCGCACCGCCCCGGCATGGGCGTCACTGACCGCGTCTTCCAGCGCGTCCAGCGGATCGTGCTCGCAGCGTTCCGGGTCGGCGATCAACGCCAGCAGGTCGCGGCGCAAGGCTGGATCGTAAGCATAGGTGCGGCCGGGGCCGGGCTCGACGCGGTGCCGGCCATCGGTGTGCAGCATGGCGACGTCGATCCCGTCCATCGAGGTGCCGCTGATCACGCCGATCGCGCTGGTCAGGTTTTCCGCCATGGCTTGCTCCCGCTTGTGTTCCGCTAGCGGTGGTCATAGCCTTCCGCACCGTAGAATTACCAGGGGAGGTGCCGGTTATGGCCCAACTATCGCTGCGCAGTGTGTTGTCGTCCGGTGTTATGGCGCTGGCTTTGGTGGCGGGGATGGCCCCGGTTGTGGCCCAGGCGCAGGTGCTGGAGGTGGGCGTGGATGCCTCCCCGGTTGGGCTGGACCCGCATCTGATCACCGCCTTCCCGTCGTTTCAGGTGGTCAGCGGCACGATCTATGAGGGCCTGACCGCGATCGACAAGGATTTGCGGGTGCAGCCCAGCCTGGCGCAGTCCTGGACGATCAGCCCGGATGGCAAGACCTATGTCTTCAAGCTGCGGCCGGGCATGACGTTCCATAACGGCGCCCCGGTTGAGGCGGCCGACGTGGTGGCGAGCTTCCATCGGGTGACCTCGAAGGACATCGCCTCCCCGCTCGCCAGCCGCCTGCTGACCATGGACAGCGTGGTGGCGACGGATGCGACCACGGTGACGTTGACGTTGAAGGAGCCGACGGCGCCGCTGCTGGTCTCCATCGCCACGCTGGCCATCGTGCCGCGCAGCTTTGAGGCGGATAAGGACAGCTTGCAGCGCAATCCGGTCGGCACCGGGCCGTTCAAGTTCAAGGAATGGCAGCCGAACGGCTTCATCGCACTGAGCAAGTTCGAGCATTACTGGCGCGCCGGGGCGCCGAAGCTGGACGGGGTGAAGTTCAACATCGTGCCCGAATCGGCAACGCGGCAGGTGGGGATTACCAGCGGGCAGTTCAGCATGCTGGCCAATATCGACCCGGCAACAGCGTTGCAGCTGAAGGGCAAGCCGAATGTGCGCCTCGCCGAGACGCTGGAGCTGGCCTACACCGTGATCGGCATGAACACCTCCAAGCCGCCATTCGATAATGCCAAGGTGCGGGAGGCGTTCAATTACGCGCTGGACCGGCAGGAGATTATCACCGCCGCCTTGTTCGGCGCCGGGGTGCCGGCCGGGCCGCTATCGCCGGCGTTGAAGGATTGGGCGGTGCCGACGGCGCAGTTCGCCTGCTACAAGCACGACCCGGCCAAGGCGATGGCGTTGCTGAAGGAAGCCGGCGTGACGCTGCCGGTGACGATCACCATGAATGTGCTGCCGCGCCAGGACATTAAGGACATCGCCCAGGTGGCGCAGGCGGAACTGAACAAGGCCGGGTTCAAGGTGGAGCTGAAGAACCAGGAAATCGGCGCCTTCGTGCAGGACTGGAAGAACAGCAACTTCGATACGTTTGCCTCCGCCAATGCCGGCAGCCCGGACCCGGATGATTACTTCTACCGGACCTTCCGCACCGGCGGTTCGACCAACGTGTTCAAGTATTCGAACAAGGACGTGGACGGGCTGCTGGACAGCGCGCGGCAGATGACCGACATGGCGGCGCGCAAGGCGGCCTATGCCAAGGTGCAGGCGACCCTGGCCTGCGAAGGGCCGGCGGCGCATATCGCCTATGGCCAGTTGTTCTCTGCCGTGCGGGCCAATGTGACCGGGTTCGACATGATCGCCAATCGTTCCCTGGCCAATCTGGCGGATACCGCGGTCAGCAAGTGAGCATTGGGGCAAGGCGGGAGTGGCGGTTGCCATGACCCGCCTGGTGCTGACCCGCCTGGTTGATCTGGCGTTTGTGTTGCTGGGCGTGTCGCTGTTGGTGTTCTGCATGATCCGGCTGATCCCCGGGGATGCGGTGGCGATCATGCTGGGCGCCAATACCGATGTGACGCCGGAGAAGGTGGCGGCGTTGCGCAGCCGGATTGGCTTGGACCAGCCGCTGTTGACGCAATACTGGCACTGGATCAGCGCGGCGTTGCGCGGCGATCTTGGCACCTCGCTGTGGACCGGGCGGCCGGTGGGGGAGGAAATCGCCTCCCACATCTGGCCGACGGTGCAGCTTTCGGTGTTGGCGCTGGTGATCGGGGCGGGGCTGGCGGTGCCGGCGGGCTGCGTGATGGCGAGCCTGCGCGGGCGGGCGGCCGATGTGGCGATGCGGCTGGCGAGCGTGGCCGGGCTGACGATCCCGAGTTTCTGGCTGGGGATTGTGCTGATCCTGGTGTTGGCGACGCTGGCGCCATCGTTGCAAATGCTGGGCTATGTGCCGTTCTGGCAGGACCCGCTGGACAATCTGGCGCGGCTGGTGCTGCCGGCGGTCTGCCTGTCGCTGCCGATCCTGGCGAATTTGTCGCGGCTGGTGCGTTCGGCCCTGCTGGAGGCGCTGGGGCAGGATTACATCCGCACCGCGCGGGCCAAGGGGTTGGGGGAATGGCGGGTGCTGTATCGGCACGCGCTGGCCAATGCGATGATCCCGTTTGTCACCAGCCTGGGGATTCAGACCGGCTATCTGCTCGGCGGGGCGATTGTGGTGGAGCAGGTTTTCGCCATTCCCGGGCTGGGGCAGTTGATTTTGGGCGCGATTGGCGACCGCAACTATCCGCTGTTGCAGGCGGTAATTTTGCTGGTGACATCCGGGTTTGTGCTGGTGAATTTCGGCGTGGATCTGCTGTATCGGCTGCTGGACCCAAGGTTGCGCGACTGATGCGAAAATCTCCGTTGTTGCTGTTCGCCGTCGCCATGGTGGCCTTGCCGGTGTTGCTCGGGCTGGGGGCGGATTGGCTGGCGCCGTATGACCCGGTGGGGCAGGACATTGTGGCCCGGCTGCGGGGGCCGATGGTCGGGCACTGGCTGGGCACGGACCAGTTGGGGCGGGATGTGCTGTCGCGGATTTTGTATGGCAGCCGAGCGTCGTTGCTGGTGTCCGCGGCCTCGGTCGGATTGGCGTTGCTGGCGGGCGGGACGCTGGGGCTGCTGGCGGCGTATTATCGCGGCTGGACCGAGCGGCTGGTGATGCGGGCGATGGATATTCTGTTCGCCTTTCCGGTGATGCTGCTGGCGATTGGCGTGGTGGCGGTGCTCGGCCCGGGGGCGGCGACGGCGGCGGTGGCGATTGCGGTGGTCTACACGCCGATTTTCGCCCGGCTGCTGCGCGGGCCGGCCTTGGTGATCTGCGATAGCGACTTCGTGGCCGGCGCGCGGGCGGCGGGGGCGACGGATGCGCGCATTCTGCTGGTGCATGTGCTGCCGAACCTGGCCGGGGTGATGCTGGTGCAGACGAGTTTGCTGCTGTCATCGGCGATTTTGGTGGAGGCGTCGCTATCCTTCCTCGGGCTGGGCACGCAGCCGCCGAACCCGTCGCTGGGGTTGATGCTGGCCGAGGGGCGCAACGTGCTGATGCTGTCGCCCTGGGCGGCGCTGTTCGCCGGGGCGGCGATTTTGCTGCTGGCCTTCGGGCTGAATTTGCTCGGCGACGCGCTGCGGGACCGGCTGGACCCGCGGTTGCGGGGGCCGGGTTAGGGCTGCCTTTGGTGGCAACCATCAACCAGCCGGCATCCCTTACGCCCCAGCCGCCCGACTTTGTGTGTAAGGTATGTATATAACTTAGGCCGGCTTCTTCCGATCCGGGTAGCTTTTGGCCATGCCGTCGCGCACGTCGTTCTGGATGCCGTATTGCGGGAACGGGTAGCGCAGGCCGTTTTTGGACAGGGCTTCCATGCCGGCGATGGCCTGGGCGAGGTAGGAATGCGGGGCGGCCATCAGCATTTCATCATCCAGCACCCCGCCATAGCG